>NZ_JBEYXC010000017.1:233777-257712 GCF_040644695.1 Streptomyces sp. NPDC046909 | reverse complement strand
TGCTCCGCGACGGCACCTTCTACGAACCACGAGACCCCGAGCTGGCCGCCGCATGACCAGCTCAGCTTGACGAAGGACATAGAGGCACCCCCCCGCGGGCCAGTCGCGCCTCCGCGAGGGGTGTGCCCAGTGGCGTGTCCAACGATCTGACCACACGCTCTGACACCGGCATCCAATCACTGAAGCCGTCACCCGGCAGGATCTTTCGGCCATCCATATAGAACAAATGTGCCCATGTTTGGTGAGCGGCATCCAGGCCCTCGGCGGGGATCGGTTCCAGGTGCAGCACGCCGTGACGCCCCGCGGCCCGCGCGAAGCCCCGGGTCCAGTCGGCGCGCCAGCAAAGGGACCCGTAGCGGCGAGCCCACCGTCACCAGCAGCTGTACCTCCAGTTCCGGTTAGGCATGCAGAGTCTCGTAGGCGACGTACGACCCCAGCGAGTGCGCGATCACCACCGCAGGCCTCTCCCGCCGGACCACTGTGGCCAAGCGGTCCCGCACCAGACGCCGCCGCTCCGGCCAGGTGGTGTAGGCCTCCACCTCCCGTAGATTTGTGACGATGACGCGTTCAAGGCGGTGGATCAGCTGTTCTGTCACCGCCGCGCCCAAGCGGTTCCTGCTGCGCTCGTCGATCAGCCAGCCGAGCATCTGCCGCAGTGGCGCCAGCCCCACATTCTGCGGATCCTCCGGTACCGGTACGCCTGCGGCGACCAACCACTCCGCTGCCTGCACCCGGTGCCGTCCGCTGAGGAACTCGAAGTCCCCCTCGCTGCGGGCCGATTGCGCCTGCGCCGGAAACTCCTGCCGCAGCTGATCCGCGTAGTAGGCCATGACCAGCTCCGGCACCTGGGCCTGCAGCTTCCCAACGTCCTCGGCCAATCCCGGGAGGCAGACCGCCGCCTGGCGCAGTCCCGCTGTCTCGGGCGTCATCCCCCGGACGTGGTTGAAGATCCCGTGCACTAATACGATCGGTGCCATCGCCCACTCCCCAGCCCTCGATCATGGCTCACACCCACCCAGCCCGTGTCCCCGCCACACCATGATCAACTGCACGCGGTATGCCGCCAGCTCTTCCATTGCACCACGGCCGCGCGCGGCGATATCAGCTCTGACGGGAGAGGTTTACGGCGCAAGTACAAAGCTCCCCGCACACCGGGGAGAACGAAGTCCCCGCCTTAGTCGCTGGCCATGAACGGGATCGGATCAAGTCGGCCCGCCCCTGCTCCGGCCGGTGTCCCAGGCCGGAGCGGGGCCGCCCTCCAAGCTGTCGCGCACGCAGTCGGGGACTTCCTCGACTTTTCCGGCCGCACGTGTCCGTCCGGGCGTGTCCGACTGCCCAGACTCGCAGAGCAGGGCGGCCGAATAAGGGGGCACGGATGCGGGAGATGGATGCCGGCCTGTAGAACAGCACGTTCTGCTCCGGCTACCTGATCTTCTTCGTCGGGGCGTTGTAGGTTGCCCTCCATTTCTTACGGAGAGCCAGGGCGAGGCCTGCCAGGGCGCCGACGCCGACCAGCACCAGGCTGAACCGCAGGTCGAGCTGCGCGTCAGTTCCGGGAAATGCTCTGGGGATGGCGCTGAGCACGTAACCAGCGAGGGAGCCGACGCCGATGTGCCGCAGAAACCGGGGGAGTTGGGGCGTGCGTGCGAGAAGCCACTGCCACCCGACCGCCAGCGATGAGACGAGCCTGTCGAGCGGTTTGCTGAGCGCGCGGTCCCAGGAATCGAGGAAGGACAGGGAGGACAGGTGCCCTCCCGAATGCAGGAACAGTAGGACGCCGCCAGTGAATGCGCACGGACCGGCGGCAAGCCACACGTCGTCCTCTCCCAAGCCGGGAGCCAGCGCCAGCAGCCCGCTCGCCAGATAGCCCAGGAACATTCCGAGCAGCACCTTCCGGGCTAGTAGGAGGTTGGCCAGAGGAAAGACAATGTGCTCGACGACCTGGCTCAGAGCCTTGCTGGCCAGTCGGCCCACTGCGGATGCCGTCCACCAGCCGCGCAGCACGGCCCTGTCTGTCTGCGGTGTGTGATCCGGAATGGGAGCTGTCCACACAGCCGTGGCTGTGGGGAGGCCGGCGGCGGCCTGCTCTTCGTCCCTGCCTGCCAGGTAGTGCTGGTACTCGACGTGGGGTAAAAACCTGTAGCCGCCCCCGATCGGCACAAGCAGCGCGCGCTCCGTAGCGCGCTCGAGGAATCCGGTCACAGCCCAGGGCAGGATTCCTCGTGTTGCCAGGCTCCAGCGCGTGACCCAGTGATCGGTCCAATCCCGTACGGGGCCGGTGCCGAACAGTAGGCTGATCGCCACCAGCAGCACGGCGCTTGCACCGCGCACTGGCCCGTCCTCGCGTGCAACGAGCCACAGGCCCGTTCCGGCGAGTGCGGCAGACGCCCCGCACACCACAAGGATCACCCGTCCCGATGCCCGCAGTGCCTGCGCCGGCACGGCAGGTTTCGCGGGATCCGGCTGTAGGCCCCGCACCAGCGCGAAGGCCGTTCCTGCCGAGAGCGCGCCAGGCACCGCGCCCAGGACGGACACTATGAAGCCGAAGCCGAGACCGCCGGTCCAGCCGGCTGCGAAGCCTCCGACCAGGCCGGCCACGACGCCGATGTTCGTCCCGTCGAATGCGGAGTCGGCCAGGTGCCCCACCATGGTGTGGAAGGCAGGGACTAGGGGTTGGGGTATCCACTCGGCTGGGTCGGCCTCAGGCGTGGCCTTCTGAAACGGGGTTTCCAGGCCGCCCACGACGGCCCCCGTCACTATCCCGCTCACCACGCCCAGCCACATGGTCGCCAGACCTCCTGCCTGCCGCTCGCCGGACAAGCCGTACCTGAGTGCTGCGACCAGGCCGATCAGCAGTAACAGCGGCAATAGGAACAGCCCGCTACTCGCACTCGTTGCCAGGACTGAGGCAGCGACGAGCGCCGCTCCGGCCACTACCAGAATGCCCGCTGTCAGCCCACGTGCGGCCTCCAGCCACGACCAGGACCAGCGTGCGGCCAGCGCGTTGGGCATGCTGTTGTATCCGCGGCCGAGACCGAACGCTGCGGCTGCGGCGAGACCGAACACAACACCACGGGGAACACCCAGCACCAGGACACCGGCGGTGAGGAACAAGGGCGCGCCGAGAAGCATGAACACTGCGCCGGGGAACACGATCGCCAGGAAGGTCACCAGGCGCCCTACGAACCCGCGCTGCGGAGGGGGCAGAGCCGCGTAGCCCGCCGCCGTCCATTCCGAGGTGAGCAGGTCCGGGTAGAAGGTTGTCTCCCCGCGGTAGGTCAGCACCCGCGCCAGGCGAATCAGCTTTCTGCTCAGGCCGCGCATGGAGCGTCCTGTGGGGACATTGCCCCGCAAGTCCCTGGCCCGCGGGAGGAGATGCTGCAGAAGCAGGTCGAAGAACTGCCTGCGGTAGTCCTCCGCCGTCCCTCCGGGCGCAGGCTGGTCGCCCGTGCGTGCCGTCGCAGCCGCTACATCGAGCATCAGAGGGCTACTCAGCACGTCGGCTAGGACGGCATCCTCCTCCACCCGGCGGCTCAACCGGGCATATACGGGGCCCGACTCCGCGAGTCGCCGGGCCACCTCGTCCTGGCCCAGCGGGAGCACGCGCAGGGCATGTCCCAGCGGCAGGCGGGGCTGTGTCATGATCCGTTCCGGCCGGGTGGTGATCACCATCCCGACTCGTCCGAACTGCTCATGGTTGTTAAGGAATTCGGCCAATGAGTCCAGCCGTTGTGAACGCCACGGTTCAGAGGCCTCGTCGAGCCCGTCGAGCATCAGCGTCACAGCCCCGTCGAAGAGCCAACGACGCGCGTCCTCGGACCTCACCCCGTACGTGCGGCGGCCCAACTCGTGCAGCACCCATTTGTCAAAAGCGCCCTCCCGCCAACTCTGCAGACTGAGCGGCAAGGGGATCGGCTGACCGGTGTCGATACTCGCCCCGTTCCACAGCCGACGGGCCTGCTGCAGCAACAGCGTGGTCTTGCCCGCCCCTGCCGCTCCGGTGATCAGCAGCCGAGGCACCGCATGGGGATCGATGAGTTCAGTGGCGGCTTCGTACGCGGGCTCAGGGAGCGCATCAGGATCCGGCTCCGCAGGCAGCGTGCGCCAGGGATCGGCATCGATCAAGTGGTCGGAACGTATAGCCAGAACGTCGAGCCGGACCTTTCCCTGCAAGGGCTTGAGGGATTCGGTGAGCCACAGGTCCTTCACCGTGGTCATCACTCGCTCGGCTGCCGGGCTCCGGCGCTCCCGCTCCGGCAGAGCAAAGAGGTCAATGGGGATACCGAGTTGGACAGCGGCATCACGGAAACCCGGATGCGCAACCCAGCGCTCCGCAGGGAACGCCCAGATCCGACGCGACCCGTGAAGGCGGGAGCTCTGGTCCTCGACGAGGACCCCGACGACATAAGGGCCGTGCAGCAACGCGGCACCCGACATGCCGTGCCACTCGCCCTCGGCCTGGCCTATGTCGAAACTGAGCAGCCCCTGCTTCACACCGGCTCCGGGCAGCACGTCACCCACGAGCTGCTCGGTCTCCCGAACACGGCCCATCGCTGCGGATCTCGGAAAACCGACAGCAGTGCATGTAAGCGGCACACTGCCCCGTACACCGCCCCAGAGCGTGTCCGTCCCGCCCGGGGTCGGCAAAGGGAACGCAGGGTCGACGACCTCCAGCAGCGCCACGTCGTAGAGGGGACTCTGCCAGGCGATCCGGCACCCCTGCCAGCCCTCCTGGCCGACCCTGGCCAGGGGCCGCACGTCGACGGACCCGGTGTTGCGGATGGCCCGCTCGACCACATGACGTGCTGTCAGCACGGCTGTGGGGGCCACCACGTATCCGGAGCCGAAAGCGTGACTCGCACCGCCGGCGACTCGAATCTCGACCTCCCGCCGGTCACGCCGGTCTGCGTCCTCCGGCCTAGCCATGGTTGGCCCGCTACTCCGGGGACTCGGAGAGATCATCGCCGATGAGTACGCCGGTCTCCTCCGTGGACATGTCGACCAGCTCAAGGTTGAGGGACAGGCGGTGGGTCACGCTGTGGGAGACCGATCCTCTGGCCTCAGCGGACACCACCCAAAAACGCACCCCTCCGAAGCCCCCGCCCTCCCGGGTCAATGCCACGTCGACATCGAGCTGCACCGTGTTGGCACGAAACCGCAGCCGCGAACCGCTCCCGGCTTCCAGCGCCGAGGACAGCTCTTCGCGCAACGTTGCGATGGCCTCCGACAGCCCGATCGCAGCTCCCCGTTCAGTCATCACGCCGCCCCCTGGTCGCGATCAGTAGACCGAGTGTAATTACCAAGACGGTCACGCAAGGGCAGATCGCGGTATCTGGGCCATTGACCGGTCCACCCAGAGGGCGTCATGTCTGTTTATCCGTTTCTCGGCAGCGCCCGATCAGTCATAGCGCTGCGGAGATGGGAATCTCGCGGGCGTGTGCGTCGCCGCCGACCGAGCTCGCGAGCCCAGTCACCGTCGTGGCGTTCTCTCTCGATTCCTCTGTCCTCGCCGTGTCGATCCGCAGTTCGAGCCTGGCTACTCACACTGGGTCTTCGCGCTCGGTCAGCCATGTCTCGGTGGCGAGTACGGCCTCTGCAACCTGGACTGATTGGTTCCTTTGGTCTGTTGCCAGGAGGGTGCTGAGGACGGCGGGAAGTGTCTGGAAGAAAGTGTTACGTCCGGCTGTTCGCATTGCGGACAGGGATTGTTCCAGGATCTCCACGCCGCGAGTTTGCTGCCCTGCATCTGACAGGCGTCGCGCGATCCGGGCCAGCCATCGGGCTTTGTCTGGTCCTTGTGGGGGCATCTGGTGCACGATCGCGAGCCCCTGGTCGAGGCGTCCGGCTTCGACGAGCACCTCGACGATGCCAGAGAGGTTGAGGCTCACATGCGGCAGCCCCAGCTTCAGTGCCAGGGTGACCGCCTGGTCCGGCCGGCCAGCCAGGGCGAGGGCGCGGGCCGCAGGGAAGGAGGCATGGCGTCCGAAGGTGTCGTCAGCTTGCAGGGCGTCTTCTGCGCAGGCCAGCGCCTGATCCGTCCTGCCCAGTCGGGCGTAGGCTTCGCCGACAGATCCAAGCGCTCTGGCTCTGTCGGAGCCTCTCATCTCCTGCACGGTCGTCAGTGCCTGGTCCGCGGCCATGGCGGCATTCGCGGCCTGGCCCGCGCCGCCGAGTGCACGCGCCGCCTTGACCAGCATCGATACCCGTGTTTCCGGCGTACGCGCTGATTGCGCCAGGGGCAGGATCCGGTCTATCTGACCGTTAGCGGCGAGGATCTCGATAACGTCGCCGAGGACCAGATCGGTGCGCCATTCGCCATCGGCGCTTTGTGCTGCGGCCTGGACCTGGGGGACGAGTCGCATCGCCTGAGCAGTGGCGCCGGTCTCCAGCAGCGTCCTGGCAACTGCGAGCAGGATCCGGGCCTTGTTTGCCGCGTCGGGCTCCTCCTGGGACATGGCCAGTGCCTGCGGCATTCGGCCGCACCGTACCAGCGCCCCAGCCACCCGGCATGATGCCGACACCCGGTACCACGCGGCCTCGGTCTCACCGAGCGTCGTCATGAGGCGCACGGTGTCCAGCGCCTGGGACACGGCTGCCGCGGCCTCCTCGTGCCGTTCGGCCTGGGCCAGTGCCTCTGCCAGCATCGCAAGGGTGTCAACCACTTCGCCAAGCCGGACCGTCCGCTGATGACGTGTCCCCGCTGCTTGGTTGAGCGCCTGGCTCGTGACTGTCCTGGCCCGGTCCAACGCGCCGGTACCAACGAGGACTTGGGACAGGCCCATCAGTGCATCGGCGCTCCGCTCGTCCTCGGCCGCCTGAGCCGTGACGGACAGGAGCGGCTCGAGCAGCATGCGGGCTCTGGCCGGGCGCCCCGCCTTCAGCAGTTCCCTGCCGACACCGACCAGAGCCTCCCAGGCGCGGTATCCGGCGGGGAGGGACCGGGCCACCTCGGCCGCCTCGTCGAACAGCGCCGCGCGGGCCAGTGCGCTCGCCGTTTCCGCCACCGCGCCTTCCCGGTCCCGTTCGTCAGCGATGGTCCGTGCGGCTTCAACCGCCTGAGCTGCGAAACCCGCGGCTGCAAGCTCTGTGGCGATGCTCTTCAGATGCTCTGTTGTCTCGTGTGCGTGTGGAGGAAGCTGGCGCGCCGCCGCCAGTGCCTCGTCCGCCGTCCTGCGGGCCAGCTCCTCCTTGCCCGTCTTTGCGTACGCCATGGCCAGTCGCGGCAGCTGGGGGGCCTTCACCGCAGGGTCCGTGTCCACGGCCAGGGCGGCGGCCCGCTCCATGGCGAGGACCGCCTCTTCGGTGCAGCTCAGCGCCACGAGGGACAGCGCCTCCTGAGCGAGGTCCAGGATTCGCCTTCCAGGCGGCCCCTGGACGTGTGCTTCTACACGGCGCCGGATCTGCGCCAGCGTGTCCGTCGACTCAGGGACAGCGGTCGGTCGGTGCGGCACCGGAGCGTCTGGCACTGCCTGCTGCTCGGTCAGTGCTGCCTCGACCTGTTTGAGCGTCAGCTGCCTGAGCCAATCTTTCGTGAATCCGGCATCGGCAGCGACAAGATCCTTGATCGTTTCTGCCTCGCGTTTTATGTTCGCCGCCACCAGCACCCGGGCGGCGCGCACATAGGCCAAGTCCCTTTCCCATTTGCTCGCGTTCTTCGCCGAATCGAGAGTCCGCCGGGCGGCCTCACGTGCCTTTTCCTGCTGGCCGGTGTTCATGAGCGCTGTGGAGACGTCTGCCCACGCGTCATACCTGCCCGAGTATGGCGCGCTGCGCAGCGCGGAGTGGGCAAGCTCGGCGGCTTTCGCCGCATCGGTCCGGCGGTCCGCGGAGCACAGCACTTCCGCGATTTGGCAGTAGGCGGAAGCCCGGTCGTCGGGTGCGGCGATCAACGCCGCATGCTGTGCCGCGCGATCCGGATCGGCCGCTTCGGCAAGCAACGCGACCGCTTCTGGTGGTGCAGCTCCGGCCGTCGAGACCATGGTGGCGTGAATGAGGGATGCACTGACCATGTGGGCCCAGTCCGGCGGATCTTGTCGCGCGGCCGTTTCCACCGCCAGTTCAAGGTCACTCGTCAGTGACGACAGTGCGTGGTGCTTCTCCTTGAGCTTCAGCCATTGCGGACAGGGCAGTTCGGCAAGCGCGCTGGCGCCTGCGCTCTCGCCCAGATGGTTCGCGTACTGCCGCACGACATAGGCGGGAGTGTCGTCGGGCCAGCCGTCACGCGCGAACCGGCCAGCCCAGAGCAGCAGGCGCCCCAGGCTGGCCTCACGGCAGCCGGCGCTGACTGTGCGCATGGCCTCGGCGTGGCCGTCAGAGGTGAGGCAGAGGGCATGCGCGCCGTCCACCAAGCCACCGGCCTGAGCCCGTTCCTCCATGACGCGTGAGATCGGCCAGCCGAGGATGGCTGCGAGTTCGTCGGCGGTCATGGGCTCACGCGCCACGAGTAGCACCCCGAGCAGGCTCCCCTCCTCGCGGGGCACGAGCGGAGCCGCACCTTGCTGGCCCTCGGACACACCCCGAGCGGCAGTGGCCTCCTCTACATGCCGGCGGATGAGGACGGTGACCGGGCCGGGGAGCCAGGCTCCCTTCGGGACCCCAGAGCCGAGCCGCTCCAGTAGTTGCCCGGCGGTGGGACGGGCTTCCGGCAGGCGGATGAGACACGGTTCGACGGTCGGGCGCAACGCGTCCGGGAGCCCGGACAGATCAGGTGCCTCGTGCGCGATCCGATACAGCAGAGCCAGTGCGTTCCCGGTGCCGTAGACGCTGCGGCCGGTCGCCGCGTATGCCAGGGTCAGCCCGCAGCAGAAGATGTCGCTCGGCGGGCCGGCCCGCTCGCCGGTGATTTGTTCCGGCGCCAGGAAACCCGGCGTGCCGATCACTTGCCCGGAACCAGTCAGCGCCGTGCCGTCCAGGGCCCGGGCGATACCGAAGTCGATGACCCTGGGACCGTCGGATGTAAGCAGCACATTCGACGGCTTGAGGTCGCGGTGAACGAGCCCGGACGCATGGATGGCCAGGAGCGCCTCCGCCAACCCGGCAGCGATGGCGTGTACACAAGCCGGGGGCAGCGGGCCATGCTGACGTACGGCTACGGCGAGTGAAGGTCCAGGAACGTATTCCGTGGCCAGCCAGGGTGCAGTCGCGTCAGGATCCGCCGCCACCACGGCGGCGGTCCAGAAACCGCCGACTCTACGCATCGCCGCAACCTCACGCCGGAAGCGGCGACGGAATTCCCCGTCGCGGGCAAGCTCGTCACGAACGATCTTCACCGCTACAAGTCGGCCTCCAGGCGACCTTCCCAGGAAGACTGTGCCCATTCCCCCTTGCCCAAGGCGGCCGATGAGGTCATACTTGTCCACCCGCCGCGGATCGTCTGCCGCCATCGGTTCCATCGGCACCCCCTGGGGCGCGGGATGTCGTGCCAACTCCCGCCCGTGCAAGGAGCGTAGCGGCGTTCAACGCAACTCTCCGAAAAGTTGGGCTATCCCCTCGGAGGAGGCGTTCGCGGTGAGTTTGGAGAGGTGCGTTGCACTTGCTCCGAGTGGACCGTGAAGATCACGATGTCTGCCGTTTCCGTATGCCGGACTGTGCCGTCCGCAGAGCAAGGCGGTCTGGTTCGCTCTATGACGACGATGCGCCCGGATGTCGTTCCAGCCACTCCTGAAGCCCCTCGTGCCGGAACTGGTACGCGGTACCGGCAAGGCGCAGCAGTCCGGCGGACAGAGCCCAGTCGAGGAAGAGGCCCAGGCGCAGCGGTAGTTCGCCCCGCATGCACAGGACGAAGACCAGATAGCGACGCCCTGACTCGACACCCATGGACAGCACACCGCCGACGCCGGCCGTCATGGCGGCCACGAAACCGATCTCGCCCCAGAATCCGGCCGCGACACCGATCGCGGCCCCGGCGGCGAGGGCTGCCCCGCCGGACAGTGCGACCGCCAGATCGCTGCGGATGGTTCCGCGTGGTGACGTCGCTCGGGAGGGTTCGCTCTCGAGGCCGGACGCAAGTCCGAACATCACGCCGCCTATGGCCGCACCCAGTCCCCCGCCCGATGCCGAGTGGGCGAGCAGTGCGCCGATCAGTCCGCCTCCGGCCGCGCCGATCAGCGCTCCCGCGAGGCCGTCCCTGAGAGCGATCCTGAACTGTCGCAGTCCTGATGGTGTGAACGCCCGGTACCAGTCCATGCGCTTGGGCGGATGCACACGGCGAACCGAGGCGCGGGTGCCAGCCGCGACCGCGATGCCGCTGACCGTTTCGACGGCGAGTACGGGGGCGGAGGTGGTCCAGGCGAGGGGCAGCGTCGTCAGGACGATGAGACCGGTGGCGATTCCGTCCATGATGCGCACGCGGTGTTCGCCTGCCAGTGGCCACAGCCGGGAGAGGACGAGGTCGGTTGTGGAGCCGGGACCGATCGCGGAGGGAGGCTGCGTGTCGGCGGACCTCAGATAGGCGGCGAGGCGTGCCAGCCAAGTGTGCACGTTGTCGCCGCCATACGTGTGGAGCTTCGGACCCGCTGGTTCGTGTCCGTCCTCGTCTTCGGGCAACCGGGCGTCGTTGCGCCGGGGCAACCCCGGGTGCCGTTCCACGGACGCCCCGATGGACTGGCCGAGCAAATGATCGCTCAGGTCTCGCGGGGTACTGGGGACCAGCAGTTCAGCGGGGTCGCGGTTATCCGATGCCCGGACTGCCGGGTTGTTGAGATGTCTCTCGGAGTAGACCGGGTTGCGTCCATGGAGAGACACCGTTGGCGAATTCGACGGTGTCTATGCGGGGCGCAGGCGGCTGAAGCGGGAGGTGCGGGTGCTTGCGAGTGGTGTTCCCGTCAGCCAGGCGTCGGTTCGGATGAGGTTGAGAGCGCCGGCGGTGAGGACGTGTTGAAGGCAGGTCTTGTTCAGGCCGATGTGGCGGCTTCTGCGCAGGCCACAGCGGCATAGCCCCTGGGCGAGGGTGCCTTCGACGCCGGCGCGGGTGGCGTAGTGCCGTCGCCACTGCTCGGTTTCCTGCAGCTGCCGCCTGGCACGGATCGCGTCGTGTTCCTCGCGTGGGGCGAGGGCGAGTTTGCGTGGCTCGGTCGTTGAACGGGTGCATTTCGAGCGTACTGGGCAGGTGGTGCAGTCCTGGCGGTCGAAGAACACGTTGGACTGCCAGTAGCCGGGCCGCTGTTGGCGGTGGGCTTTCCAGCGGACGCTTCGGTGGCCTTGCGGACAGATGGCAGTGTAGCTGTCCCAATCGATGCGGAAGCCGTCGATGGCGAAGCCTTCGTCGGCCTTGCCCTGCCAGGTGATGTCCTCACGGATCGGGCCGGTCAGTTCGACGCTGTGGCGGCTGGTGCTGGTGGCCAGCAGTATGGCGTTGACGTAGCCGCGGTCGACGAAGTGCTCGCCGGCCAGCAGCCCGGCCTCGTCGAGCGTGGTGTGGATCGTCTCGGTCAGCTCGACGTCGGTGACGGTGGCCTCGGTCGTGGCGACGTGCGTGATCAGGTGCGGGTGGTGCGCGTCGCAGGTCTCGGTCAGGTGAACCTTGTAGCCGCTCCATTCGGTGGCGTTCTTGATGCAGTAGCGGGCCTCGCCGTCGTAAGGGGACTCGATGCGGTCGCGGGAGGGCGGCATGTCCTTCGGGCCGCGCATCCGTACCCGGTCATCGGTGATGGTGAACTCCTGGATCCAGCACAGGCGCAGGGCCTTAACTGCCGGTATCTGCCGCAGCCAGGTCGGGGCGCCAGGAGCGAATACCGCGGTCAGCAGCCGTATGCCGTCCTGGCCGGTCTGCTCCATGTACTGGGTGCGCGGACCCTCGCCGCGCGGCAGCCGGTAGTCCTCGATGCGCCGCTGGTAGCGGTCGAACCAGTCGGCCGGCGCCGTCTGCAGCAGCCAGTCGGGCGCCGCGGCGGCCAGTGCGTTCAGCGCGGCGCGGAGGTGTTCCGCGGTGTTTTCCAGCCGGTTCAGCCGGCGCACCGCGGCCAGGACGTGCGTGGAATCGGTGCGCTGGCCGCCGGGCCGTACCAGCAGCCCGGCCTCCCGCAGCCGGTCCAGGATCAGGTCCAGCACACGCCGCGGTGCCCGGTCGGCCACCAGACGGTCCCGGAACTCGCTGAGCACGGAATGGTCGAACCCGGGATCGGTTAACTCCAGCCCCAGGAGAAACTTCCAGTCGATGCGGCCGCGCAGCGCAGCGGCCGCCTGGCGATCCGACAGCCCCTCCACGAACTGCAGCACCGATACGAGCGCCAACTGATGCGGTGGCCAGGCGGGTTGACCACGCTGGGGGAACAGCTCCACGAAGTCTTTGTCGGCGAAGAGCGGCCCGAGTGCTCCCAGGATCCGCATGCACAGACAGCCCTTCGGGAACGCCAGCCGGGCCACCTCAGCTGTCTGGGCCGGAACCTCACCCGGCAGGCGTGGACGCAGCGACACCTCGATCACCTCACGCTCGCGCCCCCACGCCGTTTCCCGCCATCATCCCGCCGCCGCAAGGTCATTTGGCGACCACCGCCGAATTCGCCAACGGTGTCCCCCGCGGGACATGACCGCTGCGTACGCAGATTTCCTCGGCCAGGGCCCATAGACCAGTCATGCGGCGTGCGTAACCGAGCATGGATTGTTGGTACGGCGCCTGCCCGGCGGCTGCATCAGCCGGTACCTTCGCGCCAGTCCACAGGAAACACAGGGTCGGCCAGAACGGCTCAACTCAGGCATGAGTTCGCACCTCTCCTCTCCAAAGAGAACTCGTTCGTCACACACATGTCGGCAGACGGGCCCACAGGTCTACGCCGAGGAAACCAGGCCTGGCCAGGCCGGAGGACGTCACCATGGGGGATCAAATGACAACTGCCATACCATTGGTGCGAGTTGAAACCGTAGAGCTCAACGGATACGGGGCCAGGCAAATCGGGAGCAAGGCACGTCAGGCCACGCCGTTGGCTGACCGCTCTGTCGAATTGCAAGAAGCCATCTTGCAAGCGTCAGCAATTGCGCAGGAGTCCCTGTCCCAGGTACCGGAACGGCACGGCTGGTCCGTCGCCAGCATGCAAGTCGTCTTCGGTCTCACGCTGGCAGCGGAGGCTGGAGTGATCCTTTCGAAGGCATCGGCGGAAGCGTCATTCGAAGTGACGCTCACCGTCCAGCGAACGGGTGGCACGCAATGACCCAGGAGCACCACTGGGTACAGATCCGCGAGGACGGCCGACCTCTGGGTGCCGGATTCCTCGTGACGCAAAGATACGTACTCACGGCCATGCATTGTCTAAGAAATCTGTCGTCAGAGGATGCACGTCTGGAACTCGAGCTGCCTGAGGGGCGGGTAATTCCCGGCCGCCTCTGTGATTCGATCAAGGATGGCGATCTTGCCTTGATAGCCGTCGAAAACGCTCACACCCATAATCTGCCACAGCCTGCAGAAACTGACTGGCCGCGCCCGAACACACAGTGGCTCGTCACGTACCGTCCGACTGACGAGTCCACAGGGCTGAGTGGATCCATGAAGCATGATCCGATCAATTACCCCAGTCTTGCGGGCGGCGAGTTCACAGGGTTCCAACTGACGGTGACAGAGGAACTTGGTACTTACGAGGGATACTCCGGCAGTCCCGTGGACACCGATCCAGAGCAGTTGGTCGTCGGCCTCCTCATGGAGGAGCAACTCAGCCGCAAAGGCGACAACAATGTAACGAACGTTCTCTATGCTGCGTCCATCCGGCACGCAATGAGTAGATTCCCTAAACTCAGCGTCAATCTGCAGCGTCAGTGGATCTGCGAGCCAAAACCGTTGTCCCATGGGCGCAACGCAACAACGAACGCCTCTGAGATTTCCCTTGCACCTGTGCGTGAGGCAGATGAAGTACTGAAGGCCCTGAAGCAGTGGGAGGAGGGCGGATACATTACCTCGGCGGAAGCTGCGGAACAGCGACGTTGGATGCTGCAGAAGCTTGGAGATCGCGCGATGGGAGGAGACTCCGGTGGTCGTGGCTGAAACCTCTGAATCTCGATGGCAGCACAGAATCGACGCTGCTGAAGCAGCCGTGCGAGGTGAAGAGCAGGCCCTGCCTAAACTGCATAAGGAGGTAAGCCGCCTCAAGGCCGATGAAAACTTGCTCGACAGCCCCGCTGCCGCCACCAACATGTCCTACTTCTTAGCCATGCTCCGGGATCTAGGGGTTGATGCGCAGGAGGACTACTCGCAAACGGCCCAAGTGATAAGCGACTGGGTGAGGAATTCACTGGTCCCTGCCCAACATGTGTGCGCCGTACACACCCGAATGGCCACGGCACTCACCGAGGTCGGAAAAAACCACGTGGCCCGCGAGGCTCTCATAACAGCTGAGCAAGCCGCTCGGACACCATTGGAAAAGGCGATCGCGCTCACCCAACTCAGTGTGCTTGAGGCCCAACTCGGAGAGTGGCCCCAGGCTCAGCAGTATGCCGGCCAAGCCGAGAAGCTCATACCCTCAACCGACACGGGTGAAGCGTGGCTGGACGTACGGATGCGTGCATCCTTCGTCCAGTTCCGAATGGAGCGAAAGTCCGAGTCGCCAGATCGGCAGCGCGTACGAAAGTTGGCCCAATACCTCGTCACGATATGCGACCAACAGATCGATCGTTGGGGCAATGAACACCCCCGGGCGCTAGAAGCCCTTGTGATGATGGCCGCAGCCCAGCACATGCTGGCGGAGTCACAGCAGAACTTGAAGACCATGACACGCGCCTTAGATGTTCTGGAGGTCGCAGCTCAAAATTCATCGACCCTGCTGGGCGCCCGACATCCTCAATCCACGTCGGCCCGCGCTGCTCTCCAGGAGGCGCACCAAGTCACCAAGCAATTCAAACGGCGAGTACCTTTCGACCTTGCATTCTGGAGATTCGAGCAGGTGCAGCACTCAATGCCAGATACTCCCCTGGCAGTGGGGCCGGGCGACTCAGCGGAGTTCATGTACGAACGAGGTGTCGTGCTGGCCCGTGACGGCGAGGAAGCGTGCCTGGTCGAGGACACCGTGCGCATGCACTTCACCGAAGCTGTCGACCTGTCTGCCGAATATGTGTACCGCGCGAGCCCAGCGTCCAACCGTTCGGGTATCACCCGCATCCAGGTCGGAGATCCCCTCGACGGTGACTGGCGCAGCGATCGCGCGGTGGCGGGCGCCCTGCGCGCGCTGCGGGAGGCAGAGGGACGCGCAGGACGGCGCCTGGTCAGCCGCAACCACGTGGTCTCGATTGCTCCCGTGAACGCTGGCCCCGGCTACGAGCCGGTGCCCGCCCCGCTTTCTCAGGGCACCAACCCGGCTCCGGCCGAGGACAGATACAACTCCGACAGCGCCGTAGGCGTCTTGGTCATCGACAATGGCCTCACCCACGACTACCAGTTCGCTCCGCTGCTTGCTCACGTCCGCGGCTACCCACACACAAGTGAGACCGATAGCGAAGGCAACCTGCTGCAGTACATCGGCCATGGCACTTTCATCGCCGGTCTCCTTGCCGCCGTCGCAGGCAACACCGACATCACTGTGCACAACACCCTCAACGACGTCGGCGCCGTCCTGGAGGACCAGTTCGGCCAGCGGCTCTTCGACGTGATCGACCGGCACGGCTGGCCGGACATCATCAGTCTCTCCGCAGGCACCTCCAACGGCCGAGCTGACGGCCTGCTAGGCGTCGAGGCATTCATGCAGGAACTACGGCTTCAGCGGACTCTGCTGGTCGCGGCGGCGGGCGATAACGCAAGCGCGACCCCATACTGGCCTGCCGCCTATGCTTCCCTGCCCGACTTCGAGAACGTCGTGTTGTCGGTCGGCGCACTGCGCAGCGACGGCGAATACGGCGCCTGCTTCAGCAACCACGGCTCCTGGGTGAAGGCCTACGCTCCCGGCGAGCGACTCACCAGCACACTGACGGGCTTCTATGCAGCCGCCCCGTACGTGTACCAGCGCTCCACACCCGATGCCTGCCCCTTCGGCTTCACCTACCTGTGCAACTGTCAGCATCCGCGGCACACAAGCGCACGGAGCGTGGCCGACAGCTCCACTGCCAAGGCAGACCAGGTGATGTTCGAAGGCTACGCTCACTGGAGCGGAACGTCGTTCGCCACTCCGGTGGCCGCTGGCATGATCGCCGCCCACATGACGGCCTACAAGGAGAGCGCCGCACGCATCGCCGTCGAGCAGTTGCTCGCGTCGAATACCGAGTTCGCGGAGGTGCGAGGTGCCCACCGACCGGCACTGCTTCCACCGACTTGGCGACCACTACCGGTAATCCAGCTGTGAAATTGACGACGAAGGATCGGAAATGGGTGTGGCTCTCTTCGAGGGAAAGCGCTGAGATGCCCGTTCGCTGATCGGGGCTGTGGGCGAGGCGTCGTCCTCTTGCCGTGACGGGGGTGGCTGACGGCTCTGCGCATGCCTTTCGTCCCACGCCAGCTCCCAGTACGTGAGCAGCAGGTTCGGGTCGCGCGGGTTCCCCGCCAGATCCTGGCTCGAACCGGTATTGACGGCCGACGACCAAAACGACACCGCGCCCGCCTCGGAAGGCTGCCCCACCGCGAGCAGAAGGGAGAACGGGTTGGTCTCGGTCTCGCCCCCGCCGGTGCGCGGGCGTCCGAGGTCCAGCGTGGCGTTCATGGAGTACGTCTTGGTGTCCGCGAGCCGCCGTGAACCGTCGGCGCTGCAGTAGTCGTACACATCCACCGTGACCTGCGCCGTCCCGCTGTACTGCTCTCCCCACAGCGCGGAAGCGCCGGTCGGCTCACTTGGCAGGGTGTCGGCCGTGGAGGGCGACGGGGGCGGAGCCGTGGTCTCGACCGCAGGGGAGTCGGTGGGCACGGAGGCGGGTTCGGTGGTGGCGGGCGACGGCGTGGCGCTGTCCGCCGCGGACGCGGACGAACCTTCCGGCTCCGCCGAGTTAGACGATCCGCCGGCCGAGCAGCCGGTCAGCAGCACACCGAGCAGCCCCGCACACACACCGGCCCCCACCACGACGCGGGCGCACCGCAAATGCGCCCCAGAAAGGAATGTCACAACGCCCCCTGCCCCCACCAGGTCTTCGAACACGACGACCCGGGGCAGAGATGCTACGGTGCGCAATCGTTCAACTACGCATGATCAGCGCTTTGTTACCGTTCCGTGCTCGGCCATCCGGCCCGTCCTGGGTTCCGGTAGCAGCAGGTCCCGGAGGAGTCATCTCAGCTCGTCCGCGTCGCGATCCGTGTCGGGCACCGTGGGGATGAACGGTGAGGCGAACTGCACCTCCCCAGCCCCGAAGCCGCCACTGCCGTGTTCAGGTCCGCGAAGTGTTCGCGCCAGGTGCCGCGAGGGTCGTACTTGAGGAACCACAACAGGGGCAGCCGGGCCTCGACGCCCTCGACATGTTTGACGCAGGCCGTCCGGTCCAAGAGCAGGGACGTCGGCATGAAGACAGTCACCAGGGCCGCCGGCGGGGCCGCCAGGCGTTTCGGGAGGCGGTCGTCACGTAGCCATGTGACCAGGTCCGCGCACCTGGTGGGGGAGTCGGCTGGCGCTCGCGACCGGGGTGCTGCTCGACCATGGTGATGAGCACGTGTCCGAGGTTGCTTCCGCAGGGGATGCGGACCTGGACCGTCCCGCTCGAGGTTCTCTGGCCCAAGTTCCCTTGCTGAACTGGGAAAAGATCTTTATAAATCCCTAACTCCCTTTCCTGGTAAGGGAGTTGACAACTCGCAGTTCTATTTACGCAGGTCAGGGCGTTGGTGAGTTGGTCATCCGGGCTCGAAATAGCCGCCGGAGTGTGCCACAGTATCCGGCGGTGAAACTCTTCCGCATCGGTCCGGGAGCGTGTTTCGGACCCCGGCCGGGTCCGAAACTCACGGGCCCCGGCCGCCTGGCCGAACCAGGCACCGAAGGGAAGGGGGACGCTGCCCTGTGAGGCGTCGACACCGTACCAAGAACCGCCAGCCGGACACCCCGGTGACGCGGACGCCGTTCTGGCAGCAGCTGTTTCGATCGTCGCGCATGCGTCGGCGGGCCAGCAGATACACGACCATCGTGATCGCGCTGTACTGGACGGGCAAACTTGCCTGGATCATCCCCTGGCAGGCGGTCGGTTCCTGGCTTTGACGGCCAGGAACCGACACCGCAAGTAACGCAAGGGCCCCTCTCAGCTTGCGAGGCGCGGGGGGCTCTTCGCGTGCACTGTCGCCGTTCGTCGCCTGAAAGCGATCACACGGTGCGATAGTTGCTTCACCATCATGCCAATCGCATCCCGGCGAAGCCAGGGCGGTGGCCGATGGGACGCGCGTCCGCAGGGACACCGGCTCAGTTGCCCGGCTGGTCTCCAGGTACGCGTCGGGCCGATTCCGGCATGTCAGCAGCTGGGAGCAGCTCGGCCGTCTTACGGGCGCTACGGGAAGCCTGCAGCGCAGACAGCATTGCAACGGCAGCTAGGACGGCTGACCCGCCGCTGGCCACGAGGGCGAGCATCCCCGAAGAGGGCCAGTGGTCTTGACTGAGATACCTGTACAGCCAGGGGCCGTTCATACCGGCCAGGGCGACCACGACGGAGGTGCCGATGGTGAGGCGTCGAGCCCGTCGTGAGCTTTCCCGAGTGCGCGGGGACCGACTCTTCGCCTTGGCCTCGGCTTTCGATGCGCCCATGGCTCTGGCCGTGCGCACCGCGCCACCGAAGACGAGCGAGGCGGAGAAGGCCATGCCGGCTGCGAAGCGCCGTGCGGTGCCGCGCTCGTCGTCTTCGAGGACGTCCCACAGGTCGGCCTTCAGCGGCCCGCGGAGCTCCTTCCATGCGGCGGACGGCACGGTGAGCCGGGCAGTCACAAGCAGCAGGAATGGCAAGCGCAGCGTCATGAACCGGACGGCCCGGGGCTTGAGCATGCGCAGGAAGGCGAGGGCGGCCTCGTAGGCGAGGGCCGCTACGACCGCCGCGATCAGCGCCGTCCGCCAGCCAGTCCAGTCCTCGCCCAGGAACGTGGGGCCGCCTTCGGCCGTGGCCACCGCGGCGGAGAGGTATCCCGCCATCGTGTCCTCCATCGTCACCGGACACCTCCGGTGCCGTCGGCTGTACCGGGGGCCCAACCCAGGGGCCTAGCAGGGGTGGGGCTGATCTCGGAGGTGAACTGGGCGAGTTCCAGCTTGGCTTGCCGGACCTGATCGCCGGCCATCGTGTAGTAGCGGCGGGCCGGCCGCCCGGCGGCGCTCGGGTCGACGTCCTCGTCGTGTGCGTCGATCCACCCGGCCTTGGCCAGACGGGTGAGGATGGGATACAGGGTGCCGCTCGACATGGCCATCGACTTCATGAGCTCCATGCCGAAGCGGGGGGTGCCCGGGTCCTCGGTGAACACCTTCAGGACACGGGCGACGTTACGTGTGATCTGAACGTCCATGGCACGACCATACCCAATGACGGGATCCGACATAGCTCCAATCTGCACTTTCCATTACTGAAACAGCTCGCCTGGGTCTGTTCGGCTCATCCAGAATGCGGCGGTGATCTGCACCGCCACCTCGTCGTCCCGGACCGGGAAATGGCCGATCTGCTGTCACGCTCCAAGACCGGACGGCGCAACAGGACCCGCATCATCACGAGCCTGCGAACCCTGCCCGATGAACTGTCCAACCTCCAGGCCCGGGCTGTGCCGGGCCAATGACAACCCGCCGAACGATGCCTGGGCTAGCCCGGGGGAGGGCTTCTGCGCTGACATGGACGAGCTGCACGCCCTCGCGCCACATCTTCCCGCTGCCTGAGCGACGGCGGCCCCCCGACAGGCTGGCGCAGGACGACATGAATCTGGTGATGAAGCGCATTTCGCCAGTCTGGCTCAGGCAATGGCGGGTACCGCTACCGGAGGTGGCGGTCCGACGTAGTGCGCTGCAGGTCGGATGATCTTCGAGTCCTGTGCCTGTTCCAGGATGTTCGCGCTCCAGCCCACCACCCGCGCCGCCGCGAACGTCGGGGTGAACATCTCCCGGGGGAGGCCGCACAGTTCCATGACCACGCCCGCGTAGAACTCGACGTTCGTGTGGAGTTCGCGTCCCGGCTTGAGCTCGGCCAGGATCGCCTCCACGCGCTGTTCGACCTCGACCGCGAACTCGACCAGCGGGCCGCCGATCTGCTGCGCGATGTTGCGCAGCATGCGGGAGCGGGGGTCCTCGGTGCGGTAGACGGGGTGGCCGAAGCCCATGATGCGCTCTCCGGCAAGGACGTGATTGCGGATCCACTGGTCGATCCGGTCGCGGCTGCCGATCTCATCCAAGGTGTCCAGTGCCCGGCTGGGAGCACCGCCGTGCAGCGGGCCGGACAGGGCTCCCACCGCGCCCACCAGAGCAGCCGCCACATCCGCGCCCGTCGATGCGATCACCCGTGCGGTGAAGGTGGAGGCGTTGAAGCCGTGGTCGATGGTGGAGATCAGATACTGCTCGATGGCCCGGACCTGATCGGAGGCTGGCTGCGAACCGGTCAGCATGTAGAGGTAGTTCGCGGCGTACCCCAGGTCCGTGCGCGGCTCGACCGGTTCCAGGCCCTGTCCCAGCCGGTACAGCGCCGTCAGCAGGGTGGGTACCGCCGCGGCGGCCGCGACGGCGTCCGCGCGGCGCTGGTCGGCGTCGATGTCGTACACCGGGCGGAAGCCCTTCACCGCCCCGAGCAGCGACAGCGCGCTGCGCAGTCCGGCGAGCGGACCGGACGGGCCGCTGGCCGCGGCCACGGCGGGCAGCGTGACGCGGATCTCGTCGGGCAGCCGGCGCAGCTCCGCCGTGTGGGCGGCGAACGCGGCTCGCTGCGCGGCGTCGGGCAGTTCGCCGTGGACCATCAGATGCCAGACGTCCTCGAAGCCACAGGCCTCAGCAAGGTCGACGGCAGAGTATTGGCGATAGTGGTAGAAGCCCTCCAGCCCCCTGACGTCGCCTAGGGCGGTATCGGTGACGACGACGCCCGCGAGGCCCCGTGGCACCTCGGCAGAAGCGGATGCGGGCCGGTTGATCTGCATGCCTCCTTCAAATTGATTCGACTGTCCATGATTGACCGTATCGATGTCAATGTTGATTGAATCAACTTAAAGGGGGGAGACCGTAGGGGCGGCCAACGGGGGAGGGGTGAGCCGTGATGCGAGGCGAAATCATCGATTACTCAAGTAATCGGCAAACTGGTTCGCCCCCGAATCGACCCCAGCCCCCTGTAATCGCACCGGTAGGGCCGTTGACCTGCGCAAATACGGATCCGAGAGACCAAGAGCTACTACCGCCAGTAAATCTGCCGCACCCTTCCTGACCTGGACTTATGAGGGTCAAAGCGGCTGTGACCTGCTAGGACGGGTTGCAGAGGCGATCGGAGGCAGTCAGAGGAAAACGCTCTGATTCGACCCCGGTACGACCCGGGTCGCGCAGAGGCAGTCAGAGGGCAAACCCTCTGCAACCTGCTTCTGGGAGACCCGAGTTGGCCGGATGGATCAGAAGCGGCGACCTCGACGGCTCTTCGCTCCTGCCTTGGCCGAGTTGCGATGGGGACGCCTGCCTCCAGAGCGGGGCCAGGCATACGAATGCCTCCAGGACGGCAATCCTGGAGGCATCGCTGGCACCGATCGGAGGTCGGTTCCGGGCATCACCCGTGGTTTTAGCGGGCCTGGGTGGCGCCCTTGTCTTTGCGAGACGACCTCACCGTGCCACACCACAGTCATCAGGCAGAACCACAGCGGCAGATCCCTCACTCGTTCGGCCGACTGGGCCTTCACCACCTTCGTCCGGCTGCGGCCGAACTCATTCTGCTCGGGGATCTCACCGGCCGGTATGCGACGGGCAGTTACAGCCGGCTCGGTTCCGACGGCCGCACCGTGGCCCTACGCCAGGACCGGCAGGGCGCGGCCGAGCACGGCCACCGCGTCACGGCGGCGATCGCCTGCCACGTCGCTCGCGCCGGCGGCACCGTCGATGAGCTGACCCGGCTGCTGCTGCACCCCGACCACGAGGGTGGCCGGCACGCCCGGCACATCGCCCTGCGCTCGGGGCAGGCGCGTGCCCTGGACTACGTCCGGCGGGTGTGGGCCAGCGCGACGGCTGTGGTCGCCGGAACCCGAGTGCTGGATTCACGTCACCACGCCTACGAGGCCCTGGCTGCCCTGCGGGACCGTATCGAGACCACGTCCTGGCGCGGCGAGCGGGGACGGACCGCGCTGCGGGTGCTGCGGGCGCATCTGAACTTCGCCGAGATTGCCGGTGGCCCGCTGCATCACGCCAGCGAGCGGCAGACCGCGGAGGAAGCGGGGATCTCGCGGACGACGCTGCGCGTGGTCTACGAGACCGTTCTCAAGCCTGGGGGCTGGCTGCGCCGGCTGCGGGTCGGGCACGGCCGGGAGGGCTCCACCTGGTACCTCGACCACGGCCGCACCGGGAGCCGTCGTGACTGCGGTTCGCTCTCTCGCTTCTGGACCACTCAGTACCCCCCCGACCTGGCACTTGAGGAGTGGACCAGCCCTGAGACGGCCATGACGGCCGACATCGACTCCACTGTCATCGCCCGCCTGATGGGCCACGACGCCTTCGCCCACCGCGGCCTCGGCAGCTCCGCCCTCATGGTCATCGGGGCGTTGCACGTCCGGCCTGCTCAGACGGTCAGCGATCTTGTCGGTACGGCCTCCGTGTCCCGCGCCACTGCCTACCGGACCCTGCGGCGCCTGGCCGACCACGGTCTCGTGCACCACGAAGGCGAGACCTGGACTCTCACTCCCCGCGCCGTGGAGGGCTTCGGCGACAGCTCTCAGGGCGCCGCCACGGAACCGGGAGCACGGCCGGCTGAGGGCTGGGACGCCATTGCCCAGTTCTACGGCACAGCGGGCGTCGCGGTCCGGCGCAGGACGCTGCATGCGGTCCAGCGGGCGGCGTACCGGGAGGCGCTGGACCGGTTCGCGGAGCACCGCAGCAAGGCCGTTGTGATCGTCCGCGACGGGCGCCAGGTCCTGGTCCCGGCACCGCGGCCCGATGAGATCCCGTCCGCGTGGCAGACCCCGGGCGGGAGCGTCCTCGACCCGGTCACCGGTCGGCCTGCCGCTGATTGGCGCCTGGCCACCGACGGCCGACTGATCCTCATCACCCCTGCTGACCAGCGCAGTTACGACGAGCTGGCCGCCGCCCATGCTGAAGCTCTCAGGGAATGGAACTCCGCCGCGTGACTCCACAACCTCCACCCGTCGATGCCGAGAGCGCATCGATCACTCCTCAAGGTCTGCGCGAGCAGTACGAGTCCGGCGCCACCGTCGCCGAACTCGTCGCCACGAGCGGGCTGTCGTACGGCACGGTCCTCAACCGTCTGCGCGAGGCCGGGACCGTGATGCGCACCTCGTGGCAGACGCGCCGGATGCGCGACGGGCAAGCCCGCCGCAATCTCGCAGCCCGTCTGCGCCGCCTCTACGAGCAACAGGGCGCCACGCTCACGGAGTTGGCCGTCACGGGGTCCGTGACGCGACGTGCCGCTAAACGGCTGCTGATCGAGGCCGGGGGCACGCCGCGGACCACACAGCAGACACTGCGCATCCGCTCCGCAGCCCATGCCGCACGGCGTATGAAGCTCGCGGAGTCCTTGCGGGCCCGGTACGAGGCCGGCGCCACGGTGCCGGACCTGGCCGAGGAGTGCAGCTACTCCGTCGGCACCGTCTATCGGCTCCTGCACCAAGCGGGCACGCACATGCGGCCCAAGCACAACCACGGCCCGGCCCGCGCCCCCAGGAAGCGCTCATGAGCGCCCCCGTACGGGTCCCCGGCCGGGCCCGGCAGGTCACGGCACCGATGACGGGTCATCCCGAACACAGCGCTGCTCGGGGCCCTCCATCGCCCACGCTCAACAGCCACCGAACGTCGGTCTGCTCGCCGACGGACGCACGTCAACGCACCTTTCCGATTCAGGAGATCAAGCACTCGTGAGTGAGAACACCCGTACCAAGACCCTGGCCGCGGCCGCGGCCAGCGGCTGGGAC
>NZ_JBEYXC010000017.1:0-233678 GCF_040644695.1 Streptomyces sp. NPDC046909 | reverse complement strand
CGCCTTCGTCATCGTGGTCGGCATGCTCAAGGGCGGCACCGGCAAGACCACCTCCGCCTGGTTCATCGCCCTCTACTACGCCGTCGTCCTCGACCTTCCGACGCTGCTGCTGGACGCGGACGCGACCAGTCAGTCCGCCTACGACTGGTTCAAGGTCGCCCAGGCCGCCGGCTTCGAGATCCCCGCCAACCTGGTCATCGAGCGCTACCCCTTCGACGACATTGCCGAGTACATCCGCACCAAGCGGGCCGAGTTCGGGGCGATCGTGGTCGACGCCGGCGGCGGCAGCGCCCGGATCTTCCACGAGGCTGTCACCGAGGCGAACCTGCTGCTCGTCCCGGTCGCCCCCACCAAGATCGAACGCCGCAAGCTCGTGGCCACCTTCGACGAGGCCGAACGCGCCGCCGCCCGCAACGAACACGACGTCACCGCCCACGTGGTCATGGTCAAGGCCGATGACCGCACCAGCCTGCCCGGCCGAGCCAAGGAGCAGCTGCTGGAGCCCGCCGAGGGCGAGGGCATCGGCCCGGACCGCGACGAGCCGTTCCCGCTCGCCGAGACCACCATCCACTCCTGGGTGCACTACATGGAGGCCTTCGGCGAGATCCCGACCGAGCTGAGCGAGTACGCCAACCTGGTGAAGGAGCTGACCCAGGCATGAGCGAGAAGAACGAGCGGCCGAAGCCGCCAGCCCGCCGCGCCGGCGGGCGCGCCCTGGGCGGGGCTGCCAAGAAGACGGCCCCGCCGCCCCCTCCTCCGGCAGCCGAGCTCACGCCCGAGCAGTTCGCCGCCGAACAGGCCGCCGCCCAGCACGAAGGCCGCCTCGATGTCGGCGAGTTCGAGGCCCAGCCCCCTTCCCCGGCCCTTGTGGAAACTGCGGCGCAGGGTGAGCCGACCGGGATGCTCCCTGAGGCACCGCAGCCCCAGGCCCCTCCGGCAGTCGATGTCGCGCCGCGCGGGCCTGGCCAGGCCCCGGCCGAGCAGGCGGCTCGGCCGACCGCGGTAGCGCCCGCGGTGCAGCCGGTTCCCTCGGGGCATCCGTCGCAGGGACCGGAGCAGTTCATGGCACGCGTTCCCGAGTCTTCAGCACCTGAGGTTGAGCCCGTGCAGCTGACCGAGCAGGTTTCGCAGGCCGGTTCGTCGCAGGCCGTCCCCACGGTGGCTGGGGTGTCGCCGACTGCTGAGGTTGCCGTCCGGCCAGCCGCTTCTCCGGTCCCCGGCGGTACGGCCTTCCCGGTGAGGAGCGATGTTCAGGGATCTCACCAGGCGCAGAACCCTCGCTCGGAGGCGGCGCCGAGCGAGGGAACCCCGTGGGCTCAGGGACCCGGTCGTCCCAAGGACATTCCTGAGACGGCCGTCGTCCTCAACCAGCGCATCATCATGCGCGAGAGTCTCGACTCCTCAGTCCCGGCCGTGCTGAGGCTGAAGAAGCGGATCAAGCGCTTCGCGCTGGACAACGAACTCGATCACCTGCCGATCGGCGACATCGTCTCGGTCGCACTGGACGAGTGGCTCACCGCCCGCGGTTTCTGACACGCGCGCCTTCCGGGTGGCCGCGAGATCTCTGCTCTCGCGGCCACCCGTCCGCCCGACTATCCCAATAGCCCAGTAGGCGGATAGCTATCCGCCTAGCCCGACCGAGTGGAGCTGGAGCAGTTCTCGTGGCCGATCACTCCCTATACGCCCGCAGACTGCGTGAAATCGCAGACGCGCTGGATGCCGAGGTCCCACCAACCAGCGACACACCTACACCGCATCCGGACACTCTGGACATCATCAGTAACCGACACACCAAACGCGGACAGTTCAACCACGCCGTTCCCGAAGTCCTCCAACTCCAGCGCAGGATCCGCCGCTGCAACGCCGACACCGGTGTACCGCACGGAGACATCGTGGCTCTGGCCGTCGACACCTGGCTCCGCGCCAACGGCTACCCGCCTGACCTCACTCGCCCCCAGGGCGAAGCGCCATGATCGGGCAGCCCGGAGAACTCTGGCGCGCGGGGCTACGACATGGTCAGTGCCGTCTGGAGCGGGACACGGCTCTCACCGTCAGTGATGTGCACCACCAGGTTGACCTAGAACGACTATGCCCGCCCTCGCCTCGGACCGCAGCGGTTCAAGGCGCTGGCTCTCCGTCTGCTCGGGCCGTCCGTGCAGATCTTCGGTAATGACCCCCTCACGTGGAGCCGCGCACCCCTCAGTCGACCTCGAGAGGAATCGAATGGTCGCTGCCGGGCGCGCCTCGGTGCGCTCGGCGGTCGAGGTGACGCAGTCTCGTGACCAGCCACATGTCACAACTCCCGGTGGAATCACCACTGTTGTGGTGCGTGCCACGCGTGGGCGGTACGTGAATGAGGCATTCGGAAGGGGAAGCAGCGACATGGATCCTGTGATCGTTGGAGCGGTGGTCACTGTGGCCGTCAGCCTTGTCAACGGCATAGTGAAGATCACTCAGCGGCGGGTGACCGCCGCCGTGGAGATTGCACGCAGCACCGAGGCCGGCCAGACGGACAGGATCCGCTGCACCACGGCGCAGGAATCCGGCCTCAGCCGGAACCGTGGCCCCCTCCGGGCCGGTGGGAACGGGGGTGGCCGTGATGGAGGACGCGCTGAGCAGTGACATTGACCTCGTCGAGCACGTCGAATCCAGTCCGGTCCCGCTGCCCGGCATCGAACTTGCCGAGGCCCTCCATCACGAGCAGTATCCGGCGCTGATCCGCTTCCTGCTTCTGAACGGAGCGTCCTGGGCAGAAGGATCGCGTCCCACGAAGTGGTGTAGTCGGGCAGTGGCCCGGAACGCGCGGGTGTCTGCCCGGGGCGTGCATCCGCTGACCGTGCATGCTCCCTGAACAAGGGCAGGCCATCGCGCAAGTCTCCCTGGTGAACGGGCAGTTCGACCGGAGGAGCACGCGATGGCCTTGTCCCAGTCTGAGCTGATGCGGCTGTTGGAGTCACTACGTCGGGCCGATGGAGTTGAAGCAATCAGGGTGGTGTGCGAGCGCATCCTGCAGGAGCTCATCGAGGCCGAGGCCACCGATGTGATCGGTGCTGGCCCGCATGAGCACTCCGACAAGCGCACGACCTGGCGCAATGGTCACCGCGAACGCCTGCTGACCACCCAGGCCGGCGACCTGGACCTGAAGATCCCGAAAGTGCGGACCGGGTCGTTCTTCCCCTCCCCGCTGGAACGCCGACGGCGCATCGACCGGGCGCTGTTCGCCGTGGTGATGGAGGCATACGTGCACGGCGTTTCCACCCGCAGCGTGGACGACCTGGTCAAAGCACTCGGCGCGGACTCCGGGATCTCCAAGTCGGAAGTGTCGCGGATCTGCGGCGAACTCGACGAAGAACTCGTGGCGTTCAAGGAACGGCCGCTGGACCACACGGTCTTCCCCTACGTCTTCCTGGACGCCACCTACTGCAAGGCCAGGGTGAATCACCGGATCGCCTCGCAGGCCGTGGTCATCGCGACCGGCATCTCCGCCACCGGACACCGCGAGATCCTCGGACTGATGGTCGGCGACAGCGAATCGAAGCCCTTCTGGACCAAATTCCTTCGGTCCTTACGGGCCCGCGGCCTCGAACACGTCCAGTTGGTCATCTCCGACAGCCACAGCGGCCTGGTCGCCGCGATCCGCACCGTCTTCCTCGGCTCGGCCTGGCAAAGGTGCCGCGTTCACTTCGTCCGGGACGTGTTCTCGGTGATCGAAAAGGGGTCCGGGGAGATGGTGGCGGCCACCATCCGCACGATCTTCGCGCAGACCACAGCCGAGCAGGTCCGCACCCAGCTGAACGTGGTCGCCGACATGCTCGGACGGCAATTCCCGCAGGTCAAGAAGATGTTGCTGGACTCCGCACCCGACATCACAGCCTTCGCCGACTTCCCGTCGGCCCACTGGAAGAAGATCTGGTCCACTAACCCGCTGGAACGGCTGAACCGGGAGATCAAACGACGGGCCGACGTCGTCCAAGTCTTCCCCAACCCCGCCGCCCTGGACCGGCTCGCCGCCGCGGTCCTGGCCGAACTCCACGACGAGTGGCAGGTCTTCGACCGCCGCTACCTCTCCGAGGGCTCCATGGCCGAACTCTTCACCACCCAACCAGTCTCACCCGAACCGAAGATCACCCCGCAACCGGAATCAAAACAGCTGCCGTGACTACACCATCCAGCGGGACATGACCCAGACCCGGCATCAGTTCACCCCGCACAGTCAGACAGATCTTCAAGACCTGGCGCCTCCTCATGCACTACATCATCGACGAGGACATCCCGCTCCCGCCCAACATCGTGGCGCGCATTGACCTCCCTGAGATCCCACCACAGGTCAAGGTGGCGCTGACGCCTAGGCAAGTCGCAGCAGTCGCCGCAGCAATGCGTCACGTGGAGCCCCGCTACGAGATTCTGATCTGGCTAGGAGCGTGCGCGGGCCTGCGCCAGGGTGAGGCCTTCGGGCTGAGACGAAGCCAGGTGATGTGGGAGCGCGGCTTGCTATGTGTCGTGGAGCAACGACAGCATGGCAAGGCTGTCCGCCTCAAGACCAGAGCCAGCTACGCCACGTTGCCGGTGGATCAGTTCCTGATCGAGCAGCTGGCCCGGCACACTGCGCGAAGCTCGGGCACGGAATCCGCTTCGTCGTACGCCGAGCACTTCGTGGATCAGTGCGGCCATACCGATCCAAGGGGCGAAGACCTGATTGTCACAAACCGCTTCGGCCGGCCTGTCCTCCATAGCGATTTCTATCGGAAATGGAGAAGGGCCGTGGTGCTGGCGGAACTTCCGGGCAGGACTCGCTTCCACGACCTCAAGCACTTCTACACCAGCATCCTCGGAGCCTCCGGCGAGCACGACCCGAAGACCGTGCAGGCGCTCTCGCGGCATGCAGAGTTCTCCGAGACCTGGGACACCTACGCCCATCCGCCACTGGCGGTGGAGGCAGCCCGCGTCACTGCGTTCGGCGCCGCATTCTCAAACGATGCTGACGTGGGCCAAACTGCTTGACGGACCAAGGACTTGATCAAACGTCGGCAGCCCACCGACGTGCGTGCGGCACGAAGGGCGGAGCCCTGTCTCTCTCCCCGCGGACACGAGCGCCTTCGCGCGGGATCGCCCTTGCGCCCGTTGGGGTGAGCGCAGAGGGTCCCCCCCACGCGTACCTGTCGCCAGGACGACGGGGCCGGGGCTCGTCGGCGGCTCCTTCTGCGGGAGGGCGGGCTCCGGCCGCCTGAGGTGCGCGTGCCGTGCAGGTGCACGGGGGCATCGACACGACGTTGGCGGCGGTCGCTGCCGGCGTTCGTCCCAACGGCACCGGCGCACAGCGGGACCAAGATGGCTTCGCTGCCGACAGGTGCGGTGATCGCAGGGGAAGGCCGCCTCCGCGGCCTTGTGTCAGTCACCGTGGCCGGTCGAGCTGATCAGCGCTATCAGGACGAGGAGGCAGGTGGTGAGGGTGATGACCTGCTCGGCGCTCCAGCCCTGCTGGATGGTGAGGGTGATCGCGGCGGCGGTCACGTAGGGCGCCGCCAGCCGCTCGCGACGAAGCTGTAGCTCGTTCACGTTCGGCTGCGGCGTCCCCCGTCATTCGCGCCACACCCATTGCGCCATGTGAGAAGAGAGAAGGACGATATCCATGTCGGCAACGCCCAGCAGCTGGAATCGCCGCACCGTCCTGCGCGGTTCGGCCGCAACAGCCGCAGTCGCTCCGCTGACCGGCTTCAAGTTCGTCCGTGACGGTGCGGCGCAGTCCGCCGCCACCGCGGCCCCCTCGGCGACAAGCCGTTCACCGTCCCCGCCTACGCGGCCACCTCGGCCACCGAGCCCCTGGTCCCGGCCACGATCCAGCGCCGCGCCGTGGGTCCGCGCGACGTGCTGATCGAAATCAAGTTCGCCGGCATCTGCCACTCGGACATCCACACCGTCCGCGGCCACTGGGGCACGCAGACCTATCCGCTGGTCGTCGGCCACGAGATCGCCGGAATCGTCACCCAGGTCGGAAGCAAGGTGACCCGCCACCGCGTCGGCGACCGCGTCGGGGTGGGCTGCATGGTCAACTCCTGCCGGACTTGCGCCAACTGCCGCAAGGGTCTGGAGCAGTACTGCCTCAACGGAAACGTACAGACCTACGCCGGCGTCGACCGGGACGGCACCATCACCCAGGGCGGGTACTCCACCCACGTCGTCGTCGACCAGGACTTCGTCCTCAGGGTCCCCAAGAGCATCCCGCTGGAGAAGGCCGCTTCCATCCTGTGCGCCGGCGTCACCACGTACTCCCCGCTGAGGCACTGGCGCGCCGGTCGCGGCAAGAAGGTGGCCATCAACGGGCTCGGCGGGCTGGGCCACATGGGCGTCCAGATGGCTCACGCGCTCGGCGCCGAGGTCACCGTCCTCTCGCGTACGCGCTGCACGCCGGCCGCGCCCAACCCGCCGTGACCGACCAACCGGTCAGCGTCTAGGACTACCCGTGTACGGCACCCGCTTCGGCGCCTCCGGCCGGTCGGTAAGCCGAAGCTGCCGAATACCCGGTTCCTGCGCCCGTCGCGTGCACAGGGCTTCGCGCACAGGAACGGGACCACCACGACACCGCCCCATCAACTCACTCGAAGGAGACCATCGTGACCCCGGCGGCCACCAGCCGACGCCCTCCAAACCGGCGGCCGGGAATGGGAGGGCCGCCGGCCCAGCGCGCGGGGAGTGCGGGCCGGGCGGCACCGGTCGGCGGTCAGGCTCCGGGGTGCAGTCCGAGCCAGCCCGGTGAGGGTTCTCCCTTGACCTCACCGAAGTACAGGGCGAAGGTCTGCTTCCAGCGCTCGATCGCCGCGCGGTCGGCCATGAACTTGGGGAAGCCGTCGAGGTTGCCGTTGGGGTACTCCCAGACGGGCTTGAGCCCGGTCGGCGGGGTGACGTCGGTGCGGACCGACCAGCCGTTGGTGGCGGCCTTCTGCTGCTCGACGGAGAGCCGCCAGTTCAGGTAGAGCTTGGCGGCGGTGGGGTTCTTGGCCTGCTTGAGGATCGCGGCCCGCTGTCCCCAGGACATGAACGGCGCCTTCTCGGGCAGCACCCACTTGACCGGGCCGGTGGACAGCGGCGCGCCGGAGCCGCCGATGCCGATGGCCTTCTGGCCGCTGGTGACGGCAGCGCTCGGGGTGTAGCTGCCGCGGGCGAACTGCAGGTTCTGGGTGGCCAGTCGAGCCAGCCAGTCCCAGCCGTACTTCTGCACGTAGAGGGTGTAGAGGTAGAGGACCGCGTCGTCGTCGTGCGGGTAGGAGGAGGCGATCTTCCCCTTCCAGCGGGCGTCGGCCAGGTCGAGCGGGCCGCTGGGGATGTCGGAGCCGACCGCGGCGGGACCGTACATGTAGCTGAACGCGCTCACCTGCACGGCGACCCACGCGCCGTGCGGGTCCTTGAAGGGAGCGTAGAGCTTGGAGAAGCCGGCCGGCTTGTAGGCGAGCAGGCGGCCCTGCTCCTTCCAGCGCACGAAGTCCTGAACGGTCTGCAGCTGTACGACGTCGGGTATCAGGGTGTCGGTCGCGAACTGGTTGTCGACGCGGACGTCGTGGAACTTGCTGTAGTCGACGACCACGGTCAGGTCGATGCCCGGGAACTGGCTCTTGAAGCCGTTGCGGATTCCGTCCGCCTGGGTGGAGACATCGCCGCCAGCGTAGAGCACGAGCTTGCCGCCCTCCGCGAGGGCTGCCTGGTAGAGCTCGTCAAGAGTCCGCTTCTCCTCGCCGCCGCCCGTTGCCACGCGCCCCGCAGAGGCTTGGCCGTTGGCGGCCTGAGCGGAAGTGGCGGAGGCAGCGGCGACGCCGAGACCGAGAGCGGCGCCCGCTCCGGTGGCAAGCAGGCGGCGTCGGCTGGGAAGGCTGGTCATGGTGGGGGTGAGCCTTTCTGTCCGTTCTGTTCTGTTCGGTTGTCTGTGTGGTGCGGCTGGACCACGGCGGTGGGGCAGCACGGCGCCCGGGTACGGCACGGGTGCTGTGCTGCTGCTGTGGGGTCAGAACATGGTGTTGTCGTTGGCGCTCTTCTCGGGCACCTCCTGGATCACGTCCCAGTGCTCGACGATCTTTCCGTCGGCGACGCGCCAGAAGTCCGCGACGGCCATGCCCCGGTCGCCGGGCTTGAGGTGCAGGTTGCTGTGGGTGACCACCAAGTCCCCTTCGGCGATCACGCGCTTGATGTCCAGGCGCAGGTCGGGGAACTGACCGCGCAGCCAGTGCACATAGCCGACGAAGGCCTGCGGTCCGTCCTGCGCCTCGGGGTTGTGCTGGGTGTAGCTCTCGCCGAGGTGTGCGGTGGCGGCCGCCTCGGGCTGATAGCCGTTGAACGCCTGCTCGTAGAAGCCGGTCACGAGTGCCTTGTTGTCCGCAGCTGACATCTCTGTCTCCTGTCCTCTCGGTGGGTGCGGTACGGCTCAGTCGGCCATGGCCTCGCGGACGAGCGCCGTGTCGACGAACTGTTCGAAGCGGACGATGAGTCCGCCCCGTACGACGAAGTGGTGGGCGACCCGGACGTCGATCGGCTTGCCCGTGGCCTTGTTGGTCGCGGTGTAGCGGGCGAGGACGACGACGTTCTCGCCGTCGACGACGTAGGTGTCGTCGTGGGCGGCCCAGCCGTCCCACTCCTTGCCGAGTTGCTCCATGACGTTCGAGGTGACGCCCTCGGGTGTGCGATAGGTCCCGGCCAGCGGGAAGCCGGCCATCTCCGTCCACTCCACGTCGGGGGCGAGGGTGGCGCGCAGGGCGTCCAGGTCGCCGGCGGCCGAGGCCAGGTACTGGCGGCGCACGACGTCGGCGGGCGCGGTGGAGGTGGCGAACTCGCTCATGGTCAGCCCCACTTCATCTCGCCCTTGGCGACCTTCGAGCCGATCTGTGCGGCGATCAGCATGCCGTTGCCGGGGAAGCGCTTGACGAGAGCGTCGTTCAGCGCGGCACCGTCGGCGGCCTTGCCGAGCTCCTCCTCGAAGGCGACCAGGTAGTCACGGGTGGCGCTGATGGCGGAGCCGTCGGCCGCGGTGCCGGGGAGGCGGTGGCCGGGGACGACCAGTTCCGGGTCAAGGGCGGCCATCTCGTCGAGCAGGTCGATCCAGGCGGCGCGGTCGCCGGGGGTGGGGGTGTCGGCGACCCAGACGTGCTCCTGCTGGAAGAGCAGGACGCCGCCGAGCAGGGCTCGGTGCTCGGCCTGCCAGAGGTAATGGCGGTCGGGCAGGCCGGCCGGGCCGCCCCTCAGCTCGAAGCGGTGGCCCTCCAGGGTGAGGTCACCGGTCAGCGGCTCGAGGTCGACCAGACGGGTGGGCAGGTTCGGGCCGAGCGCAGCCCAGGCCTTGAGCTTGCCCTCGTACGAGTGGGCGATGTGCTCGATGACGATCGGGGTGGCCACGAACCTCGCCTCGGGGAAGGCGTCGGCGATCACCTCGGCGCCGAAGTAGAAGTCGGGGTCGCCGTGGGAGACGAAGACGGTGGTCAGCGTCTTGCCGGAGTCGAGGATCTCGGCGACCAGACGGTGGCCGTCGGCGCGGGTGAAGGCCGCGTCCACCAGCAGGGCCTCGCTCTCGCCGGTGACGAGGGTGGCCGTCTTGTTCCTGGATCCGGCCGGGAAGTCGAGATCGAGGACCTTGAAGGAGAGAGTGCTCATGCGTGCTTCCTCGGGTGAAGGGTGATGGTCGGGGAAATCGCCTCGCGGCGAGGTGTACGACGTGAACCGGGTCGAGGCGGGCAGCCCGTGTCGAGCAGGGGTTCAGCCTTGGGTGCCCGGCTGGTCGAACGGGTGGAGGCTGAGGACGTGGGGTCGGACGAGTCGGCGCCGCGTGAATCGCCGATGTAGAGGCTGAGGCGGGCCTTGCCACGGTCGAGGGCAGCTCCGTCGCTCATGAACCGGCCGACGCCGGACGGGTTCATGGTGGCGTGGCCGAAGATGCCCTTGCGGCCGGCGGGCGGGGCGACACCCGTGCGGACGCCCGGGCGCCGATTGCGTGCTCCTGCACGTCCTTGGAGAGCAGCCGACTCAGGTACGGCTTGACGGCGGGCTGGTACGGAGCGTTCGCCGGTCCGCTCGGCGGTGGAGGAGGCGGCGGCGTCCGCCGAAGCGGGTGCCGCAGACAGGCCGGACGCGAGGACGCCGCCCATGGGAGCTACGACTCCGAAGGCGGCCAGGACGCGCTTTCCCATGGGGCGGACTCCACATCTGCGGGGTGGACACGGCGAAGTATCTGCCGACGCAGACAATATATCTGCCACAACAGATATTGCAACGGCAGATTCTTCCGCTCATGTTCTTCTGCCATCCTTGAGGAGTGAACGAGCAACTGCTGAACGACGACGACGTGACACTCTTCGGTCTCTTCGTGGAGGCCCACAGCCGTATCAAGCCCCTGGTGAACCGCGATCTCGATATACCGCACACCTGGTTCGAAGTGCTGCTGCGACTGGCCCGCACCCCCGACCACCAGCTCCGCATGACGGATCTGGCAGAGGCCGTGTCCTTCAGCTCGGGCGGCTTCACCCGGCTCGCCGACCGCATGGAGAAGGAAGGACTCATCCGCCGCGACCCCGATCCTGCCGACCGGCGAGCCGCACTCGCCGTACTGACCGACAAGGGCGGTCAGGCGCTCGACCACGCACTGACCGCCCACGTCTCCCACCTGCGCAACCACCTCTCCGGACCACTCTCAGCCCAGGACCGCCGCCACCTTGAGCGCATCCTGCGCACGCTCCGCGACGCGAACGCGTAAGCTCCTGTCCCTGATCCGGATCACCGCCGCGGGCTTCGGACGCCGCCAGAGCCTGCCTCTGGCTCCACCGGCGACCGATCTTGGCGAGCACGTTGCAGTAGCTGCTTCCCGGCGTCCTGCGTCCCGCTGGGCCTATGACGGCCGTCACGACCCGGTGCCGTACGCCCGGCTCCTCGCGCTGATCGAGGTCGCGTCCAGGCCCAGGCCCAGGGCCTCACCACCGCGAGGTCACCCGTTCCTGCGCGGGCGCCGCTCTCCATTCCTCGCCGTGGCCCGTCGAGGTCACCGACGACGAGCGGAGCACCGTCCTGACCGCCGCGGACGGCGGGGTCCTGCGCTTGCACCGCGCCCTGGACTCCACCACACCCGACACCCGCCCCGCGACGGCGGCCGGCAGCTTCCTCGCGATGCGGGTCCGGCCGGCCGGGGTGCGCTCGCGTCGGCTGGCCCAGCAGGCCACGGTGGCCGGGCACGGCCGGTGAGACGGTGTCCTGCCCGAGGTGCGGCTGCTGGCCGAGTGGCCCGATGGCGAGGAGGAACCGCCCCGGTTCTGGCTGTCCGACCTGCCCGACGACACACCGATCCCGGAGCTGGTCCGCCTGGCAAAGATTCGCTGGCGCATTGAGCACGACTACCGGGAACTCAAGCACGGCCTGGGCCTGGACCATTTCGAGGGCCGTTCCTGGACCGGGTGGCATCACCACGTCCCCCTGGTCACCGCCGCCCACGCGTTCCTCACCGAGCAGCGGCTGGCCCCAAAAGCCGATACAGCACTCGCCCTGTACCAGATCCTCGACGCCATCCAGGCCCTGCTGAACTGCTGGACCGGTACCGGCACCACCTGCCACCAACCCCTGCCCGGAAGGACAACACCAAGATCGAGAAAAACCTGACGGAGTCCTACTAGTCGCCGTGTGACGGGCCGATATGCAGTTCGGAGTCGGTCAGCCCGCATCGACTCCGAGTTCGATCACCGGTCCAACCAGGGCAAGAGCCTGATCGACGACCTCGTCCAGGCCTTCGCTGCCGTCGCTGTCCACCCAGCGGCGCAGGGCGGCCTGGAAGGCCGTCAGCGCGACGCCGGCAGCGACGGCAGGACGCAGGTCGACGTCCGGATCCAGTCCGGCACGCAGGGCGAGGATGCCGGTCATCTCGGCCTGCCACTGGGACTGCCGCTCCAGGAAGCGGGCCAGAAGGGCCGGGGTGTCGAGGATCAGTCTGCTCACGCGCAGCATCTTGGCCGGATTGCCGACGCTCATCGAGGTGAACACCGACAGGGCGCGACGCAACGCCACCGCGGGCGGCTCGTCGGCGGGCCGGGCGTTCAGCTCCGCGCACAGCCTCACGCCGGCTTCCGCCAGCATGTGCACGATCACGTCTTCCTTGGAATCGAAGTAGCGCGAGAACGTACGGCGTGACATTCCCACGGCGGCCACGATCTGGTCGACCGTCGTCTCTTCGAAACCCTGGTCGGCCAGCAGCTTGACCGCGGCCTCCGCCAGTTCGCTGCGCACGAGCAGGCGCTTGCGCTCCGCCATGGTGGCCGCCGGGGCCGTCTTCGCATCTCCCACGACACCGATGCTAGTCCGAGCCAGGCGAGTCTCTCCAGGCCCTTATTGACTCACTGTGCCATGGACGGCAGTCTGAGTCTCATGGCAGACAGTAAATGGACCGCATCGCGCATCCCCGACCTGACGGGCCGGATCTTCGTTGTCACCGGAGCCAACAGCGGCCTCGGCCTGGCCACCACCCGCCACCTGGCGCGGCACGGTGCGCACGTCGTCATGGCCGTACGCAACGAGGCCAAGGGCCGCCGGGCCGTCGCTGACATCCGCGCCGCCGATCCCGACGCAAGCCTTGAGATGCGTCATCTCGACCTCGCCGATCTGGACTCGGTGAAGGCGTTCGCCGCCCGCGCGCACGACGACGCACTGCAGGTCGATGTCCTGATCAACAACGCGGGTGTCATGACGCCACCCCGAACGCTGAGCCCCCAGGGTCACGAGTCACAGTTCGCCGGTAACCACCTCGGCCACTTCGCCCTCACCGGCCTGCTCATGGACCTGCTGCGGCAGGGTCGTGACCCGCGTGTGGTGACCGTCAGCTCGATCGGGCATCACGGCGGGCAGATCCACTTCGACGACCTCTCCGGCGCACGGAAGTACCAGCGCGTGAAGTACTACGACCAGTCGAAGTTCGCCAACGTCCTCTTCGGCCTGGAACTCGACCGCAGGCTCCGCGCGGCCGACAGTCCGGTGCGCAGCCTGCTCGCCCACCCCGGGATCACAGCCACCAACCTCCAGCGAACTGGCCCGACCGGCGTGTTCCGGGTGGGAGGCGCCCTCGTCAACCGACTGTTCGCCCAGGACGTCCAGATCGGCACGCTTCCCCAACTGCGCGCCGCGACGGCACCGGACGTCGAGGGCGGGCAGTTCTTCGGCCCCGACGGATGGAAGGAGTTGCGCGGACATCCCACGATCGTCCGCCCCGACCCTGAGGCGGAGGACCCTGACACCGCACGCCGCCTGTGGGTGCTGTCCGAGGAGCTGACCGGTGTGGTCTACGCACCCGCCCCTTCGGCATGACCCAAGGCCGTCTTCGGCCCGCATAATGCTGCAGCGGTGAGGGGCCCTGAGGAGTGCGTGCTGCCACGCATCGACCTCACGGCTCCGAACGGCCCACTACCACAGCGCGGGCCCGGTGTGCGCGGATCTCGTCGTGGTGGTCGGCGGCCCAGCCGATCAGGGACGTCACGATCTCGTGGAGGCCGCGGCCCAGCGGGGTGAGGGAGTACTCGACGCGCGGCGGGACCTCCGCGTAGGCGGTGCGGGTGATCAGACCGTCCTCCCGGAGCTGGCGGAGCGTGAGGGTGAGCATCCGCTGGGAGATTCCGGGGACCTGGCGCTGCAGGTCTGTGTAGCGCAGCGGGCCGGCCTCCACCACCGCGATGAGCAGCAGGCTCCACTTGTCGCCGACGCGGTCGAGGACCTGCCGGATGAACTCCATGTGCTCGGCGGGGATGCGGGCACAGGGCCCCACCGCCGCCGCACCGCCCGAACTGCCGGTGACCTCCATGACACACATTCCTCTCCGGCACGAACACCGATGTGCCTTTTGTATCGACTTCCATACTGGCCCATCATGGCGCTACGAACAAAACGTAGGAATCAAGCGCAGGCACGGGAGGCGCGCGTCATGAAGATCGAGATCTGGGCCGAGGTCACCTGCCCCTGGTGCGGACTGGGCAGCCACCGTCTGGACCGGGCCGTGGAGCGGTTCGAGCACGGCGACGAGGTGGAGGTCGTCCACCACTCGTTCCCGCTGAGCAGCTCCTTCCCCGTGGATGAGACGTTCAGCGTCCGTGACGCGCTGCTGCGCCGGCACGGCATCGGCGGCTCCCAGGCCGAGGCGTCCACGCGTCGGATCGAGGCCCTGGCCGAGGCCGAGGGACTCACCCCCTACCAGGTGCTGGACAACCTGGTCGGCAACACCGACCTGGCGCACGAGTTCCTCGCCCACGCCTCCGCCGAGGGCAAGAACCGCGAAGCCTGGGACACGATCTTCCGCGCCTACTTCGGCCAGGCCCGCCCCGTCTTCACCATGGACGACCTGCTCGACCTGGCTCAGGAGATCGGCCTGGACCCCGAGAGCACCCGCCAGGCGCTCTCCGAGCACCGCTACCAGCGACAGGTCCGCGACGATGCCACCCGCGCCCAGCGCCTGGGCGCCACCGGCGCGCCCTTCATCGTCGTCGACGGCAGGTACGGCATCCCCGGCGCGCAGGACAGCGACGGCCTTCTCGACGTGCTGCGCACGGCCTGGGACGCATCCCACCCGCTCACCCTCACCACCGACGGCGACGCTGCGGTCTGCGGCCCCGACGGCTGCGCCGTACCGGCCCGCAGCTGACCTCCACCGTTCACCCCCCGATCCGCCCCCCCGACCCACCCTTGATCGTTTCGAAAGGCTGAGTTCTCCATGTCCTACCTGCTGCACATCGACGCCTCCTCGCTCGACGAGGCATCCGTCTCCCGTCAGGTCGCCCGGTCCTTCCGTGACGAGTGGAAGGGTCCGGTCGTCCACCGCGACCTGGCCGCCTCCCCCGCTCCGCACCTCAGCGCGGCGGGCATCACCGCCCGCACCACCGACCCCGCCGCCCGCACCCCCGAACAGGCGAAGGCCGCGGCGGTCCAGGACGAGCTGATCGAGGAGTTTCTCGGCGCCGGCGCCTACCTCTTCACCGTGCCGATGTACAACCTCACGATGCCGTCCGTGTTCAAGGCATGGCTGGACCAGATCATGGTCGCCGGGCGCACCCTGAGCTTCGACGGACCCCCGCCCACCCTCGGCCGCCCCGCCACGGTGATCTCCGCACGCGGCGGCGGCTACGGCCCCGGCGCCCCCAAGCACGGCATGGACCACCTGGTGCCGACGCTGGAAACCGTCCTGGGCCACCCGGCCAACCTCGGCCTCGACCTGACGACGGTCCTGCCCGAACTGACCATGGCCCCGTACGTGCCGATGATGGCCCCGCTGCTGCCGATGCACGAGGCGTCCATGACCAAGGCGCACGACGAGGCCCGCCGCCTGGGTTCGACCCTGACCGGCCGGCCGGCTGCCTGATCCACCCCTGAACTGCCGGAAAGGCGTTTGACCACCATGAGTAACCTCCTTGTCCTCGGCGGCAGCGGCCGCACCGGCACCCACGTCCTGGAGCACGCCGCCCAACGCGGCCACCACGTCCGCGCCCTCGTCCGCAACCCCGACAAGGTGCAGGCACCGGCCGGCGTCGAACTGATCCAGGGCACACCCGCCAACATCGACGACATCCGCAAGGCCGCCGAAGGCACCGACGCGGTGATCAGCGCGCTGAACAACGCCCGCACCTCCGACAATCCGTGGGCCAAGCCCGTCAGCCCGCCGATGTTCATGACCGACGCCACCCGCAACACGCTCACCGTCATGGGCGAACAGGGCATACCCCGCATCGTGCTGACGTCCACGCAGGGCGCCGGCGACGACTGGGCCCGGCTCAACCCGCTGGTCAAGGCGTTCATCAACCTGTCGAACATCAAGGCGGGCTTCGCGGACCACACCGGCCTCGACCAGCTCGTCCGCGCCTCGTCCGGCATCGACTGGACCCTGGCCCGCGCCGTCACCCTGACCAACAAACCCCTGAGCGGTCCCGTACGGGCAGCCGAGGCCGGCACCGAAAAGCCCGGCGCACGGATCAACCGCGCCGACCTCGCCCACTTCCTCGTCCAGACGATCGAGGACGACACCTGGATCCGCAAAGCCCCCCTCGTCTGGAACACCCGCGGCTGACGCCCTCGGGCGGTCCGACATGAACCGGACCCTGTTCCACCCCACCACCGCACCGCAATCCGAACAGTGAAGGGGAGAACATCCCATGTCCAAGGTGATCGCCATCTTCGGCGCCGGCAAGGGCCTCGGCGCCTCCGTCGCGCGCCGCTTTGCCCGCGAGGGTTTCCGTGTGGCGCTCATCGCCCGCGGCAAGGAGCGTCTCGACGCCCTCGTCGAGGAGCTGAAGGCCGAAGGCATCGACGCGGCCGGTTTCACCGCCGACCTGTCCAAGCCCGAGCAGGCCGGCGCCACGGTCCAGGCCATCCGTGACCACTTCGGTCGCATCGACGTGGTCGAGTACGGTCCGATCAGCGGCGAGCAGGCCTTCGCTCCCGCCGCGAAGCTGGACGCGGCCACCCTGCGCAAGGACAGCCCGCTGCTCCTGCTCACCCCGGTCGAGGTGGCCCAGGCCGTGCTGCCGGAGTGGAACGAGCGCGGCGACGGCGCCTTCCTGATGACCACCGGCGCCACGGCCGGCTCCCCGCGCCCCTTCGCCAGCGGCGTCGGCCCGCACATGGCAGCCGCCCGCAACTGGCTCTTCTCGCTCAACGGCGAGCTGGCCGACGCCGGCATCTACGCCGGCACCCTGTCCATCGCCGCGTTCATCGCCCGGAGCGAGATGGGCGAACTCGCCGCGAGGAGCCTGGCCAAGACCGGCTCCGGCACGGGCCCGCTCGTCGACCCGGACGCGCTGGCCGACCAGTACTGGGACATGTACACCAAGCGTGACCGCGTCGAGCAGCTCTTCCCCGAGTACGACGCCGCCTGAGGTAACGGCTGGGCAGGTGCTGCCCTACCGGCCCGATAGGACACCGCGCGGGGTGCGGCGCCCGGACGCACAGCCGTGCCCCGACGGCAGTCGAGCGGGAAAGCCCACGAGCCTGCGCGGCCCGGCAGCGCAGCCCGCGTTGCCGAGCCCTCAGCCGCCCCGCCATCAGCTCACCCGACCTCATCCCTGCCGTGATCCACACACTGTCAGCCTTGCCTGGGGGCGAGTCGCTCCGCGGGGTCCTCTTCAAGCTGTCGAACATCAAGGCGGGCTTCGAAGACCACACCGCCCTCGACCAGGCCGTCCGCGCCACGTCCGGCATCGACTGGACCCTGGCCCGCGCCGTCGCCCTCACCGACAAGCCCCTCAGCGGCCCCCTACGGGCAGCCGAGGCCGGCACCGAAAAGCCCGGCGCCCGGATCAACCGCGCCGACCTCGCCCACTTCCTCGTCCAGCCGATCGAGGACGACACCTGGATCCGCAAAGCCCCCTCGTCTGGAGCACACGAGGATGACCCACCCCATGATCCACACCCACCTCATGCACCACAGCTGTCCCACCTTAGGCGCGCCGTCCCCCGACGGCGACGCCGGACTGGAGTGACATGACAACAACCGACACCCCCCACACCGACATCGCGTTCAACCAGCGCCTGCGCGTCGTGCTCGACGCTCTCCAGAAGACGTTCGGGGACGTGGCGCTCAGGCAGGGCATCACGTTCGAGGAGCTGGGCCAGGCCATCACCTACGTGCAGAAGCTGGTCGCGTCAGGGGAGTTCCCGCTGGCGGCGATCTCGCTCCTCGGCATCCGCCCGATGGAGGTCAGTTACGGCAGGGCCTACGTCCACCCGGAGAAGGACGGCGCCTCCACCTGGATCCCCACCGGGCCCGCCTACGTGCCCGGGGCACCGCAGATCGACAACCCCGGCGTGCTGCCGATGGCGCCCGACGAGCCCGGCGAGACCCTGCTCGTCTCCGGCACCGTACGTTCCACCTCGGGCAAGCCGCTGCCCGGCGCGGTGATCGATCTCTGGCAGACCACCGCCGACGGCCGGTACGCGGGTCTGACACCCGAGCAGGCGGGACCCCTGGAGGGCCTCGACGTCGTCGACTTCGACCTGCCGAAATACCACCTCCGCGGCAAGATCATCGCGGACGCCGAGGGCCGCTACGAGTACCGCACCGTCGTACCGGGCATGGAGGCCTCGGCGGTGCCGGGCAGCCTGTTCGACAACCTCCTGCTCATGCTGGGACGGGCCAACTCCCGCGCCAGGCACATCCACGCGCACATCACCCACGACGACCATCACATGCTCACCCACCAGATCCACTTCGACGGCGACCCGCTCGTCGACACGGTCAGCGAGGGCGCCATCGCCCGGGAGCTGATCCACAAGACCGCACTCCACGAGGACCCCTCCGAGTGGGAAGCACGCGGCCTGACCGGCCCTTACCGCACCCTCACCTGCGACTACACACTCCGCCCCATCGGCTTCGACGAGGTCAAGGACCCGTACGTCCTCGAAGGCTTCTGGAAGCAGTGACCCCAGCAGGTGAACAACAGGATGTGGGCGGCGCCGTCCGGCGCCGCCCACATCCGACAAGGGAGGAATCCACATGCCTGGCAAGACTGCCGACGAGCTGGCCATCCGTGAACTGACCGCACGTTTCAATCACCTGGACTCCCAGAAGCGAAACAGTGAATTGGCCGCGACCTTCGTGGAGAACGGTGTGCTCGTGGCTCGGGACGAGCGCTTCGAGGGCAGGCCGGCCATCGAAACCTACTTCGACACCCAGCAACTGGGCGCGCCTGTGAACATCGGCTTCGGGGTGACGGGACGTTTGGGAACGACCGTTCATGCCACGACCGACAACCTCATCACCATCGAGGGCGACGAGGCGACCCAGCTGTCGTTCATGATGGTGTTCCGTCAGGTCCCGCACGAGGTCGTGAGCGGCGGGCTCGTCATCGCCACCGAGCGCTTCGAGGATCGACTGGTCAGGACGGACGACGGTTGGTTGTTCGACCAGAGGATCATGACCATCCTCCAGACCAACGCGGCCCCTGACTCGTCCCTGCAGCAGGTCGGGGTGGTTGAGTCTCCTCATTGAGTGAGCCGCCGCACCGGTCCCACGAGGCCGTGATTGCGCACCCGCGTGATGTGTGTATGGCCGTCCCTTCCGAAGAGCCTCACTCCGACGTCAGGTATGTCGTCGTAGTAGCCCCGCGCGATGAGCCGGTTGTTCAACGAGCTTGAGACCCGGACGACGACCGTGTTCCCGCCGTCAAGCAGGTCTTCAGCGATGCGCGAGGCCGGCATGGGGACGCTGCTGTTCACCACCGCGGCGGATCGATCCACCCCGTCCCCATCTTCGGCAATGTCAACGCCACCGCTGGCGCCCTGCACACCTGGGTGCTCAACCTGCACAACGAGTTGGCGGGATCCGGTATCCACGCCGGGTCCGGTGCGGGAACGGGGGGCGAGCGAATCACCGATTACGAAAGTAATCCGCAAGTAGATTCGACCCTGAATCGACCCCAACGCCGCGGCTGGACCTGCGCCGCAACTCTGACCTGCGCAAATGCAAGTGAACTAGGGTCAATTACAGTACCGCCAGTAAATCTGCCGCACCCTTTCTGACCTGGGCTTGTGAGGGTCAAAGCGGCTGTGACCTGCTAGGACGGGTTGCAGAGGCGATCGGAGGCAGTCAGAGGAAAACGCTCTGATTCGACCCCGGTTCGACCCGGGTCGCTCGGAGGCAGTCAGAGGCGATCCCTCTGAAACTCGCCTTGGCGCGGCCCGAGCGGACCGGGTGGATGAGGAGCGCTGACCCCTGGACGGGCCTCTGGTTCGAGCCTTGGTCGAGTTGCGATGGGGACGCCTGCCTCCAAAGGAGCCAGGCATACGAAAGCCTCCAGGACGGCAATCCTGGAGGCTTCGCTGGCACCGATTGGAGGTCGGTTCCGGGCACCACCCGTGGTTTTAGCGGGCCTAGGTGGCGTCCATGTCTTTGCGAGACGACCCCCAGAATGCCACACGCCATCCCTTCCCCGCACTACTCGCAGCACCCTCCGGTCCAGCCAGAGGCAGTCACAGGCACCCAAACCTCGCGACAGGGGCTCGCCCAACTCTCAGGGGCAGCGGCTGATCTGGTCCTTCTCGGGGACCTCACTGGACGCTACGCCGCCGGTAGTTACAGCAAGCTCGATCGTCAAGGGCAAGTCGTCCAGCGCGACCCTCGGGCCGGGATTGCCGAACACGGTCACCGCATCACAGCGGCTATCGCCTGCCACGTGGCCCGAGTCGGCGGAACCGTTGACCAGTTGACGAGCCTGCTGATGCACCCGGATCACGAGGGCGGCAGCCATGCGCAGAACATCGCCCTGCGTTCTGGACAAGCACGCGCCCTCGCGTACATCGAGCGCGTTTGGGAGGGCGCCGTCGTAACGGTCAGCGACACGGCGCAGGTTGCTTCTCGCCAGGACGTCTACGAGGACCTCGCTGCCCTTCGCGACCGCATCGAGGTCACTCCGTGGCGGAGTGAGCGAGGACGCACGGCCTTGCGGGTGTTGCGCGCGCATCTCAACTTCGCTGAAGCCGCCGGCAGCCGTCTGCACGCTGCCAGCGAGCGCCAGGCGGCTGAGGAAGCCGGGGTCTCTCGGCAGGCGGTGCGCAGCGCGTACGAGACCGTACTGAAGCCCGGCGGGTGGCTCCGCCGGCTGAAGGTCGGACGCGGCAAGGAGGGTTCCTCCTGGTACCTCGGCAACGGTCCCGGACGCGTGACAGAGGATCCACTTTCTCACTCACAGACCACTCAGTTCCCCCCCGACCTGGCACTTGACGAGTGGTCCACTCCTGAGACAGCCCTTTCGGCCGATATCGACTCCACCGTCATTAGCCGCTTGATGGCCCACGATGCCTTCGCCCACCGCGCGCTGGGGAGCTCCGCCCTGATGATCATTGGGGCCCTGCACTCACGCTCATCTCAGACCGTCGGCGAACTCGTCACCACCTCGTCCGTGTCTCGCGCCACCGTCTACCGGACTCTCCACCGCCTCGTAAGCCACGGCCTCGTGCACCACGTCGGTGAGACCTGGATCCTGGCCCCCCGTGCCTTGGAAGGCTTCGGTAACAGGCTTCTGGAGGCTGCTACCGAAACAGACGTCGTTCCCTCACGCGGGTGGGACGAGATCGCCTCCCACCGCGGAACTGCAGGCCTCTCCGCACGCCGAAGGGCGCTCCACGCAGCCGAGCGGGCGAGGTACCGGGCGGCGCTCGACAACCTCGCAGAGCACCGCAGCGCGGCCCATGTGATCGTCCGCGACGGCCGCCAGATCTTCATCCCGACACCGCGCCCCGACGAAGTCCCCGCCACATGGCAGGCCCCGGACGGAGGCGTCCTCGATCCGGTAACCGGCCGTGCCGCGCCCGACTGGCGGATCGCCACCGACGGGCGGCTGATCCTCATCACCCCTACTGACCAGCGCAGTTACGACGAGCTGGCCGCTGCCCATGCCGAAGCCCTCAGTGAATGGGAGTCCGCAGCATGAACCCAGGTCCCGCGAGCACGCCTGCCGAGGGCGATTCGCCAACCCCAGAAGCCCTGCGCACGCAGTACGAGTCCGGTGCGACAGTCGATGAACTCGTGGCTGTCAGCGGCCTGTCGTACGGCACGGTCCTCAACCGGCTGCGCGAGGCCGGGACCGTGATGCGCACCTCGTGGCAGACGCGCAGGCTGCGCGACGGGCAAGCCCGCCGCAACCTCGCGGCTCGTCTGCGCCGCCTCTACGAGCAACAGGGCGCCACGCTCGGAGAGTTGGCCGTGGCGGGGTCCGTGACACGACGTGCCGCCAAGCGGCTGCTGATCGAGGCCGGGGGTACGCCCCGCACCACTCAGCAGACACTGCGTATCCGTTCCGCGGCCAGTACCGCGCGGCGGATGGAGCTCGCGTTGTCCCTGCGGGCGCGGTATGAGGCCGGCGCCACGGTGCCGGACCTCGCCGCGGAGTGCAGCTACTCCGTCGGCACCGTCTACCGGCTCCTGCACCAGGCGGGCACCCATATGCGGCCCAAGCACAACCATGGCCCGGCCCGCGCCCCGAGGAAGCGCTCATGAGCGCCCTCGAACGGGTCCCCGGCTGGGCCCGGCAGGTCACGGGACCGATGGCGAGCCATCCCGAATACAGCGCTTCTCGGGGCCCTCCTTTGCCAGCGCTCAGCAGCCACCGAACGTCGGTCTGCTCGCCGACGGACGCACGTCAATGCACCTTTCCCGATTCAGGAGATCAAGCACTCGTGAGTGAAAACACCCGTACCAAGACCCTGGCCGCTGCTGCGGCTAGCGACTGGGACGCCTTCGTCATCGTGGTCGGCATGCTCAAGGGCGGCACCGGCAAGACCACCTCCGCCTGGTTCATCGCCCTCTACTACGCCGTCGTCCTCGACCTGCCCACCCTGCTCCTGGACGCGGACGGCACCAGCCAGTCCGCCTACGACTGGTTCAGGGTCGCCCAGGCCGCCGGTTTCGAGATCCCGGCCAACCTGGTGGTCGAGCGGTACCCGTTCGAGGACATCGCCGAGTACATCCGGGCCAAGCGGGCCGAGTTCGGTGCGATCGTGGTCGACGCCGGCGGCGGCAGCGCCCGGATCTTCCACGAGGCTGTTACCGAGGCGAACCTGCTGCTCGTGCCGGTCGCTCCCACCAAGATCGAGCGCCGCAAGCTCGTGGCCACCTTCGACGAGGCCGAGCGCGCCGCCGCCCGCAACGAGCAGGGCGTTACCGCACACGTGGTCATGGTCAAGGCAGATGACCGCACCAGCCTGCCCGGCCGGGCGAAGCAGCAGCTGCTGGAGCCCGCCGAGGGCGAGGGCATCGGCCCGGACCGCGACGAGGCGTTCCCGCTGGCCGAGACCACCATCCACTCCTGGGTGCACTACATGGAGGCCTTCGGCGAGATCCCGACCGAACTGAGCGAGTACGCCAACCTGATGAAGGAACTCACCGCATGAGCGAGAAGAACGAGCGGCCGAAGCCGCCGGCCCGCCGCACCGGCGGGCGTGCCCTGGGTGGGGCCGCCAAGAAGACCCCGCCGCCCCCGCCGCCGGCTGCCGAGCTCACGCCTGAGCAGTTCGCCGCCGAGCAGGGTGCTGGCCAGGGCGAAGCCCGTCCGGCTGTTGCCGAGGCCGAGGTCCACCAGCCTTCCACGGCCCCGGTTGAGACTGGGGCGCAGGGCGAGCCGACCAGGATGCTCGCCGAGACTCCGCAGCCTCAGGCCCCGCCGACTGTAGGCGCCGTACCGAGCGGCCCCGTCCAGGCCCCGGCCGCAGGAGCGCCCGCGATGCACTCTGTTCCCCCTGGACATTCCACACATGGGCACGAGCAGTTCGCGGCCCGCACTGGCGAGCTCGCGGCGCCCACGGCTCAGTCCACGCAGGTGAGCGAGCAGGTTCCGCAGACCGGTCTGCCTCACGCCATTCCCACGGCCGCTGGGGTATCGCCGACCGCCGAGGTTGCCGTGCGGCCGGTTGTTTCTCCGGTCCCGGGCGGTACGGCCTTCCCGGTGAGGAGCGATGCTCCGGTATCTCACCAGGAGCAGAACACGCGATCGGAGGCGGCACCCAGCGAGGGAACCCCGTGGGCTCAGGGACCCGGTCGTCCCAAGGACATTCCCGAGACGGCCACCGTTCTCAACCAGCGCATCATCACGCGCGAGAGCCTCGACTCCTCGGTCCCTGCGGCGCTGAAGCTGAAGAAGCGCATCAAGCGCTTCGCGCTGGACAACGAACTCGACCACCTGCCCATCGGCGACATCGTCTCTGTCGCCCTGGATGAGTGGCTCACCGCCCGCGGCTTCTAACGCGCGCCTCCCGGGTGGCCGCGAGATCGCCGCTCTCGCGGCCACCCGCCCGCCCGACTATTCCACTAGTCCACTAGGCGGCTAGCTAGTCGCCTAGTGGACCTGACCGGAGCCCCCAGTGCCCGATCTCTCGCAACACGCCAGTCAACTGCGCGCTGTCGCTGACGCCCTCGAAGCCCAATCCGATCCAACCAGCGACCCGTTCGCCCCTCATCCCGACACCTTGAATATCATCAACGGTCGCCACACAAATCGCGGGCAAATCAATTACGCGGTTCCCGACGAACTCCAGATCCAGCGACGTATCCGCCGTTTTCATGCGGATCACGGAATCCAGCACGGAGACATCGTGGCGATGGCTCTCGACGCATTCCTGCGTGCAAACGGATATCCCCCCGACCTCAAACCGCCCAATACTGATGCGTCGTGAGCCGATCCGACGGTCAACTCCTACTGGGCGGCATCGTTCCTCCCCGTTCCCCGGAACCAGGCGACGAGCAGCTTTCTCTTCTTGGCGAGCCGACACCGATCCGGCTGCCCGCAGAGCTATGGCGCTCGTGGCTCAGCGATACGTCTATTGTGGCCCGGTTCGAAGCCAAGCGATATGTAAGGGCAGCCGACCTTTGTTGGCCATGCCTTAATGCCGTGAGTTCGACTGGGCACGGTTCTTTCCGTGCTGCGAGCCTTCCTGGACCTTCTCGGCGCGGGACTGTGCCGGCTCATCTATTCGCATACCAGTTGGCTAATGGTGTCATAGATCGGCCTGGGTGGTCTGCTTCCCAGGATCCTGTCGTGTGTCACACCTGTGATTTCCACGGCTGTACCAATCCGGGCCATCTCCGGCTCGGAACAGCAGCGGAGAACCGTGCGGAATGGTCACTGCGAAGGGGAAATCCTCACGGCCCTCTCGCGGATACGCGTGGAGCCGCTGGACGCACACGGGCCATCGCACAGGCGATCCGCATGGGACTGAAGGCGGGAGAGCCGCCGGAGAGGATTGAGCAACTGATTCTGGCCGCTGAGACAGACGGTCTTCCACTCACCCTCTGGTGACAGGCAGCGGGGAACTCCTCGTAGTGGCCGCCAGTACGGCCGTCGGCGGCATACGGGTGGGGCGGCTCTCTACCGTCCTTCTCCGCACCTGGCGCGACGCGGATATCTGGGTGCCCTCCATGGACTCACCTCCGAGGGCACCCAGATCTCACATCATCGGGATGGCCACGCTGTGTGGGCATACTCCACGGCCAGCGCCGCCGCCTCGGCCAGGGTCTCGGCGACCGGGACGCCACTGCTTCGGAGGATGTCGGGGTGGGTCAGGCCCCCGGTGTACGACACGGGGTGAATCTGATTCGCGAGCGCGGCGCGGACGTCATCAACAGCATCGCCGATGAGCACGATCGGCCGGGCTCCAATGGTCTGGCGCAGCGCCGATAGGTGCCCGGCCAGGGGCTGCTTCTTGCTCCTGGCGGGAGGTCCCGTGCGTCCGTCGACCCGCATGAACAAGGAGCCGACACCGAGAGCCGAGATGTGCCGGGCCAGCCCAATGTGGGCGCTCAGTGACAGTACGGAGTGGCTGCAGCCGCTTCGGATCAGCCGCGTGAGGAGTTCCTCGGTTCCGGGCAGGAGGCCGGCTGGAGGCCGCCGGGAATGGTAGGTCTCAAATGCCATGATCGTTCGGGTCCGCTCGCGATCGGTGAGGGCACGACCGAGGATGCTGGCACACATAGCGGGGGCCGAGGTGGCGAAGTGATGTCGGACAGTGTCGAAGTCAACCGGTTGCGCACCCAAAGAAGCCAACGCTGCATTTACCGCTCCGACCTGGCGCTCGACGTCGTCAGCGAGCGTGCCTCTCCATCCCCACACCAAGTGTGGCCGGTTCAAGATCCGTGGCACGGACGTGGCTTCCTCTCTTGATCAGGTGTGAAGAGTACGACTCCGTTTCGGGAGAACGGAATGTCACGGGTGCCGGATTTTGTGAAGATCCGCTATCAAGACCCGAATGCGCTGGTAATCCCTCTCGATCACCCCGGGCAGCTCGTGGGCCAGGACGATCTCCCACGCTCTCCCGCCGGGCGGGTGGGGCACGGTCCCGGAGGCGAACGAGTTCGGGTCCGTGTCAAGGCCCACCACGGTGGGCAGCGCCGCGAGGACCTGCAACACGGCTGACTCAGGTCCCGCCCCACGCGGTGTGTTCACGTAGACCCGGGACACGCAGCTGCGATGCCTGTCACTGCTGCGGAGGGAAGCGCAGAGCGCCCCGTCCAGCGCTGCGTCGATGGGGTCGTGACCAGTGATCGTCCATACCGCCTCGTCGCCGCGGGATCGGTTGGTGACCACGCGGGCGGACAGCAGGACCGAGCCGCGCTCGGGCTCAAACGCAACGTGGCATGACGTTGCCCCCGATGTCACGCCCAGGGTGTCCAGAGCACTGCGCACGTAGCGGGAGAGCCGGCGGGCGAGGAGGCCGTGGCGGCGCAGTAGGTCGATGCGGTCGAGAAGCCCCGTCGGAGCGTGCGCGTGTGCCCAGATGCCGGTAACAGCATGCTGGGGGCCGCCGGGTCCGAGCCGTGTCACGCTGTCGACCACGTACTGTCGCCCCTCCACCCGTTCTTGCAGGACGAGAGCGGCTTTCCCGCTTTGGCTGAGGGCAGCTTCTTGGAGCTGCGGCCAGACAGCTGCGATCGACTGCTTCGTGGGACACTCGACGGGTCCAGGAGTCCCGCCGATCGTGACGGAGGCCAGCCGGTACGTCGACGCCGGACACCGGTCGGCCCACGTCAGCGCCTCGACGAGACTGGCCGTACGCAGGGTGCGGGGCACGGCGACTCCCGCCCGTGACAGCGCTTCCGCCTGAATGCCTCGATCCGTACGCAGGAGCGCCGAGTCGGGAATGCCGCTGCCGGGCAGGCGCAGTTGCCAGGCGATGCGTTCGGCGAGCTCCACTCCTGCCGGGCTTGCGGCCACCACGGCTTCGACCCCGACCGCCCGCAGTTTCTTGGCGGTGCGGCGCAGATCGCCGGTGTACTCGATGACGCCGGTGTACGCCTCGTCCGCCCGTGTGGTCCCGTGGGCCGGAGGCCTTGCGCCGGGACCGAGAGTGACGGCAACGGCGTCTCGTCCTCGGCGGGCCAGCGCGTCGGCGTAGCCGGATCCGGAGAGCGGGGCGATGACCGCCACTGGCACCGTTCTCGCCGGATAGGGGGCAGTGGCCAGGGCGGTGCCTTGAGCAATGGCCATCGGACCGTCTCCAGGGTCGCTCGGCACGTAGGGGAAGACGGGGTTCACCGCGTGCAACTCGTGGTGTGGGCGGGCCGGGCGATTCGAATCGTGAGGTGATCGGCGACCAGGTCGAGGCGTTTCGTGCAGTCGGCGGCGGTGGGGCCGGTGACGACCCAGTGGGCAAGGCGGTCGTCGATGCTGGTGCGCGGTGGTGCGATCACCTGGGTGCCGAGGTCGCGTGTCCAGACGAGGCGTTCCAGCCATAGCTGGTCGTGCACGGGCCTGTGGGCGTCCAGGCGTTGGATGCGGCCGGTGTACTCGGGGTAGAGGAAGCGGATCGCGGCGGCTTCCGAGCGCGTCGGGGTCAGGTCGGGCTTCTCGCCGGCGGCGAGAGCAGCCAGTGCCTGGGGCAGGTTCACCCCGGTTGCGCGGTCGACGAGGAGGGGGATGAGGTCTCCCGCGGGGCGGCCGTTGATCTCGATCACCCGTGGGCCGGTGCTGGTCAGCCGCAACTCGACATGGACCACGCCCCAGGTGATCCCGAGGGCTTGCACGGCTGCGGCTACGACCTCGGCGAGGTACGGGTCGGTGAGCAGCGGGTCCTTGGCGTCGACGGTGTGCTCGATCTCCTGGAACTGCGGTTCGGGCCCGAGCACCTTGCGGGTGACGGCCACGATCTGGACGTGCTGCGGGCCGAGGATCACGGTCTCTGCGCTGATCTCCGGTCCTTGGAGGTACTCCTCGACCAGGGCGCCGGGAACGGACCAGTCCTCCAGCCCCAGGACGCTGTCCACCAGCGCCCGGTTGAAGGCCTCGCGGACGTCCGCGTCGTCGTCGGCCCGCAACACGCCCGCGCTTCCGGCCCGGCCGCGGGGCTTGACGACGACCGGATAGCCCAGCCCGCGGGCGATCTCCACCGCCCGGTCGGCATCCTGGGCGAGGTGGGAGCGCGCCGAGGGAACGCGGTGCTCGGCCAGAAGGCGCCTGGTGATCGCCTTGTCACGGCAAGCGGCAGCCGCAGCTGGGGAGTTGCCGGGAAGGCCGAGGTGGTGGGTCAGCCTGGCCGCGAGTTCGACGTAGTGCTCCATGTACGTGGTCACGCCCGCCACGCCGAGGCGGCTGGCGGTGTCCCGTCCGAACTCTGCTGCGGTCTCAGGGTCACGTAGATCGACTGCCATCTCGGCTGCCACGTAGGGGCGGGCCCACCTCGGTGGGGTTTTGTCGGCGAGCACGACAGGGCGGACGCGGGCTATCTGACGCAGAACGTATTCGCGATATTCAGGAGATCCGGCACCCAACAGCAAAATCGGGCTGGGTTCGGGGGAATGGTGGCTGCTCATGCTGCGTCTCCAGTGTCCTGGGAGAGAAGGGGAGGGGTGTGGACTCCGGCTTCGATTGCGGTCAGAGCGCGCTGACGCCAGGAGAGGGCGTAGCGCAGGCAATTCGCTTCGTTCTTGTGCGGGCTGCGGGAGCGCGGCAGGCGAAAATCGCAGTCGCGGGCGGAGATGCGGCGGCCTTGAGCGGACCATGCGTGTGAGTCCGCGCTGCCGAGGAGGTAGGCGACTTTCCGCAGGCCTGTGATTTTGAAGCCGAATCCATGGCACCGGCCCGGGCCGAGGATGTCGGCGACGGTTTCCACGATGTCGGCGGCTTCGTCCGTTGCCTGGATGCGGCAGACGGAGCCGATGCCGACAACGGGTTCCGTCAGCAGATTGATGCCCGCGCGGTGGTAGAGGTCGATGCAGTGTTCGTAGTCGGCCGGCCGTCGGCCCTGTACGACGGGGATGATGGGAAGGTCCGGGTCTGCGCTGCGCAGGTCCAGGTAGTTCCCGACGGTGCGCCGGAGGTGCTCCTTCACGCTCAATCCGGTGCCGGGATAGAACTGGTGGCCCACGGATCCGCCGTGAATGATGGCGTCCTCGCACATCCAGTCTTGTGGTGCGGCCCAGATCAGGTTTCCGATTTCGTCGCGATAGCGGCGTATCTGTCGGGCGTAGGTGCGAGGGCTGGGGCCGGTGTCCCAGGTTCCGTGGCGGCTGAGTTGGGTGAATCCGCCGGAGTCGACGGCGAACGGGCCCAACGCTCGTGGAAAGGTGCGCCGAGTGGCCAGGTGAGGATTGGCCACGAAAAGCGGCACTTCGGTGTGGGCGAGGAAGTGGGGCTTGGCGCCCAGGAAGAACGTGCGGAACTCCGGTCCGGTCATGGCATGGCCTTCGGGGAGGCCGTGTTCCTGGGCTGGGGCCGCGCCTGCGTGTCCGCGCCGGGTCCGAAACCGTCGCACCGCCCGCCGCCGCGGTGGACTGGGCGGGCCTCTGCCTCGGGGACGGTCTCAGAGGAGCCGTATGCCAGGAGGTGGCCGCCGTGGCGCAGGTGACGCCGGAGGAGGAGCAGGACAACGGCAACGCCTGTCATCCAGGTTTTCCCGATCACCTGTCCGGGCAGGTAGTGCAGCGACCCGAAGGCGAGCGACAGGAAGAGGAGGCTGTCCGCGATCAGGCCGGCCGCGTTCGAGAGGGCCAAGGCGATCGTGAAGCCGTGTGCGCGAAGCCGTTCGTACACGACGAAGTCGAGGCATTCTGAGAGGGCATAGGCCGCCGCAGACGCGGTCGCGACGGTCTCGCCGGCGGTCCAGGACGACAGGATCACTCCGCCCGCCATAGCCATCGCCACGGTGGTGCGCCCGGCCAGTTCCCTGCTGAAGTCGCGCAGGACCAGCGTCAGGCCCACGGCATACACCCCGGCCGGAGCCATGACGCCGGGTGCTACGGGTGCAGCCGGGTAGTGGGTGGTCAGCCAGTTCGCGGCCGGGACGGTCGCCACATATCCCGACGTCGCAAGCACGGCGGCGGCGAGCCGTCGGCGCCTGGAGCCGGTCACGCTGCCGCTCCGCGGAGCCCGGTGAATGGGTGTCGAGCGGTTCATGGCGGGCCGTCAGCGCCCCTGGGTCGGCCGCGGTGCGGCAGCCGGCTGTGCGAGCGCGAGACCGTAGAGCTGTCCGGCGGTCCACCAGTGCGTCAGTTCCAGTCCCCACAGGGCGAGTTCGCGGCGTACGACCTGCTGGCGGAACTTGGCCGACACCTCGGTGCGCAGTTCCTCGCCCGCCGTGAAGTCGACCGCCAGGCCGAGCGCGGGGATCTTGACCGTCTGTTTTGTGCGCGACCTCAGCCTCATCTCGATCCACTCGTTCTCGGTGTCCCAGCGGACCACGTGCTCGAAGGCGTCGAGATCGAAGTCGGCGCCCAGCTCCCGGTTGACCACGCTGAGCACGTTCTTGTTGAAGGCCGCGGTCACGCCAGCCGCGTCGTCGTAGGCGGCGATGAGGGATGGCTCGTCCTTGACCAGGTCGGTGCCGAGCAGGAGGGCGTCGCCGGGCGAGAGCAGAGAGCATATGGAGGACAGCAGCGTGGCGCGCTCGCGGGGCAGGAGGTTGCCGATCGTGCTTCCCAGGAAGGCGAGGAGTCGGGGTCCGGGTGTGCCCGGCAGGGCCAGGCCGGTGGTGAAGTCGGCGATCAGGGCATGGACGTTCAGGCCCGGCCGTTGCTCGACCAGGGCGTGTCCTGCCTGGGTGAGGGCGCTCTCGCTGACGTCCACCGGCACGTACGTGTCCAGGTCCGCCAGGGCGTTCAGCAGGTGCCGGGTCTTCTCGGAGGAGCCGGAGCCCAGCTCGATCAGGGTGCGCGCGCCAGTCACGGCGGCGATGTCGGCGGAGCTGGCGATCAGCAATTCGCGCTCGGCGCGGGCGGGGTAGTACTCGGGCAGTGCGGTGATCCTTTCGAACAGGTCGCTGCCGTGGGCGTCGTAGAACCACTTGGGTGGGAGCGTTTTCGGGGTGCGCGTGAGGCCGCGCCGGACGTCGGCGCGCAGGGCGGCATCGGTGGTCTCCTCGGGCAGGGTGCGGGTGATCAGGAACGGGCTCACCGGTGGGTCTCCTTATTCCGCTTCGAGTTCAGTCGTGGCAGGCAGCGTGTGCGGGCACGCCGGGGTAAGGCGCCGTCGGGCCGTGGCGAGGGTGAGTGCTGCGGCAGCAGCTCCGGCCGGGAGGAGGAGCTGGCTGTGGGTGAGGCCTGCCGTGGCGGTGCCGATCGCGCACCCGATATCGAGGAAGGCGACCAGCAGGGCATGGGCCTCCGTGGTGTGGCCCGGGGGTGCGAGGGCGCTGGTCATGACGAAGGCCGCGCCGAGGAGGGGGGCCATGGCCAGCCCGGGGATCGCCGCCGAGGGCAGTACAGTCGCGGGGTTTCCTGCGAACGTCAGAGGGATCCAGCCGGCGGCGAACACGGCGGACAGGATGATCAGGTGGTCGGCGGTGCTGCCCGGCCAGCATCGGGTGCCGTAGGCGAGGCCGCCCAGAACTGCGCCGGACGACAGGGCTGCGGGCAGGCCACCGGACAGTCCGGGGGCAGCGAGCCGGTCGGCCGCGTCCACGGCCAGGGGGGTGAGAGCCCCGATGGTGACTCCGGCACACGCCATCGCCGCGTACACCAGCCGAAGCCGAGCCGAGCGGATCGGTCCGAGCCAATCGGGCCGTACGGGCCGCGAGTTGACGCCGTACGTACGGGAGACCGGGGCGCTCACGAACAGCGCGGTGCCGAGAGTGCCGACGGCCGCGGTCGCCACGAGCGCCCATGACGCGGAGGTGGCCGCGGTGATCGTGGCCACCAGCAGCGGCCCGACGATGTAGATGAGCTCCTGGGTTCCGGAGTCCAGGGCCAGCGCCACCCGCCGATGGGCGGGCGACGGCATCCCCTTCGCACCCCACAGAGTTCTGAGCGCCGCGTCCAGCGGAGGCCGGGCTGCCCCCGCGACCGACACGGCGGCGACCGCCCACCCCACCTCGCCCGGCCCGGCGGCCAGGGCGAGGAAGGCCACGCTGCTTAGCGCGGCACCGACCGGGAGCGTGCACCGTGGCCCGTGGCGGTCGGCGAGGCGAGCGCTGAGCGGGCCCCCGAGGGCGTTGGCCACCAGGTACACCGCGGCGAGCAGGCCGGCCGACGATCTGTCCTCGCCACCGTGGTCGGTGCCGAGGAGGATCGCCAGTGGGGCCATCCCGGTGGGCAGCCGTCCGATGAGCGCCCCGCCCAGCAGCCGCGCCGCGTAGGGCACCCGCAGCACGTCGCGGTACCGGACACCGGAGAGCGGCGTGCTGACGGGTGCCCGAATGTCGTCGAGCAGGGTCATGGCCGACGTGCCGGGGCGCATCCGCCCGTGCCGACGGTGGACGAGCGGAGCGGCGTGGCTCCGGGATGGAAGTCCGGCTCCCATCCCGGGGCGTTGTGCCAGGCACTGTGGGCCAGGCACCGCAGCGCCCAGCCCAGGGCGTCATCCCCTGCGGTGGCTCCCCGGTCACTGGCCGTGGAGCGTTCACGTTGGTGGTGCCACTGCGTGGAGAGATCGAGCACTCCCGCTGCGAGCTTCCTCTCGGCCAGGCAGCCGGTCGCCTCCACAACGGCGAGTCGCTGGGCCAGGAAGCGCGCGAAGCGCTCGTCGCGATCGCGGGCCCACGCTGTGTCGTGGAATGGGACGGTGACCAGAAGGCTCGTCCGGGGCGTTTCGCCGGCCGGGCTCGTGCGGTGCGGTGCGGTCATCGCGAGTCCACCAGCTGGTACTCGACGCCGAGCACCTTCGGTTCACCGGCGGGTGTGAACTGGGCGAGGGCCTGTCCCTGGTACTCGTTGAGGATCGCCACGCGCGGGGTCTTGTTGTAGACGGCCGGTGCCGCCCCCGGGGAGAGCTTGATGTTGCCGCTGTAGATGTAGGCGTCCTTGAGCTGTTCCATCCGGTTGTGCGCGGTGGGGAACAGTGCGATCGCACCGCCGTCCCGGAGGCGGAGGGCATAGATCTTCGCATGGGTGGCCTGGGTGGCTTCCCAGTGCAGTGTGGCGTACTTGGCGTTCTTGTAGGTGGTGCGGTCGCGGTAGGTGGAGACGGCGGTGCGGGTGGCTGCGGTGCTGGCGAGTTTGGCGCCGGTGTGCTTTCCGCCGGTCTCGTACAGGTCCTCGAAGGCGCCCGATGCCTGGGAGGGGGCGAGGGTGCCCACGCGGGTGGAGGGCGCGACGGCCGTGGCCAGGGCGTGATTGCTGGTGTCGACGGCGGGGATCGCGTTCTTCTGGTCGGCGTAGACGGCGGCGACCATCTTGAAGTGGCCGTCGTCGGTCTTGTCGAAGACGAGGAGCGCCTGGTCCTTCGAGCCGCTGGCTGTGGCCTTGACCGCGAACCAGCTCTGGCCTTCGGGGATGTAGTAGGAGCGGTCGCGGTAGGTGAAGGGCTTCTCGTAGTAGGCCTGGTCCTTCTTCGGCCATGTCGGGAAGAGGCGGTAGTCGGCCTTCGACTGCTCGAAGAGCTGCCCGTCCTCCACGGTTCCGAGGAGGGCAGGGTTTTGGATCTTGTTGGCCTTTGAGTTGACCGCCTGATAGCGGTCGACGATCTTGGCTGCCTCGGCGCTCGTCACCGCACCGGTGGGTGTCGGGCTCGCTATCGCTGTGGGGTGACTTGGCTTGTCGGGGTTCGAGCCGCAGGCGGTGAGGACGACGGCCATGGTCGCGCCGGCGGCGAGCAGAGTCAGATGGTGCAGGCTCCAGGATTGGGGCGTGTGGGGCATCGTGCGGTGTACTCCTGGGTCGGTGGTGGATTGGGACGGTCCGTGGTTCTGGCCGGTTGGTGCGCGGCCGGTGAATTCGCGGGAGGGTCACGGGAGTTGACGGGATGGGGCAACTGGGTCCAGTGGCTTGCGGCGGCGGGGCTGGTCATGCGGACGTCCCGGCTGTGCGCGAGGGGCGGTGCATGAGCGCGGCCAACGGCAGGCAGAGCGAAGCCCCGAGGAGTCCGGACAGCACAGTCGTCAGGCCAACGACGTGGTGACCTCCGTGCGCGAGCGCCCATCCGCCCAGGGCCGGGGCGCACAGAACCGCGGCCGCGAGGGTCGTGCCCCAGACGCCCGCGTAGATGCCGCGGCTCGATGACGGCGCGATCCGGTTCAGGATGTTCGTGGCAGCGACGAAGGCAACGATCTCGCCCGGTACGGCGAGGGCTGCGGCGGCGCTGTAGCCGGTCGTCGAGGAGGCGAGTCCTGCTGAGCCCATCCCTGCGCCGAGGACGATGCCGCTCAGGCCGAGCAGTCCCACCATCGGGGTGGGACGCTGCGCTCGGCGTGCGAGCCAGGGGTTGAGGAGGGGCGACAGCCCTATCACAGCGGCGGCGCTGGCGACCTGTGTCCACCCGTAGGCCGCGGGCGGCAGACCGTCCTGGGCCATCATCATCGGCAGCGCGGAGAACAGTGCGGCGACCGGGATCAGGGTCAGGAGGCTCGCCAGCCACAGCAGCCACAGCAAGGGGTCGGTGAAGGCCTCCCGGCTTCCCCGGGGCCCCGGCGCCCGGGCTGCGGCGGAGGGCGGGATGACCCGCAGTGCGACGACGGCGAACGCAGCGCACACCAGTGCGTTGCACCAGAACAGCACGGGGATGCCGAGCGGTGCGGCGAGGGCTCCGCCGACGAGGCCGGTGGTGGCCGCGCCGAGATTGACGGCGAAGTGACGCCAGCCGGTGACGCGGGTACGACCTGGCTCGTCCGGGATCGTGTCAGCGATCAGGGCGGACACGATCGGCCGTGGCGCGTCGTAGACAAGACCGGCGACAGCAGCAGCGACGCCGACGGCGATCGGGGTACGCGCTGCGGCGAGGAGCGGGAAGCTCACTGCCGCCACCGTCATCGCGCTCACCAGCGTGGTCCTGCGGCCGATCCGGTCGGCCAGCCCACCGCACACCAGCTGGCCGGTGAACCAGCCAGCACCCCACAGCATCAGGACACCACTGGAGGCTGCGGTGTCGAAGTGGAGTTCGTCCAGGCGATAGGGCAGGTACGGGTAGACAAACCCTGCTGCCCGCACGGCGAACGTCCCGATGAGCAGGGCCCAGACGAGCGGGGGCCACCTCTTCGACACTGAGGGCGAAGCCGGGGGTGACGGTGCCGGCATCTCAGACGGCGAGGCTGTGACGGGCACAGGAACTCCAGGTGGCTGGAGGGCTCGGGCGTTGCTCGGCACCGGGGCGGTCATCGCTCGTCGTCGCGAGCACAGCGCGCGTCCAGCCGAACTCCGTTCGCTGCGACGGCTGTTGGGGGTGAGATGAAGAGCAACGGCTCAACGCGGTGCTTCGCTTCGGCTGTATCGTGCTCGGGCCTCTGGCCGGCATGTGCCCGGTCCCCTGTGCCGAGGGAGGACGCCGCGGAGGCGAGCGCCCCATCGTGCTCTGTCCTGGTCGTCGTCGTTGCGTGTTCTGGGCTGTCGGGCAGTTGCAGGCACGTGAGCAGTGGGGCAGGGAAGAGCTGGGGTTGGCGCCGCCGAAGTCGCGCGATGGCCTTCAGACGAGCGGTGCGCCGGTGTCGAAGGATGTCCACGAAGGTCTCCGTACGAAGAGGTAGCGAAGCGACTCGGCAGCGGGCCGCGGGCGACCGGGTGCCGGGTAACGGTGAGGGGCCCGTGGTGGGCGCCGTGCACCGCCGGGCCGAGGAATGACGGTTCGGGCGGACGGCGGAGGGGCGCCACCGCGGCCTGCGGTGGCGCCCCTCGGGGAGCCGAGGACCGGACGGGGGGTGGGTCCTCGGCTGGTCTGTGCGGGCCAGACGCTCGGCACTGCTCGTGTGCCGCAGGTGCGGCTACGGGCGCTTGGGGTACGCCGGCGGCGGCGAAACTTCGTACGGGTTCACGCAGTAGTAGATGGCGTAACCGGTCACGCGCTTGCCGTCCGACCGGCGCGTCACGGTTCCGCGCGAATACCAGCGCTTCTCCTTGACCTTGTAGGCGAACTGGTTGACCCGGACCTTGTCGCCCTTGTAACCGATGCCGACGACCGCGCTGCTCTGGCTGGGGCTCTTGTGGAACTTCACAGCGCTGCACGACACCTTCATGGTCGCGGTGTCGTAGGCCTGCGCTGCCGGAGCGGCAGCCAGCACCCCGCCGGCCAGCATGAAACCGAGTGTTCCTGCTGCGATCCTGCGGCGCTTCAGGACGATCATGGCGGACCCCTCACTGCTTCTCGGACGGCATCCGTGGATGTGAGATCCGGTAAACGCCGCACCCCACTGGCACTGCTCAGTGGGCACGCGGGCGCCCCAGCACCCACATCCATAAACACCTGTAGATGACAGGCGTTGACCATAACCCTCGTTCAGCGACGGGTCGACCCCTTTCCATAAACACATGTAGATGAAGGCGGGGATGCTGAAGGTCTGGCCGTCGAGAATCTGGACGCCAGGTGCCGCGACGCCGAGCCGGTACGACAGTCGGTCACCAACGGGCCAAGCCCGCCCAATGGTCCGGTATGTGCTAGATTCACATAAACACCTGTAGAGAAAACGCCAAGGCCAGCTTGCGACTTCTCACCGTGTGAGAGGCTCACAGGAAGCGGGTCGGCTCCAGTGGACTAGGCCTGTGTGAGGCATCCGAGCAGCATGGTGAGATCGCTTGACGCGACCCGCCCGCGAAGTGATATTCACGTGCGTAGATGGCGGCAGGGGTCGCGCATCTCCGCACAATGATCAAGTCACACAGGAGAGGAGGAGGGGCCGACGATGCCGGGAACCGGCGGCGGCAGCGCCATTGACCCGCCGCGGACGCTCGCGGAGAAACTGTCGATGCTCCGTGAAGCACGCGCGCCCGAAGGCGGGAAATCCCCGTCCTGGGAGGCGCTGGCCAGGGACATCACTGAAGAGACCGGCATTCCGATCTCGGGGGCCTACCTCTGGGAGCTGGGAACCGGCAAGTCAGACGACAGCGTGAAGCTGCGTCACCTCAGGGCCTTCGCCACGTTCTTCGATCGGCGCGTCTCCTATTTCGCCGATGACGAGGTGGCGTTCGAGGATGACGTACAGGCGCAGACGGCCCTCCTGGAGCAGCTGCGCCGCCTGGACGTTCGCCATATCAGGCTCCAGAACATGAAAGGGGACGTCGGGCCCGAGATTGTCACGGACCTCCTCGGGCGACTGCAGACAATCGACGTCCTGCGCGACCCGGACGTCCGCGCCGTCGCCCTGCAGATCACCAGCCTGACGCCCGGCCAGCGGGAAGCCCTCAGCAGACTGGCGGGCGAGCCGTCGCTGCTCGACGTCCTCCCGCGCGCGATCGGCCTCCTTGAAGCCGCAGTTGGGGTCACGGAGGAACAGATCGCTTCCGCCACCAGCGCCCTCGGGCGGGCCGACGTCCTCCAGTTGCTCCAGGACGAGGAGGTCGTCGAGGTCGCACGGCAGTGCAGTCAACTGCTGCCTTCCAGCAGGCAGGCGGTCCTGGCGATCATCGGGCAGTTCGAACGCCTGGAGAGCGGCAAGGCGTAAGAGTCGGGCCGTCCGCTGAAGGGGACGGTCCAGCACTCCCTCGACGAGCTAGGTGGCGCCGCCGCCACCGCAGTGCGGGCCCAACTGGAGGTATTCCGCGATCAGTTCACGCGGAAGCAGGGGCATCAGCCGGCAGGCCGCATCGAGCGTCATCTCGTCCGCTTCCTCCATGGAAGTGGCCGCCTCCGGCACCTGCCGCAGGCGCCCCTCTTCCGTCCCCGCGGAGACAGCATGGAAGAGCATGGTCCCGTCCCCGGTGGCGAGCCACACCCCGCAAGGAGCATCGGGCTCGCTCTCCTCGCCGCGGTGAACGGGACCGTCCCCGTCTTTCCCCTCGCGACAGCCCTCACCGTTTACGGACGGGTCCGCGAATTCGTGGGAGTCCGAGAGTTCCGTGATTTCCGGATCCTCGTCCAGGACTCCGTCCAAGTTTCCCCGCCGGCTCCCGCACGGCATCGTCATCACTATCGCCCCCGCGGTCCGTCTTCCACTTTCCGTGCATTGCGCGACTGCGGCTCGTTCCCCGATCAGTGCACGCGGCTCTTCTCCCTGTCAGTGAAGGCGGTACGCGCCGGGCACCGGGGCCCAACTGCCCGTCCCGGCGCATGATCCCAGGCACGGCAGTGTCCAGGCACCCGGCGCGCGGCGTCCCGGTCGATGCGGACGATCGCCTTCCCTGCGACTTGATTCCTACCCTCGAAAATATGCCTACGTCAACGAGGAAACACGGAGAGTCGTATACGTCATTGCGTTTCTCACCTGATGAGAAAACGGCCCGCTGAAGACATCTCATGCGGTGAGAATGCGGTTTCGTTTCTCACTACATGAGAAGCGGAAGGTGTTTGCAGGCACTCCGCAGAAGCGTCACCTTCGTGACATAGCCTGGCGGCAAGGAGATAAGCAGATCCACAAACGCAGGGAGAAATGTGCGCGCCATCAGGATGGAGCAGTTCGGCGGCCCGGAGGTACTGCAGGTGGTCGAGGTCCCCGACCTTGAGCCGCGAGGCGCCCACCACCTCTTGCAGGTGAATCGCTCCGGGGTGAACTATGCGGACATGCACGTACGGGGCGACGACTATCTCGCCCCGGTAACGCTGCCCTACATCCCCGGCAACGAGGTCGTCGGCCGCACGGCGGAGGGCAAGCGCTTCGTCGGACTCACCCGGGGCGGCGGCTACGCCGAGCAGGCCCACGTCCACCGCCGCACCTCGTGGGAGGTGCCCGACGGGGTGAGCGATGAACAGGCCGTCGCGCTGTGCCTCCAGGGCAACTCGGCCTACCACCTGCTGCACACCGTCGCCGGTGTGCAGGAAGGCCAGAGCGTGGTGATTCCGGCCGCCGCAGGCGGCGTGGGCTCCATAGCCGTCCAACTGGCCACGGCCGTCGGCGCGAAGGTGATCGCCTTGGCAAGCACCAAGGAGAAGCGCCAACTCGCCGAAGACCTCGGCGCGTTCGCCGTCGTCGATTCCACCAGCGAGAACCTCGCCGAGGAGATCAAGGAAGCGGCCGGCGGGCCGGTCCAAGTGGCCCTGGAGATGACCGGAGGGCTCACCTTCCACTCCACCGTCGCCGCTCTCGCCGACCGCGGCCGACTCGCCGTGTACGGATACGCCTCGGGTGAGCTGACCGAGGTGTCGACCAGGGTGCTGATGGAGCGGTCAATCACCGTGTCCGGGTTCTGGCTGCCCTCGCTGTACAGCGACCGAAACGCCCTGCCCACCAGCATGAACGCGCTGTTCGACGCGGTGCGCGACGGCTCGCTACGGCCCGTCCTCGGGCAGGTCTATCCGCTGAGCGAGGCGCCCGCCGCCCATGCCGCCCTGGCAGCCCGCACCCACACCGGGAAGCTCTGCCTGGATACCGCCCGGTAATTAAAACCTCAAGTTACCCTCAAATTATCCCTCCTGCGGAACAAGAGTGACCCGCGAGACGTCATTCAACTATTCGTCCACATGGGGGATTTGGTGGGCCGCCTCCCCGACGGGAGCGCGACCCACCCGACGGGAGGTAGCGGCTGCATGACCGGCAACGAAATCTCGAACAGTTCTCGGCTCGTCGACCGATTCATCCGCGTCCAGAAGGCCTTCGGCCAACTGGGAGGCGAGGTGCACGGGACGGGCGCGATAGCCAGAGCAGCCGGATTGGACGACTCGACCGTCTCCCGCATCCTGCAATCCGGCGTCTACGGCGGCTTCTTCGAGCGCATCGGTCACGGCAAGTACCGGCTCGGTGTCGGCGCGGTGCACCTCGGCATGCACGCGCTCGCCCACGCCCCCGCGAAGGACGACACCACCCACGCGATCCTTGAAGAACTGCGCGAAGCCACCAACGGAGGCTTGGTCTTCCAGTACATGATGGCGCCGTTCGGCGGCGCCCAGCGTCAGTGCATCGACATGGCTGTGGGCGACTCGGACCTGGTGGAACTCGGTATGACCGCCCTCGACATCCTGTCCATCACCCGCTCGCTCCGCACCGGAGCCAGCGGCCGGACCATCCTGGCCTACCTCCCCGCAACCCTCCAGGAGATCGTCCTGGAGGATCCCATTCCGGCCGAGGCCGGCCCGGGTGTCTACCGCGACGACAAGGAACTCCTCGCCTCACTCGAAGTGGTCCGCGACCGCGGATACGCCCTCGGCTACGAAGAGTGCATGCCCCTGTGGAACTCCTGCGCGGCACCCATCGTGTGGGGCGAGGCGATCATGGGCGCAGTCCTCTTGCTCAAGCCCGCCACCATCATGCCCGAGGCACCGGAGTCGGTGATCGAGGCCACCACAGCAGCCGCTTCCCAGCTCAGCGCCAAGCTGAGCCACCTGTCGGAGCCCATGGCCCTGATGCTCGGCTCGTAGCCGACACCCGGCACGGAATCTGGGAGGAACAGATGCGAACGGCGGGCGGGCAGTCGGAAGAAATCGCAGCGCCAGAGGACGGACTTGCTGTCTAGGGTGGATCACATGAGCGAACATCAGGCAGTTCACTCCGTCGCCCGGGTGGCCGCCACCCTCCGTACGGTGCTGGCCGGCTTCCGAGAGGGTGGGGACCGAGCCCGCCCGCTGCTGGTCGCTGAGCAGGAGGGAGGCCAGCCCGAGGCCGCCCTCCTGCCCTACGACCTCTTCGTACTCCTTCTCCAGGCGGTGGAACGTACCGACGAGATCGCCATCGGCGATCTCGCCGTGCAGCGGATGGGCGAGGCGCCAGCCCCTGGGCAGGGGCTGGACACAGCGGCTCTGGCCCGCCTGGTCGCCGATGCCGTCCCCGAGCACGCCGACGAGATCCTCCGGGCCGGTGGCGCGTCGGCCCAAGGCGACTAACGACAGCAGGACGGAGACAACGTGGCGTCGTCCGACCCCTTCCGCGGGGACCACCTGCCGCAGGTCGGCGCCGACATCCTGAAGCTGAACCCCCAGCTGCAGAAACTCGCCATCATCCGCATCGCACAACTGACCAGCGGTGAACGCACGGGCATCCGCCTGGAACGGATGTCCGACTCTTGGCCGGCGGAGATTAGAGACTGCTGGAAACTCTACTTCGACGAGCAGGAATACGACGAAGGCCAGCGGCTCAACCGCCCGGCCCCGCGCTACCGCATCGTGTACCGATTCCTCGATCCCGTGCCGGATCCCGCCGACCGTGATCGGCGACCACGACTCCAGGTTCTGGCGGTCGGCCCGCGCCACATGGCTGAAGCGTATGAGCGAGCCGTCTCCCGGCTCGCTCGACCAGAAGTAGCCGGCGAGCGTTCGGTCCAGCCGACACGGCGCGCGCCTCAGCGTCGTGGGCAGCGCGCCGAGGAACGCGGCAGACGGGCGCAGGACGAGCAGAGGCAACAACCCCGCCAGGGGTCCCCTCGCCCACGCCCCGGGCGGTAGTGCGCGGCCCGGATCTCCGGCCCGGGATGGCCCCGCACAGCGAGAGGATCTGCGACAGGCGGGCGTTCGCCTGGCATTGCTCTCAGTCGAAGAGCCCCAGCTCTGTGTCGGGACGACAGAACGCGCACGCTTCCAACTGCGCGTCGGTGAGCGCGAGTCGAGCACCGTGCGTGCTGACGCGATGGGTTCGATCGCTGGCCATCGTGCAGTCATCCAAGTGCACTGTGGCTTCCTCGGGGCCGTTCGGTGTGCGTCGCTGTTCGATCATGAAACCCTGTGCCTCGCCTTCCCCTCGGCTCGGGGCAGCACCGGCTACGGGTTTCCCTCCAGCCGCACCACGGTGCGGACGCAGTGACGGGTGGACAGCCGCGGTCTGCGCCTCGGCCACGGACAGTGCGCGCTGGACTGCCTGCTGCTGAACCGAGAGGTAGATGCCTATCGTCTGATTCCGCGCGACCTGATCGTCGAGGAAGTCCAGAATCATGCGGAGGCGGAGCGGGTCAGACGGCAGCTCGAACATGGCCGTCACCGGAGCAGACCCATACGCGGACGATCATGTGCGGTTCTCGTCTTCACGAGCCAGGTCGACGGCCTCGCCCCCCGGCACTGGCAATCGGCCGCGGGCGGTCCAGTGTGGGTGGTAGTACGACGCGGCGGACAAGGCCAGAAGCCGCCGCCGCAGCGTAGTGCCACCGCGCCCTGCGGCCAGCTCCTGGTAGGTGGCGGCCCACTCGTACTGGATGCGGGCGAGGTCGGAGGGGGTAGAGCGACACATGTAGCGATTCAATCATTTGTTCGAATTGCTCCGCCAGTGCTAGTTCCGGCGCGGTTGCCCCTCCCGGACCATGCGGCGCCCCTCCAGGGGCCCGCCAACCCTTCGGCACCCCCGAGCAGCAAGCCCCCCACCAGTGCATATGCACACATGTTGATAGACACAGACTTTGCGGCCCTGTGCTTTTGGCGTACCAGGCCGCCTATTATCAACATTTGTTGATGAGCGTGGCTTCGTGCTGCCGGAGCCCGTGTGTCTCACAGAAGGAGCCCCGAATCATGACTGTGCTGCGCCGAGCTGCCGCGCTGACCGTGTCCGCTGCTCTCCTCGCCGGAGGCGCGATAGCCCTGGCGCCGACTGCGTCTGCGGCCACCTCTCCCAAGTGCACGTACAACTTCTCCGACTTCACCGGCACGGTGGACGGTGACGGCGTCAACTACCGGACGGGGCCCAGCACCGGCTACACGGCCAAGGGCCGGCTCTACGACGGTGATCGTGTGCGCATCTACTGCGGGAAGGGCAACTGGTACTACAGCGCGCTGGCCAAGCGTTCGGAGGGGGGCCTGGCCGAGGGAACGGTCGGGTGGATCCGCAGCGACATGCTGTACCAGCTGGCAGGCTGAATGGCGTTGGGAACTGGGACGTTGCAGGTCCCGCGGTCTCGTACCGCGATCCGCGCCTGAACGCGTAGGCCCTGTGTTGCGAGCGACACGGTTATGACGCGAGTGCCGCGCACACAGCGGATTCGTCCAGTCCGGAGCCTGCGGGCGGCTGCCACACACCCCGTTCCGTCGAGGTCTCCGCGTCCGCTTCGCAACGGCTCCGCACTGGCGTCGCGGCGAACTCCTTCGCGCCGATGTCGCCGGACGCACCGCCGCGCATCCTGCCACCGCCGGCCGACAGCACAGCTCAGCCGGGTGGCCAAGCAGCGCCGCCTTCTTCACACCCCGCTTCAGCAATTCTCCTCGAAGGGAAGAACTCTCATGGAACTGCACACCCCTGCGCGTCTGGCCGCTTCCGGTCTGCTGGCCGTTTCGGTGGCCGCCGGTATGACGGTGACCGCCACCTCCACCGCCAGCGCGGCCAGCAGCGTCGGCCGGAAGGCCTGCACCGAGTCGGTGGGATTGGCCACCACCGTCTCCACCACGGTGAAGCTGCGCACTGGGCCGGGGACCAAGTACCTCGCGAAGGGACAGCTCGCCAAGAACACGCGGGTCTACTGGTCCTGCAATCGGGGCTCGACCGGCAGCGGGAAGTCCTGGGGCTACGTACTGGTGAAGGCGGGCCCGAACAAGGGCAAGTCGGGCTGGGTGTACCGGACTTACATCAACACGCCGATGAACCTCGACTGAGGAAGCCGGGGACACCACCCAATGTCGAACCAAGGCATCGGCTCAGGCAACACCAGTCACAACGGCACCTCGCCAGCGGGGAACCCAGAGCTCACACGCGACCCCGGCGCTCACCGACCGCAGTTGCCGACCTCCTCCCTTCTCGTCCCTCCCGCCCGGCTGGAGACGACCACGCGGGCACAGCGGGTCACCCTGACCCGAACCGCCCTGCTCGACGACCTCGACCAGGCCAACGCGATGCACGCCAGGTGCTCCTTGGAATCGCGCTTCACTCGCTACCACGCCGCTCGACGGTCCTTGGCGCCACGCGAGTGGAGGCATCTCTGCAATCAGGCCAATGGAACCACCCTGATCACGGTCCCGCTTCACGAACCATCCCGGGTCATCGCCATCACGCACCTCCTGCGGACGCCGGTCCCGCATGTCCGCGAACTCGGCATCCTCGTAGAGGACTCCTGGCAGGGCCAGGGCCTTGGTACGGCTCTCGCCCACTACGCGGTGGAACTCGCTCGCACTCACACCCTCGACTGCCACGAGATCACGGCCATGACAGGAAGCGGCAACCAGCGGATGTTGTCCATCCTGCGGGGGCTGCACGCCCGCGTAACGGGCAGGGACGGACCCACGCTGGACACCGTGATCCACGTGGAGGCATAGGCCCATGCACCGTGCCGTTCAGCAAGCTCGCGCGCGTCGTGACGCCGGAGTCCGCCAGGGCCGACGGCACCGGGATCGCGGTCCTCACGCTCGCCCCCTCGTCGTCCGGCGCCGCCGGGGCAGCCGCCGACGAAGGCGCGGTGCATGGGCTCGGCGCCTTCCGCAGGACAACCCATGCTCGGGGCGCGACTGGTCCTCTCGGGGGCTGACCGGTCGCGGTCCCGCCATCTGTTCCTGACCTGCCACATCACACAATTCGACGCCGATTGGGAGATCTTCCAGTGCCCCCGCTTCTCACCGATGCCCGACGCGACACGCTCCTCGTCCTCGACGACGGCACGATCACCTACGCCCGCGCAGCGACCTTCGACGACTATCCCCTCGTCGACGATCTGCACGCCCGGTGCAGTGTCACGAGCCTGTTCGCCCGCTACGGAGGCCGCCGTCCGGGATTCTCCTCCGCCGAGTGGCAGCATCTGGTGGACAGCCCGCGCGGCCGGATACTCCTCGTCACCCCAGCCCAGTCCGATCACGTTGTGGCCATGGCATCGATGGTCGAGCGTGTCCGCACCCCGGACGTGTGCGAGGTTTCACTGCTGGTCGCCGACAGCGCCCCGGAGACCTACCAGTCGCGCGGGCTCGGCACGCGTCTGGCCGACCTCGTCGCCGACCTCGCCCGTGACGCGGGATTCACGTCCCTCGCCGTGACGGTGCAGTGGACGAACTGGCGGACGCTGCTCATCGTCGAGCACCTCGGCGGCCCGGTCCTGCCTCAGACCGCGTACGTGCGCAACATGGCGGTGCTCGGCCTTCTGCCGAACTCCGGCCTCGACGTGGCCGACGAGCTCGAACTCCGGATCGCGCTGTGAGCGCGGCTGCACGCCCAGGCACCCGCCGGTCCACCGTCGTCACCGACGACAGGGCCCGGCTGACGGTCTACACCGATGGTCCTGCGCACGCTGGCGTGACGGCCATCCTCAGCCACGGATACCTGATGACCGCGGACGTCTGGCGCCTCCAGGCACGCGAACTGTCCGCCCACGGGGTCCGGGTCATCCGCTACGACCAACGAGCCCACGGCACCTCGGACCCGGGTCACGCCGCACTCACCATCGACCGGCTCGGCGCCGACCTCGCCCACATCATCGACGCCACCACACCCCAGGGCCCGATCGTCCTCGCCGGCCACAGCATGGGCGGCATGGCAGCCCTCAGCCTCGCGGCCCGGCACCCGGACCTCATCCTCCGCCGGAACCCCCACGTGGCCCTGATCTCGACGGCCTGCAGCAGAGCCCAGCTGGCACCCGGCAATCACCCTCTTCACTGGGCCAAGGCAGTAGCCCGCGCCAGCTACTCGTATCCGCTCTGCTGGATGCCGCCCGTGGCCGACCTCGTACGGCGCCGGCTCCCAAGCCGTCACCCATGGGCGCTTCTTCCCGAAGCACAGCACCATGACGACGTTCCGCCGCCGGGCCGCCAGGCCCTCCGCCGTACGCGCACCGGGCAGATCGCCGAGTTGTGGAAGTCCCTGCGCATCTACAGCACGGCAGATCAGCTTCACGCCCTCCACGCCCTCGACAACAGAGTCGAGATCGTCACGGGCGCGCTGGACGACTGGATCCCCTTGTCTCAAACCCGTGAACTGGCCCGGCAGTTGCCTGGCGCCCGCGTCCACGAGCCCGTCGCGGGCGCCAGGCACCGACTGCCCACCGACAGGGTCGGACACGCCAAGGTGACCCAGATCCTGAGCGGAATGGCCGACGCCGCGCTCCGCGAATCCGAGTCCACCGCGTCGACGCGTCTTCGAGGTGCACACGCATGAGCCACGACCGTCAACCACCACCGCCTACGGCACCCCCGTTGTCGATCCGGCTCGGCCCTGATACGGCTTTGACCCTGCGGTTCATGGCCGAGCCGACAAGGCCCCGCCGACGACGCCGAAGTGCCGTTGACCATCCCCGCGGTCCTGCCGAGCCCGGGCCACGGGCGCCATCCGGTGCGGGATACCCGTCCGCGTAAGCAGGACGGTCCGGGCCCACGGCACCGGTAGGCCCCACGGCGAGCCTGGCGATCGGGCCCAGTCTGTAACGAGTCGTACCGACCCAACTCTTGGCCTTCTCGATCGTGTTGGATCGGAGAGCCCATGCAGCCACACGCCCACCGTGCCCTTGAGGACTGGCACACTGCCTGGACCGCCCAGCAGGACGCCGCCGTTGTCGCCTTCGCCACCGCATTCCCCGGTCTCCGACGAATGGACCCCCCAACCGGCTGCTGTGATCCGCGCATGAAAGTCGAACGTCCAGGCGAAGCCGTCGGCTTCGTGTGCTTCGACGATCACGGCCGCGCCACGGTGGATTTCAGCGGAATCCCCCAGAACATCCTTGGCGGGACACTCGAAGTCACCTTCGGATGCGGCTGGTTCGAGGAAGGTCCCGAGGGAATCGGCGCCGCCCCGCCCGGCACCTACAACTGGGACGACGAGGCCACATACGCGGAATTCGAAATCAAGGTCGAGGCCGATTCCACGGCCTCGATCTGTATGTCGTACGTGACCGTGGAAGACGCGGTGGTCCTCCTGGACCAGTTGCAGTCCCATCTGGTCGGGCACTCCGGGGATCCCGAGCAGTCGTGACGTCGCCTCGGTCGGTCCTGCGCCCGCGCAAGGGCTGTGCAGGCGGAGCCCTTCAACGTTTCCAGACGCCGGTGAGACGTTCAGGAGCAGGCGTCTGAGCCTCCGCGTTCGCTCGCCATGTCGCCGTGAACGGGAAGTGGTGGTCCAGCCAGAGCACTCCGGCCAGATCGGAAGGCATCGTCCACCGGGGCGGGTTGTCGGGCTGGAACTCGATGGGATTGTGGATGAAGGTGTCGCCGTAGTTGAACTGCACCGTCACCGTGGGCTGACCGTTCAAGAGGCAGTCCAGCTGTTCGATGCCCAGGCCGGTGAACTTGTCGGCTCCGGCGGCGACGATGAGCGGCAGGCCGGCTTCCTTGGCCACGGCCCGGTATTTGCTGACCTTCTCCTCGATGCCTGCGACCAGCGGCTGGGCCGAGACGACTCCGGCCAGGCCGCTGGGCGGGACCAGGATGGCGCGCATCCCGGGCGGGCGCATGGTGGTGCCCGTCTGCGGGTCGGCCATGACGAGGAAGGTGTAGCCCTGGCTGGCGAACTGCACCTGGTGCAAGGGTGAGAACAGGTAGCGCCGCAGGTCCTGGGCGATCTTCTTCGCTGTGTGTGCGTTCGGCGGATCCACAGGGCGGTCAGGGAGGCCGGCCACGGTGAGCACCACCGGCACGGGGATCTCCTTGACCCGCTCGACCAGGTCGTGCCACGCCTTCATCCTCCCGGTCAGCTCGTTCGACGGGCTGTGCGTCAACACCTCCACCAGAGCGACCGGCTGGCCTTCGTCGTCGAGCACGGTCCAGTCCGGTGTCTTGGTGCCCCACAGCCGTTCGTACTCCACGCGGAGCCCCGACGCCCGGAGCGCTTCGCCGGCGGCGAGTTCGATGTGATCGCTCCAGAAGTTCTGGTCCTTCCAGAGGTTCCTGGCGTACGTATCGGCGTGCTTGTCCGGCAACAGGGCGAGCTGCGCGTCGAGCCACGCCCGCCACGGCTCGTACTCGTCCCCTACGGCGAGGTCGTACGAAAGGGGCCGCCCCTCAGGGCGGCGGTGGCCGTATCGGCTTTTCTGTTCGGCCACGAAATCGGGGCCGAACCGGCGATGCGGCTGATCGGTCGTCATAGGAGTGGATTATGAATCGCCGCATCCGTGTGCCGCACCCGAGTTGACGGCCGGTCCGACCCTCTGCGTCATCCGGCCCCATTGCCGAGTGCAGGGCACTGCCTGCGGCCAGTCCTCTGGGCGGCGAAGGCGGAGCCCGATGACGCATGAGGCACCTATGCGCATCAGGCCAAGCAGGGCGTGTCGGGGTTGATGCGCTCGGCCGGGTGCGGGTGGTGTCCCTCCCGGCTATCGAGTATGGGAGGCCGCGGCGGACTCCGCGCAAGGTCGGCCGCCCTGTATTTCTCCGCTCCTGCGTCACGGAGAAATACAGGCCGTCCTCCCCTGCACTCCGTCCGGCGGCCCCCCAAATCTCTCTTCGCCGGGAGGGGCCGGGGGGCCGATCTCCACGGCAACGCCCCGCACGGTGCTAGGTCCGTCAGCCGGCCGCGGCACACTGGGACGTGACCGCGCCAGCCAAGCCCTTCACACCCATAACTGACCAGCTCACAGCCCTATTTGCGATTGACCACCATCCCCATGGAAGGTAGATTTACCTATGTCAATAAGGGGCAGGGCAAGCCCCGGAACCCACTCTCGAACTACGGAGACCCCATGAGCCTCGACCACTTGAGGAAGCCGCTCCAGCTCAACGAAACCACCGAGCTCAAGGCGGTCTTCGACCCGGCTCTTCGGTGCTTCTCGGCGCAACTGTGGAAGGACGGCGACCCGGCCGGACTGCTCGGCCTGGTCGGCGAGTTCACCCACCCCGACGACGTACTGGACGCCGTCGATGAATTCCTCACCGAACGCGGCGAGAGCCCGCTGACGGAGTCCCAGATGGGGCAGTTCGGCGGGATGCTGATCATGGCGAAGGGCGGGCCGGACGCCGCGATGCTCCAGCAGGCAGTCGACGCCCCCCACACCGTCCTCCCTCTCTTCTGACCCACGCTCCCAGCCGGGGGCAGGGCTGTCACCCCGCCCTGCCCCCGGCCGCGGAACCCGCCCGTCGGCTCGCGCTCCCGCCCACGAGCCGCGCGTTCCGACGGCGCCCGTCCAGCACGAATTCCCACAAGAATCGAAGGGACCAGCCAGATCGTGCACACTCCAGGAGACATCGCGCAGCTCGCCGCCGGGATCCTCGGCGGCGCCTGGGCGGCCGAGCGCGGCACCCAAGGGGCCAGCGCCCGCCTGACAGCACCCGGGACCGACGCCTTCGCTCTTCGGTTCGACGACCACGGCCATCTGCGCGTGGGAACCGTCTTCGGCGGCCCCGGCGAGATCGCCCGATTCCCGGACCTGGCCACCGGTGACACCGAGGCGATCGCCCGCGCTGTCGCCCAGGTCATCCGCCAGCATCTGGCCACCAGCGGAGACGAGTGGAAGGCCGCGCTGTACCAGGATCTGAACCTGGGCGCGCACTTCTCCTGCGCGGACTACAACGACCCGCAGACCCCCTGCCACCCCAGCATCACCATCGCAGGGGCCGCCTGCTTCTTCTACGTCGACGAAGCCGGAGAGGCCCAGATCTCCGCCGAGACGGACGGGCTCACCGCGGTCGGCGCCCGGATCTGGGACGAGGACGCCGTACCCCTGCGGATCACGCTCAACGGCGACGTCGTGTTCACGACCACCGGCACGTGGGTGGTCCAGTTCCAGCATCCCGAAGACGGTGGGGACGACGGTGTATGGGAGTACACGATCCCCGCACAGGAGGCCCCGACCAAGGCGGCGGCCCGCGCCGTCGCCACGGAACGCTTCGTGGCCGACATCAACTCCCGCGCGAACGCGGACGCATGGGACGGCAGCACGATCCGCAGCCTGCGGTTCACGGCGCAGCCCCGGTGACGTGAGGCTCTTCCGCTCGCAACCGGCTGCCGAGCGTTCCTGACCAGCCCGGCGGACCCTGGTCCTTACGCCCTCCGGACGCTCCCGGATGCCGCCCGCCTCTTGCACGGGCGGCATCCTCCCGAGCCCAACACCTCTTCCTCGGAGGAGAGTTCGGTTCGCCCCACTGTGGGTGCGGGCCGGGCAGCGCCGGGGCCGTGCGCCCGACAGGGCGCAGATTCACCTACGTCGCAACAGGGGGCAGGGCAAGCCCCCGGAACCCACCTTCGGCAAGGGGACACACATGGGTGCCCACACCCGGCAACTACAACTCGACCTGTGGCAAGACCCTCCGCCCGCTACGGCCGACGCCAAGCCGACGACCGTGCTCTCTTATGGATTGGGCGCAGATTCCACCCTCGTCCTGATCGAAATGCTGCGCGACCCGACCGGCTACGGCCTGGAGCCGGATCTCTCCGACCTGATCGTGATCACAGCGACCGTGGGATCGGAATGGGAGGACACCGTCAGGCTCGTCGAGGACAACATCTTCCCTCTCCTGCGGCGCCACAGGGTCAGGTACATCCAGGTCGCGCGGTGCGGCCCGTACGAGGCGGACGGCTGGGAGGTCCTCGCGGACTCCCGTGAGCCGCGGCGCTTCGTCCCGCGAGGTCGCTGGACCCTGATGGACGAACTCTCCCTCAACGGCACGGTCGTACAGGCCGCAGGTGGTAACTCGTGCTCGCTGAAATACAAGGGCTGGCCGCTGGACCAGTGGGGGCTGGCCACGTTCCCTGACCGGCCGTTCCGGAAGATCGTCGGCTACCACGCCGGCGAGCACAAGCGCGCCCGCAGCTACGACGGATGCCAGCACGAGGACAACCTCAAGGCCCGCCGGACCATCTGCACCGTCGAGTACCCGCTCATTGGGCGGGCCTGGGATCGCGACATCGTGGAAGCCCGGCTGTTCACCCAGTTCGGCTTTGCGTGGCCCAAGTCATATTGCACGTTCTGCGTCTATTCGGGCTCCTGTGCTGCTTTGCCAGTCCATCTGGCACGCCTGCGCGACCACCTTGAGCAGGCTGTCGAGGTGCTGGCGTTGGAGTACACGTCGATGGCGCTGAACGAGAACGGCTCCTTCTACCCGAAGGGCACCCTGTACGAGCTCGTGGCGGAGGACGGCAACACCGTGGCGCTGCGGGCACTTGACGGCCACTTGGCGTCGGCGGAATGGGCGCTGTATCGGGTACGGCGCGTCTTCCCGCCAGCCCGTACCAAGAGCTGTCGGGAGCGGCACGGCGACTCCTGCCCCTCCCCGTGGCCCGGGTGCCTCGATCCGGACACCGGGGAGCGGACACCGCCGTGCGTGCAGTGGCACGGGCCCATCTGCCGCGACCCGCAGCCGGGCTGCCGCGACGCGTCCAGGAAGGGGAAGGCGAGCAGGTCCGTCGAGGTCGTGATCACGGGAACGCATGCACAGGTCGCCGACCTCCTACGCCGTCGCGCTCAGGAGGGCGACGAGCGCGTAGAGGAAAGCATCCTGCACCCCCTCGGTCATCTCCGCAGTCAGACCCTCTCGCGCGGCACCCGTTTCCCCACCGTCGAGGAGTTCCATGCGATCGCCCCCAGCGGTGTGATCCCGAAGCAGAAGAAGAACTTCGAGGAGCTGTGGCATACCACGTGCCGACAGCTCCGACTCCCCATCTGATCCCGCAAGCGGCATTCCCCGGCCTGCTGATCCGCCCTCGTGGCGAGCCGGCCGGGGCAACCCGTCTTCCCGGCCTTTCGAGCATGGGGCCCTCGGCGGGAGGGGTGCAAGGGCGGGCTCCGCCGCACCCTTGCACCCCTCCCGTTCGGACCCCCTTTTTCCTATTGCCGGGAAGGGGAGGGGGGCACTCTACGGCACCACGCCGCAATTGATACCGCTCTGTTGCCGAGCGCGGGCCGTCCAGCGTATTGAAAGTTTCTGCAGGCCGTCCAGCATTCGGAAAATTTCCCAAATCCGCCCCCAGGTAGCCCTTTTCTCAGGTTGACCAACTTCCCCATGGAACATAGATTTACCTATGTCGAGGGGGGCGGAAAGGGAAAATGGAAGCCGCCCGAAGAAATCGCCATCAGCAAACAGAAGTACTCGTTTAATCGCTCCTTGAAAACTCCACAGCGCGCTCTATCTAACCCGTAGAACATTGACGTAATTTCACGAAACTGAATTCCAAAGGGGGCAGGGCAAAGCCTCCTGGAACCCACAGCTACGGAATGGATCCACCCACGTGACTGACAAGAAAATCCCGATTTCTATGACCGCCCTCGCCATCGCTATCCGGGAAGGCGCACAGGTCGAGGCGAACCACAATCTCGGCAAGTCCGTCGTGTTCATCCTGCCGAGTTCCGGAGACGAGGTGACGGTGTGGCCCGGCCCCGACAGGCCCCAGCCCACCTCACCCCTCGTCCTGCTCTGGAACCGCCGGTCGTCGCAGGGTGCGAACATCGCAGGCGGTGAACTGCCCTGGCCCAGCGACCCCAAGCCGCTAGTGGACTGGGCGATCGCCATGGCCTACTCGGTCGGCGAGATCGGCCCCCAGTACGCGCCCGTCCTCGCCACGCTGCGCGAGCACGACGTGATCGGCGACATCGTCTCTGTCCAGGGTGTCGGCTACCTGATCCACGTCCCGCTCCCGGACTCCACGTACCTGACCATCGGGGGCGACGAAGGCCTGCCCAGCCGGGCCGACCAGGTCAAGAACTGGCACGTGCAGCACGAGGGCCCAGATGAGCACATCGCGGTCGTCTACCACGGCTCCGAGCTCCTGCGGATGATCGGCGCGACCCAGCGCTACCTCCAGGCGACGGCGATCCGCTACGGCGGTCACCACCCGCTCGGCGCCCCGGTAGACGGCGAGGCGCCGGACGGCCCGGACAAGTTCTACGGCCTCCTCTCCGACCTGTCCGAGGTGCGCCGCTTCGACCACACGACCCCCGGCGGAGCCCTCGTAACCGTCTTCGACGCCGACGGCTACAACGGCGCCACCATCAACGTCCCGGCCGAGGTCGTGACCCGCCTCTGCCGCCTGCTCACCGTCGAGAAGAGGGTCATCGAGACCTACGGCGGCTAGCAGCCGAAGCGACTCCCCAACGTGCCGGGCCCGGAGGGCAACCGGGCCCGGCACGTATGAACCCACAACCCCGGATGGACACATGACCAAGCGCATTCCCCGAGCTCACAACCACTGGCCCTTGATGCTGGCCAGCAACCACGCCAGTGATTCCTCACCGGCCAGCCTGCCCCTCCACGCTCAGACGGTCCCTGTTCTGTGGGCGCCTCTTCCCTGGCTGGCGAGCTGGAGTACGGCAGGCCTTCGACTCTCCGTGCAGACAGAGGATCCGCGCACTCGTGTCGCCCGTCTCGTGGCTGCCGAACTCGGCGCCGCTTCCACCTGGGACCTGATCCGCGAAGCACGGAGCCGCACCTTCGAGTTGGTCGCGGTCGAGGACGTCATCGAGACCGCGGTCTGGCTCACGTCCCAGAACCGCAGCAAGTAACCGCATCGCAGCTTTTCCAGCGCGTCGGGTCCGGAGGGCAAACCGGGCCCGACGCGTCCAGGGACCCACACACGCAGGAAGAACATTTGAGCCTCACATTCACCGACATGTACGCGGGCGCGGGCGGCTCCAGTACCGGCTTGGTCAATGCCGGACTCGAACTGATACTCGCTGCCAATCACTGGCAAGTAGCGGTCGATACGCACACCGCCAATCATCCCGACGCCGAGCATCTCTGCGCCGAGATGGAGTACTACGACATGAGACGCCTCCCGAGGACTGACATCCTCTGGGCGAGTCCCATCTGTACGGAGATAAGTCCCGCCGGGGGCCGCCCCCGGACCAAGGGGCAAGTGGACGACGAAGAGTGGAAGGCGCTCCCCGACAAGGCGTTCGTGCGCACGAGGGCCACCGCATTCGAAGTCATCCGTGCCGTTCAACTCCACCGCTACAAGGCCGTATTGGTGGAGAACGTCATCGAATTCGCCACCGACTGGGAGCTGTTCGACTGGTGGCTGGCCGGAATGACACAGCTGGGCTACAACTACCAGATTGTCTGTGTCTCGTCGGCGCACATCGGGGACGCATTCAATCTCCCCGCCCCGCAGTGGCGCGATCGGTTGTACATCGTTTTCACGAAGGTCGGGGTCCGTCTCCCGGACGTGAAGCCGACGCCGCTGGCGTTCTGCGAAGGCTGCGACGAGGACGTGCACGCGGTGCAGACCTGGCGCCCGCTCCGCAAGCCCCGCAAGGGCCAAAAGCCCCGGCGGGAGGGAGTCGGCAAGTACGGCGTGCAGTACGACTACACGTGCTCGCGCGGCCACGGCATCGTCGAGCCGTACGTCCAGCCCGCGTCCTCCATCATCAACTGGGAAGATCAGGGCATTCGCATCGCAGACCGTCACGAGCACGGGCTTGACCCGCTGGCCGAGAACACCGTCGCCCGGATCGAGGCGGGACTGGAGATGTTCCCCGAAACCCCCTCGGTGCTGACCGTGAACCACAGCGGTCACGACGGGCGCGTCTTCCGGCCGGACCTGGCCCCGCTGCCGTCCCGGTGCGCGAAGATCGGCGAAGGGCTGCTCATCCCGCCGGAGAGCTTCCCCTACGCCACGTCGTCCCCGGGCCTTGCGGCCCCGCCGTTCGTCATCGAACTGCGCAACCACGGCAAAGCCCGGAAGATCGAACGGCCACTGTCCGCGGTCATGGCGGGCGGCAATCACCACGGGCTGGTCATCCCGTACCGCAAGGGGGCGAAGGCCAAGCCGACGTCCGAGCCGCTGCACACCCTGTCCACGCACGATTCGGCCGGTCTGCTGCGGCAGGCGGCGCGGATCGAGGACTGCTACTTCCGGATGTTGAAGTGGCGCGAGCAGATGAACGCCCAGCGCTTCCCGCCTGGCTACATCGTCACGGGCACCAGCGACGCCGCCAAGACGGTCCAGGCCGGAAACGCGGTGAGCGTCAACGTCGCGCAGTGGCTCGGCGAGCGCGTGGCCGCCGTTCTGTAACTCCCGGTGGGGCCGCCCCAGGGTGGCCCCACCTCCTCCTCATTAGCCGGGCCCGGAGGGCAAACCGGGCCCGGCGCCCACACCTTCAGGAGCGCCCCATGGACCACCTGGATCGCCAGTACGAAGCCCGCGCACATGTCGCCCGCACCGTCCAGCGAAGCCGCACCGACCGAGCCACGATACGGCTCCTGCTCACCCAGGGCGTCCTGCCCCTCGTGACCCGCTCCCGGCCCACCGAATCGCCGTGGATGGAAGTGACGTTCACCCACGGCGTCACGTCCGGCCGCTGGTTCAACACCTACGTGCGCCACGGGCACAGCGTCCGCTTCAACCTCCTGCCGCTCAGTCTGGTGCCCGCGGTCCTCGCCGCCGTCGGCGACAGCCCGGACAGCGAGGAAGCCGCCTTCCACGACCCGGCCGACTTCCAGGGCGACGCCGCCCGGTGGCTGGACAAGCAGACCGCCGGTTTGCTGGGCGTGGTCGACAGCCGTCCTCTGCCCGGATACGACGCGGAGGCCTTCGATGCTCCGACCTACACATCGGAGCTGTCCGGACGCTGGCAGGTGGAGGGCCTCGCGCTCCTGGAGCTGTCCGGCCCTCACCTGACGGCCGTGTGCAATCTGGAGCTCCTTCGCCTCAGCGAGACGGCGGCGCACGCGGTCATCACCGCGTTCGTGAACCAGGTGTCGGAGCACTGACGCAGGCGGATGTTCCTGGCCAGCCTGCCTGGTGCTGGCCAGGGACATCCGGATCGCTTCCCTTCCGCCCGGCATGCGGCGAGACGCCTCTCCGCGCGCGCCCGGGCGTTCTTCCGAATCCCCTTATCCCTTGGGAGACCTCAGTGACCAAGCTCCTCACGTCCGCCCCGCCGTGCGGCACCGGATGTGCCCAGCTCGAACTGTTCACCCCGCCGGCCGAGGCGGCACCCGCGGAGCTGGCCGAGTTCGACTGGGACCGGCACGACGTTGTGGTCGTCGGCGACAGCGGCGGGAAAGACTCCGGTGTTCTCGTACACGAGGTGTGCACGCAGGCCGACCAGGCGGGCCAGCTGCACAAGGTCCGGGTGCTCCACTGCGACCTGGGCCGTACGCCGAACGGGCACCTGATCGAGTGGCCGGGTGCCCTGGAAGTGGCCCGCGACCATGCCGCCCTGTACGACGTGCCGTTCGCCGTCCGTCGCAGTCAGCGGTGGCCTTCCCTGTGGGACCGGATCATGGATCACGGCAACTGGCCCGGATATTTTGCGCGGTTTTGCACGAGTGATACGAAAACGGCTGTCGGGAGAGTTTTCGTCGACGAGCTCGGTGCGGAGCTGCGGCTGGGCCGCCCGATCAGGGCCGGGTATGCGCTGGGGATGCGGGCCGAGGAGTCCCGGGCCCGAGCGGCGAAGCCGGTCGTCGAGCGGCACCGGATGACCGCGAAAACGCTCCGCGAAGTCACGACCTGGCTGCCGATCCATCACCTCAAGACGGATGAGGTCTGGAAGACCCACGTCGACCACGGCATCCCCTGTCATCCTGCCTATGAACTGGTGGGGCGGCTCAGCTGCCGGGCGTGCCCGCTGGCGAGCCGCCAGGACCTGATCGGGTCCGCGCGGGTCAACGGCGGCATCTTCGAGGAATACGCGGGAGCCGAGGAGCGCATGGGCAAGCCGTTCAAGAAGAACCTCACCCTGAAGCGGATCCTCCAACTGGCCCGGAGCTGACCGGACCAGGGCCACCAGCCTGGTCGCCGCGAGATCGCACCCGGATGAACGGGGCCAGGACGGCCACCCCTAGACACTGCACTGCCTGCAAGTGGGGGTCCAGCCAGCCGAAATACCGTTGACCGTCCGACCATGGAAGCATAAATTTACCTATGTCGAGACGGGGTAAATGTCTCCGGGGGATCCACGCGGCCCTCAGTCAGTGGCGGCGACCGTCTCGACTCCCCGCCGGTGCCTGGCAGGACATGACCGGGCACCGGCTCCCAGCCCACTATCGCGATAGGACTTCCATGGAATTCGACGGACCTCTTCCGATCGACGCGCCCACCGACTACACCCTGCTGATCAAGTCAACCGCGGTGGAACGCGGACGCGCCCTGATGGCCTACACCCTCCGCTGGGTCGGCGAGGACGGCACCAAGATCGACGGTGACGGCAACGTCATCGCGCCGGGGTGGGCCACGGCGCCCGACGGCTGGGCGACGTTCAACGCCTCTTTCGCCCCCGAGTTGGCCGGAGACATCTGCGCCGACCTCCTCATGTACGTGCTGGCAGCCGCCGGAGACGCGGGCGTGCGGCGCACGTTGCGGGAGCTCCTCGATCCGGTGACCGAGGCGGTGGAGAGCGCCGACGACGAGGGCCAGACGCAGACCCTGCAACGCCTCGCCGATTCGCTGGCGGCCGCCATCGGCTGACAGCTCATCACCACCCCTCTCCGGTGTGCGGCAGGGCAAGCCGCGCACCGGAGTTGAACCCACGATTCGAAAGAGCACCCCATGCAGACACACACGATGCGAACCGCCGCGCGCGACAGGCTCACGGCCGCCCGGCGGCAGCTGATCATGACCGAGGCCGTGGTGGCCCTCCACCGCAGGGCCGCGAGCGGGCACAAGTGGTCGATCAGCAGGACGGACGGCCGTCTTGCCCAGCTCCGCGCTGAGCAGCCGCTCCTGCCCGCCGGATACAGCGCCGAGGGCGCCGAAGGAGCAGGCAGGAAGCTCATCCTCCGTCAGCACCTCCTGGAGAAGGAGACGGCGCTCACGGCGGCCTACGAGGTCGTCGCCGCCGCACATCGGCTGGCCCTCGGCGCGGCGTACCGCGAAGTGCACCCCCTGCCCGAGCGCGGCACTGTGCTCGCTCCGGCCAATCCGGTTGCACACGCCGCCAACTACACGGCCACATACGCCACTTCGCACGACAGTGATCCCGTCGAGCATCCGGCCGCACTGGCGGCCGACCGCGTCGAGTTCGTACTGGGCGTGTGGCAACAGGTACCGCAGGCCAACATCCTTGTGGATGCCTCCGGCGCGTACAGCGTGGCCATGCCGGGCAGCTACATCGAACTGCGCCCCGTCGACGAGCCCGCCCCCACCGAGGGTGACGTTCTGCATACGGCCCTCGGCGCCTACGGCATCCCGTCGTACCCCATGTGGGAATGCGGCATCAGCTACCGCGTTGTCCCGCTCGACATAGCTGCCGCTGGGGAGGCCGTCCACACCGGCCCTCGCCTGTACGTCCAGTCCGGTGACTACGCCGACCGGCCGATAGACGCCTACGACGAGCCGTGGACCATCACCTTGCAGAACGCCGACGGCGACCTGATCGACACCCTCTACAGCGGCTCCCGCCTGCCGGGAGGCATCGCCGAAGAGTCCGCCCACTGCGCGCAGTTCGCCGCGTCCTGGATCCGAGCCAACGCGCACGCCCACCTCCCCGGCTGACCCACCCCACTCCTCCGGGGCGCGGGCGACCGCGCCCCGGAGGCAACCTGTCACCTTTTCCAGCCGGCGACGCGTCGTCCGGCCGCACTCGAAAGGCAACCAAGCATGGACACCAGGGCACGTATCAGGACCCGCGGCAACCGGGGCGAAGCCGCCGTGTGGGAGTACCTCGACACGTCATGTGTTGGCGCCGCCTTCCACCAGGATCCCGCTGCCCGCGGCCTGCGCGCCGTCCTGACCTACGGCCAGGACCAGTGGAACGCCGGGTGGGACGTGCTGCGCACCAGCCCCGTCTTCCGCAGCGAGGCGGAAACCGTCATGACCACCCTGTTCGGCGACGTCCTGCACTACTGGGCCCGCCGCAACCCCAACGCCTTCGACCTTCTGCAGCGCCGCATCTGGGAACTGCGGGCGGAGTTCGAGAAGTTCGACTTCGAAAGGTTCGTCAACGAAGAGGAACTCGCAGCCCTGCCGGTCGCCGCCGTGAGCGAGGTGATCGCCCGTCTGCTGGCCGATCTGCTGCTGTGCGCCGAGCGGTTGAACCTCAGCTCCGACAACGTCTTCGCGAATGGCGTGCGGTTCTTCGTCGCCGACTGGAACCAGCTGAAGTTCGAACAGCTCCCGCGCGACGAGCAGCAGGCGCACATCACCCTGGCCACCCTGGCCGACCAGAAGCACATCCTCAGCTTCCGGCCGCACGGCCACGAAGGCGACGGCATGTGGCACGTACAGGAGAACCCCCTCGACCACACGATGCTCCCCACCGAGGACGTCGCAGCCTATGCCGAGCGGCGCCACGAGCTCATGCGCCGCGGCCCGGAGAACCCCGGAAGCGCGCGGAGCGGTTCCACCCCGCACTGATCGAGCCCTTCGCGTCCGCCGTCCGGCAGGGCAAGCCGAGCAGCGGACTCACGGAACCCACGGCGTTCCTGGTGGGCGGGCCGAATCTCCCGCCCACCAGGAACGCCCCTCCCGCGGAGCCTTCCTATGACCAGCATCGCGAGCACACCAGCCCACCCGGGTGACGACTTCGATCAAGCGACACGACAGGCACTCCGTCTCGTCAGCCCGGCCCGGCTGCGGCTGATCACCACCAGCCCACGGCCCGCAGCCCAGCCCGTCCCCTCCGAAGGCACTGACCTGGAGGCCCTCGCCATCAGCATCGGTGTCCTCCACCCCGTCCACCAGACCACCAGGCCCCGATAGGCCTCCCGCTCCCGGTCGCATCGGATCGCCCGGCCAGCATTCCCTGCCGCCGGTACGCCGCAGGACCGCACGGCCCCCTCATGCAGAAAGGCACAACTCCCATGACCACTCCTGCCCGCATCCCCGTCGCCGCGGTGCTGGTGCATGCCCTCGCCGCCGTGGAGATCCCAGGTTTCCCCGATCTCGACGAGAACTTCATCGTCGCCCACCCGCCGCACCTCTCCCAGAACCAGGCCCTGGACCACGAGCACGTCGCCGTCACCACCGGCTGGGAGTTCAACATCAACAACCCCATCGATCAGTACCCCGGCGGCTTGTCGGCCACTGCGTACGAGGGCTACGACGGCTCGGACTTCTGCGATATCGCCAGAATCTACGAGGCCCAGCCCGGCGCGGATCTCATGGCCCATGCCGCCGCCTGCGCGAAGGCGGTCGCCGAGTGGTTGGCCTCGCGCCAGTCCACGACCGACCCCGGAAAAGGGAGTGGGGCCGACGACACGGACGAAGTCCGTACCAGCACCACCGAAGTGTGCTGACTTGGGCAAAGCCGCCGGCCCCTGGAACCCACAATCGGAGATCTCCACGGAGACCCGGTTGCAGTACCCGACAGTGTAGAGCCTGGCCATGAGACAGGATGGGCCACGATGACCACGACCAGAGAACAGTTCGACCAGCGGCTCGCCGAGCTCCAGCGCACCAACCGGGAACTGAGCCGCAAGGACTTCGCCTACCTCGCCGGCGTCGCCGAGAAAACGGTGCGGAACTGGCTGGGCGCCGACCCGGACTTTGCGTCCACCGTGCGCACTGGTGCGCGAGGGGCCCAGTTCTTCCCCTTGGAAGAAGGTGCCCAGTGGGTGCGCAAGCAGCTCTTCGGCCCCAACGAGAAGGCGCCGGAAGCGCACAGGGGGCCCCGGCTCTCCGCCGAGCCCCAGCGCATGCCCTATACGCCCGGCGAGCGGTGGCGCTGGGTGGACATGGCGCGGCTGCGCGGTGTCACGCCGACCGCCGTCCGAGTCCTCGCCGCCGACTACGCAGACCATCCCGAGCGGCCGTTCCCGCCCCGCGACGAGTTCGACCACCGCTGTGACGCCAGCGAGGTCTCCGCCTGGTTCTTCTGGTACGACACCACCCGTCCGGGATACAGCGGCCCCCGGCCCGCCCAGATCACAGCGGCCTCCGGCACCCAGGACACCCGCCACAAGGAAGTGACCCGGCGCCTGCGCGCGGCGCTCGACAACGACGAGGACCTCACCACACGGGTACTGGCGGAGGAACTCGACGTGAGCGCCGACGTCGCGGCCCGCTACCTCAGGCAGGCGGCCGAGGCTGTTCTCCGCGAGCGCGGCCTGATCTCGCGCAGCCAGATCGCCGAGCGCCTGCCCGCGACGTCCCCCGCGCTCACGCCCACGCAGCGCCGGGAGCGTGTGAAGACTCTCCTCAAGCGGCAGAGCGCGCCTGCCCCCGTTATCACGGTGGGAGATTCGCCGTACTACGACGAGACGGCCGTCGCCGAGCTTCTCACGCCTCCCGCCTGACCCTCGCCCACGGCGTCCCCGAGCGGACAGGGCGAGGTCAGCACTCGCTCCTTCGCATCCCGGCGATCGAGTGTGGGGCCCTCGGCGGACGGAGTGCAAGGCCGGGCTTCGCCGCGTCCTTGCACTCCGTCCGTTCGGACCCCGCTTTTTCTTTGCCGGGACGGGGAGGGGGGCATCCTCCGGCACCGGACCGGGGGCGGCTCGGCACCGTGGCCGCGTGCGGCACCATGCGCCGTTGCACCTCTCCGGCGCACTGCGGGCACCACAAAATGCGCAGAGATTGATCCCAGTTGGGCTGCGATATCGCGTTGACCACACCATCCAAGAAAGATAGATTTACCTATGTCAAGAGGGGGCAGGGCAAGCCCCCGGAACCCACGCTCCACCGAGGAGATCACCTTGGACGAGAACCCCGAGCAGACCGAGTTCTGGTTGGTGTGCGAGACCGGCGACATCGAGGAGTTCGACACCTACGAGGCCGCCTACGACGCACTGACGGCCGCCGTCAAGCGTGACATCGAGCAGCACGGCGAAGAGACGGCCCGCAATTCGGGTTTGATCCACCCGTACGGCTACACCATCAACGTCATGCGCGAGGACCGGGACGTCACCCAGGACTGGCTGATCAACGAGCCCCACAAGCCGCTGAGCATCGACTGAGGGCCCTGCCGCCCGGCCCGGGCCCGTCACGCAGCGGGCCCGCATCCATCTCATCGCCGAGCCTCACGGCCCAGCCGCGCGAGCCTCCTGCTCCGCGAGCCGGCCGGAGCGGCGCCCCGCCCTGCCGTCTTTCGCACGCGGAGAAGAGCGCCTTCAAGCCCATCACCGGCGTACAGCCACACCAGAAATGCCCGAAGTGCGGCAGCACCCGCATCACGCCCACCGTCCGCACCTGGGCGTACTGCCAGACCTGCCGCCACGGCTCCACCTGGGACGAGTTCAAGGTCTGCCGCTGCTGGGGCTACGACTGCCCCGCCCTGCTGGCCCCACCTCTCCCCGGGGCGTCCCCAACGCGCCCCGTATCTCCGGGCCGGAGCGCAACCGGCCCCGCCCGAAAGGACTTGATCATGCAGCCTGCCGTCGCACCGCTCGCTCCCGCGGCCCGCGCCGCGCACGGCGGATACTCCGCCTACCCCGTACGACTGGCCCCACTGCTCATCACGCGGCTCACCGAGATAGGTGCGTACGCGTCGGCCCGCTGCCACCTCGCCGTCTGGGCCGAGACCGCCGACCTGGTGGACGACGCCCGCGCGGCCGTGTGCCTCGCCCATCTCGCGCCTCTGGGCCGTCGCCGCAAGTACCGCGCCTTCGCCAGCCGTATCGTCCTGGACGCCATCACGGCGTACGAGGAGGCGTACACGCTCTCCCTGTTGCTTGACGCAGCAGGCCACTACCACCCCGAGCCCGGCACCGAGTTCCCCTACTCGGTTTCCGACATCGGCCGTGCCGCCGCCGATCTCCTCGGCGACAAGTGGTCCGCAGACTCCGGCTCGTGGGGCGTGCGCTCCTACCTCCAGGCAGACGGCGAGAACAACGGCTACGCCCTCGCGGTCTCCGACAGCGGAGTCCTGCACATCGAGACCCTCCCCCTCCCCGAGGCGCACCGCGTCGACCTCTTCGCAGTGTGGCCCTGCGACGGTCTCGGCAACGTCGCCGCCCGCGTCGCCGACGCCATCCGTGAACTCCGCAAGAGCGACTGACCCGCCCAGCGCGACCGCGCCCCGGCCACGAAACCCGCCGGGGCGCGGTCACCACCCGGAGAGCACCCGGTTCACCGCCCGAAGCGGCGGAGCGCTACGGCGGGCGCCCGAGCGCCGTCCGTTCCTGGTTCTGACCTCCCGCCGGGGCGCGGCTGCCGCGCCCCGGCTCAACCACCCGCCCGGAAACCGACCGGGCCCCTGAGTGAGAGGACCCCAGCCATGACCACCACGGCCCGCAGCATCGTTCGGGAGACCACTCGGCCTTCCTACACGCGCTACACCCCCACCAACGGCAAGCGGCCGGAGGGCACCGAGTACGGCGTTGACGGATGGCTGTTCACGCTCCCCGGCGAGACGATCAACGGACACCGTTTCCCCCAGCGCACCTATGCGGCGTTCGAGGTGTCCGAACACGGGATGCTGTTCTGGATGGTGCGCGAAGTCGGCGGCGGACGACGCCAGCGCGGCAGCACCAGCACCAGCCGCAAGGGGGCTGTCGCCTTCGCGGTCGACGCTGTCGCCGCCGATCGGGAGCGTGCGGCGGACAACGCACGAGGCGACCGTGCAGCGGCGTCCCCGATCGCCGCCGAACAGGCCGGAGGGCAGTCCCATGTGTACTCCGCCGAGGCCGAGGCCGAGCAGTTGGAGCGCAGCCGCAAGTACGAGGAGACCGCGCGGCCGGTCATGGCGGAAATCCGGCTGGCGTACCCTCTCGCCGGGGGCGGTGCGTCGCTGCGCCTGTACGACGCACGCGGTAACGAAGTCGACCGCAAGCCGCTGACCGAACGCGGCGCGGCCGGTCGGGAGAACAACCCCGACGGGATCTATCTCGGATCGCTCACGTCCGGAGCCATGACAGCGGGACTGCTGCGGGCCGCCGAGTGGCACCTGAAGCGGTACGGGTTCACCTACGCACAGGGCGAGCGGTGGACGGCATACCCCGTGCGCGAGAACGAGGCCGAACAGTGGGCAGCGTGGGCGCCGATGCTGCCCGACGGGCACGCCGCTACGCCCCTCGCCCGCGTGGCGATCGTTCCCACCCGTGAGTACCTGGCCCTGACAGAACGCCGCTTCGGGCCCGTGCCGGAGATACCGGTCGTCGCCGGGCTGGAGTTCAAGCAGATGGGGCGCTGGTGGTGGCGCTCCACCACCCCCACGCGGGTTCTGGTTCTGGTGTGGACCCCACAGCTGGGCGGAGACCGCTGGGACCTGTGGGACGAAACCGACCGGCGCCACATCGTCAGTAGGGCAATCGGCAACGGCGCGTCGGGCGCTGCTCGTGCCTTCACAAGGGCCTGTCTGCCCCTCGCCTGACCCTCAGCCGCGCGGCCCCGGGAGGCCATCCCCGGGGCCCCGGGAACCGAGACCCAAGGAATGAGGAACCTCATGGGACTGCGCACGCCCCGTTTCCATCCGCTCTCCGACATGCCGCTGTTCGAGACCCAACGCAGGTTGCGCGGCCACAGCTTTTACCCGAGCGCGCGCGTGCTGCGTTCCCTCGCCCCCCGCAACCCGCGCCGCGAGCCCGAGGCATCGCCGTGCATCGTCTACCACTCCCCGTGGGGCCACATCGTCGTGACCGAGGTCAACCCCGAGAACCTGAACGGCTACGGCTGGACCTGCCGGTCGAGCTTCCCCGACGGCGCCGAATGGGGCGATCTCGGATACATGGGCGACTTCGAAAAGAAGCGAGGCACGCCGTGGGAGTTCTGGGAACGCGACCTGTACTCCGAAGACCGTACGGCCGCCGCCGCCATCGCCCGCATCCTCCAGCGCTACGCCCCGCACCCGCTCCGCGACGAGCCGGAGGAGCCGCTGATCATGGCCCGCCACGACGGACAGTGCGAGGTGTGGGAGACGGATGACATCGCGCTGATCGTCCCTGCTGCCCTGCGCTCCATCGTGTTGGTGCACGTGGTGATGACCGCACGCCCCCAGACGGCGTTGCCGGGCACCATCTGCCAATGGGAGGCACGAGACGCCCAGGGCAACGAGCTACTCATGTTCTACCAAGACGGTGTCGGCCGGGTCGGCGCCCTGAAGGACAACGACAGCTGGGGGCAAGACGAGGACGACTGGGTCGGCGTCGCGTTCTTCGACACCGGACGTCGTGGGGACAACGACATGCCCCTGGAGGAGTTCTGCCGACGCGCCGGAATCCTGCTCGCACCAACCGCGGTCCCGGAGTTGGGATGACCGGCCACGGCACGCTCTCCTCCCTGGTCAACTCACTGCCTCTGCACGTCCCGTAGTGAGACCAGCGCCGAGATGGCCACTCGAAAGCTCAAGCCGCGGCCCCCGCACCGACGTCTCGATCCGTCGGTGCGGGGGCCGCGGCTTTGTGCGTTCCCGGGCCTGCCTACGCCGACCTTATTGGCGGGGCGGCGTCACCCAGGACTGCGCACTTCGAGCAACTGGCGCAGGGGGCAGCCCCGCAGGGTACTGGGGAGCCTGCGGTGCGGGGTGGGCGGCCGGTACCGGCTGCTGCATTGGGTATGGAACGGTCGGGCTCACCGGGGCAGGCGGGGGTACCCAGCGGAGCTTGGTCCCCCCGTACACCGTGACGCTCCAGGAGGGGTGGTCGCTGAAGAGGCGCCATACGGGCCGCCCGTCGACGGTCGACTTCTCGTAGCGCCCGAGCCGGAACCCGACCGTCACCCCGTGTTCGTCCTCCACCTCCATCTTGAGGCCGATCCAGTCGGGGGCGAGGTCCTCGATCGGTCGTTCGACCGTTGCGTCGGGTGTCATGCGTTCCCCTTTCATGCCGCAGCCGTGTTCCCGTCGGTCGGCGCCGATCCGGCCTCGGCGGGCGCCACGCCGGCGGGCTCGACCGGATCGGTAACAGGCTGGCCCGCTTCCGACTTCGGATAGGTCGCCGTCGCTCCTTCGTGTCCGTGCTCCGGCCCTACGGTTCTGTGTGTCCTGCTGGGCTCGGCGGCGGCGAGCTTGCGGACTGTGTCCACGGCCTCACCAAGCCGGTCGGCGACGGAGCGTACGCCGTCGAGTTCGAGCATCTGGCCGACGCTCTCGGCCTGTTGACCCCGCAGGCCCTGCTTGGCCTTCTCGGCTTCCTGGCGGAGCCGGACGGTGTACGCGGCGATCTTCTCCTCGGTCGTTGTGGTGACGTCCTCGATCTCCTGCGCCGCTACTTCGTAGACGGTGGCCAGGTCCTCCAACTGCCGCTCGCGCTCCCAGTGCCCGGCCCGGCGTGCCCGCACTCGCTCGCGGGCCTCGACCTCGCGCGCCGACCTCCGCTGCTTCCGTTGGCCCATCGAACTCGCCTCTCCTCAGCGATGATTTGCGGCTCATTGTGGCTGATGAATACACCTCCGATACATGAGGGATCCGTGGCCTTTTCCCAATGACGCAGCCAGAGGCTTTCAGAGGCATTCAGAGCGACTTGATCTTGCCTGTGGATAACCGAACTGCGCGGTTTTCCCCAGGTCCGCTCAGGAGAGCGGACCTGGGGAAAACCGTGGTCGCTTCGCGGTCCGCGAAGAAGGAAGGTGCAGGTCGGCTCGTTGGCTCGACTCGTTCCTCGCTCGCCAACTCCCCTTCCCTGCACCCCCCTTCTTCGCGGTCAAAGCTCTTGCATTCACAATGACACAAGGTAATCTGAGTTCATGATGACCATCCACAAGCTCTCAGCCGGGGATGGCTATCGCTATTACACGAGTGAGACCGTGACCGGCGATGTGCGCCGTTCTCCCGACCGTGACCTGGGCGATTACTACACGGCGCAAGGAAATCCGCCCGGGGTATGGGTCGGTGGCGGAATCGCGGAACTCGGCGTGTCCGGGACGGTGTCCGAGGAGCAGATGGAGGCCCTGTACGGCGAGGGGCTGCACCCGAACGCGGACGCGATCATCAAGGCGGCCGTGGCCGAGGGGCTGTCGCCCGACGAGGCCACCCGGCGGGCGCGGCTGGGGCGCCGCTTCTACCGGTACGACCAGAGCGCCGGTCCCCTCGCGGCGAAGATCCAGGACGAGATCGAGGCCTTCGAGGCCCACAAGGGACGCGAAGCGACGGCCGACGAGCGCAGGCAGTTGCGCGCCAAGGCCGGCGCGATCGCCTACCGGAGGGACTTCGGCCGCTCCCCCAAGGATGCCGAGGAACTCGCCCGCTACATCAGCGCCCACACCGGATCTCAGCAACAGGCGGTGGCTGGCTACGACTTGGTCCTGCGGGCGCCGGAAGACTTCGGCAAGGGCCTGTTCGGCACCGGCGACGAGGACGTGTGCCAGATCGTGATGGAATGCGACGAAGAGGCGGTCCTTGAGACCATCACCTGGATCGAGGAGCATGCGCTCGCCACCCGGACCGGCGTCAACGGCATTGCCCAGGAAGAGGTCAAGGGCGGTCTGGTCGCCACCCTCTTCCGTCACCACGACAACCGGCTCGGCGAGCCCCTGCTCCACCATCACCTGGTCGTGGCGAACAAGGTGCTCGGCGTCGACGGCAAGTGGCGCTCGATCGACGGAAAGCTGTTGTACGCGATGGGAGTTGCCGCTTCCGAGTACTACAACCAGCTCGTGATCGAGAAGGTCTGTGCCCGGCTCGGTCTGGAAGCCGAGGAGCGTGAAGTCACCCCGGGCAAGCGCCCGGTCATGGGCATCAAGGGCTTCGACGCCGGAGTGCTCAAGCCCCACACGAAGCGCACGAAGGACATCCGCAAGCGGCTGGAGAAGCTGCTCCGCACCTACCGCCGGGCGCACGGCAAGGAACCGGGAACGGAAGCCCGGATGGCCCTCATCCAGCAGGCGACGCTGGAGACCAGACGGGTCAAGGAGAAGGGGCGTTCCCTGGCCCAGCTGCGGTCGGGATGGCGCAAGGCGTCGATCGCCGCGGTCGGGCACAAGCGTGTCGACGCGCTGCTCAGTACGGCGCAGGCCAGTGCCTCCATACCCCGTGACGGCAGCGTCGATCTTGCCGAGAGTGATGTCGCACAGGCCGCGGAGGAGATCCTGGCGGTGGTGTCCGACCAGCGGGCCGTGTGGGGTGAGCGGCACGTGCTGGCCGAGGCGCGACGCCACGTCGTACGCCTCACCCGGGGCCGCAGCAGCGCGGCCGGCGGGCTCGCCGAGCGGATCACCGAGCGCGTGCTGTCGCAGGGTTCGCTGAGGATCACCCCGCCCGACCTGCACCGGCCCTTTGCCCCGCTGCTGCGGTCGGACGGCAGCAGCATCTACCGGCGCCGGGAGTCGGTCCTGTACACCTCCCGCGAGATCCTGGCCGCCGAGGACCGGGTCCTCAACGCGGCACGCACCATAGTGAATCCTGCCCTCCACGGCGACCGGTTCGCGGACGTCGCCCACCGTTTCAAGGGGCGCCGAATGGACGCCGGGCAACTGCGGCTCGCCAAGGACTTCGCCTGCGCCGACCGGCTCGTCGTCGGCGGCATCGGCCCGGCCGGCGCGGGCAAGACCACCGCCCTCGAACTCGTCCGCGACGCGGTGGCCGCCGGCGGCGGACGGCTCATACCCCTCGCCCCCTCCGCACGCGCAGCGAAGGTCATGGAGGGCGATCTCGGCACCACGGCGTACACACTCCAGGGCTGGCTCGCCCAGCGCGACCGCCTGACCGAGGGCAGCATCGTCCACCGTGCCCTCCGGCGGAACAGCAAGAAGCGCCGCAAGGCCACCGCGCAGGAGTATGCGCTGCGGCCCGGCGACGTGATCGTGGTGGACGAGGCAGGCATGGCGGGCACGAAGAACCTCGCCCGCGTCGTGTCCGAGGCCGAGTACGCCGGCGCCCTGGTCCGGCTCATCGGTGACCCCGCGCAGCTCGGTGCCATCGAGTCAGGAGGCGTGCTGCGCCTCCTCGCCCGCGAGGTCGGCGTGGTGGAGCTGGAGGAGATCCACCGCTTCCAGACCGCGGGCGAGGCGGACGCCACCATGGCCTTGCGCGACGGCGATCCAGCCGAAGCCTGGAGCTGGTACCTGGACCAGGGCCGGGTCGTGGGCGGCGCCCGTGAGGAGATGCTGGACGCCGTCTTTGCCGGGTGGCAGCACGACATCGAGTCCGGGGTGCAGGCCCTGATGATGACCGACGACGGCGAGATGGTCCGCGAACTCAACCTCCGCGCCCAGGCCTTCCAGCTTGCCTCCGGCCGACTCGACCCGAGCCGGACGGCCCGGCTGCGCGACGAGCTCCAGGCCGCGGTCGGCGACGTCATCGTGACGCGCAGGAACCAGCGCAAACTCTCGCTGCTGGGCGGCCACGACTGGGTGAAGAACGGCGATCAATGGATCGTCGAACAGATCGACCGGCGCGGCCACGTCCGCGCCCGCCACACCGGCCACGGCGGCCGGGTCGTCCTGCCGCCGCACTACCTGCGCCGGCACGCGGAACTGGGCTACGCCTACACCACGCACCGCGCCCAGGGCATCACCGTTCAGGCCGCCCACGGCCTGCTCACCGCCCGTACCTCGCGGGAAGCCGCGTACGTCGAGGCGAGCCGCGGCCGTCAGTCCAACCACCTCTACGTCGTAACCGAGGACGCCCAGAACATGCGCGACGTGTTGGACACCGTGGCCCACAACAGCCAAGCCTCCATCTCGGCCCGGGAGATGATCGAGGTCGAGCAGGAACGCACCTACGGCATCGGCCAGCTCATCGCCGAATACACCGACGTCTACGCCCGAGCCACCAGCCAGCGGCTGCACAACCTCCTGCGCCGTGTGCTCGGCCTGGCAGCCGAGATGTTCATCGGCGCCGACGCCTGGGAGGTCGCCGAGCGATCCCTGCGCGCCGCCGAGGCCGAAGGCTGGAACCTCGACCGACTCATCCAAATCGCCTTCGACGAACGGGATTTCGCGGATGCCGAGGACCCGGCCGCCGTGCTCGCCTGGCGCATCGACAACCGCGTCGAAGCCGGACGGCAGGCCGCCGAACGGGCCGCACGAAAGGAAGCCGCGCCGGGCGGCAGCCGTCCGCTGAAGACGCTCGCCGCCGAGCAATTGCAGCGCCTTGTGGACCTCGCGGAGCAGCACCGCCGTGCCGCTCTGGAAGAACTCCTTCGCGCGGACGCATCCGTCGACAGCCAGCCCCGGCCCGTCATCGTGGACGGCCTTCCCCATCCCGCCTGGCCCGACCGAGCACACGGACATCTCACCCGCGCCCAACTCGCCACGGCCATCGCCCAGGCCCGCGCCCAGATCCGCCGCGCCCAGGACGAAGGCGACCACGACACCGAGCGCGCCGCCGCCGCGCAGCACGCCCTGCTGCGGCGCGAACAGCGCCTGCGCAGGGCCATGCCCGCACGCGAGCGCATGCGCGAGGACTGGCAGCGTGAACCCCGGCCCGGCGCCAGCCACACGGCGACGCAACCCCTCGAAGCCACCCGTGCCGAGCGCACCGCCAATCTCCACCGGCAAGACGCGGCCCGCGAGCGACTCAAGCGCGCCCAGCTCATCGCCGCCAAGATCCGAGCCGAACAGCGGCTCCGTGACGAACTTCCGCACCGCCCGGCACCGGCCCCGGACCACAGCGGCCACCTGCCCGACTGGATCGCTCCGTCGGCCGCCGTACGGGACATGGACACCCCGGAGGGCTGGCGGCAGCACCTCGTCGAGCGCCGCTTCGTGCTGTCCGAGCGGCTGGAACAGATGGGACTGGCCCTGGCGCAGTCCCCGCCGTCGTGGGCGCGGAGCCTCGGTCCGGTACCCCTTGCGGGAACAGACCTACGCGGGCAGTGGGAGCGTACGGCGGCGGTGGCCGAGGTGTGGCGTATCCGCCATGCCCTGGCCGACGACGTTCCCGGCATCGGTGAAGCGCCGTCCGATCCCCGTGACGCGCATGCCTGGGAGATCTTCCAGCAGCGGATCGCCGAGGTCGGCCGCCGTGCGCGTGCGTCCGCCGCCGCCAGGCATCGGCCCAACGAGCCGCTCGGCGGGATGCGGATCGCAGCCCGTACGGCCGAGAACCTTCACTATCGGCTGCTCGACGCGCAGGTGTCCGAGCCGGATGACCGGGAAACGGTGTCGGCCGCCGCCGCGGCCTTCGCCGAACTCGCCCTACGGCGCGTCTTGGAAGGTGAAGAACCTGTTGAGGAATGGGTCGAGCACATCCCTGCGCCGGCCACGGAGGACGGCACTCAGCAGGACCAATGGGAAGAACTCGTCACAGCCCTCGCGGCCTACCGGCTCCTGAACGAGATCGACTCCGCCGAGCCTTTGGGGGAGACTCCTGATGAGGCCGAAGAGCGAGAGCGGTGGACCGAGTTGCACGAGGCCATGACGCTCTTCCAGCGATCCCGCATCCAGCAGCGCCTGGTAGAAGTCCGAGCACACCGCGACGCCGAACGAGCCCGGCGCGGCCTGGCCCCTGTGGCATCGGCCTTGCCCTCGGACGATCTCGCACGTGGACGCCGGGCCGACACCCAGGACGAACAGCACCACCACCGGCGCCACAGCCCCAACGCGGGACCGCGGCGGGGGCCGGGAACCTGACCAAGAAGGAGAGCTCATGGACGAGCAGCAACCGAACACCGCTGGCGAAGGGCTCACTGCCGAACAGCAGGAACTCCTCGCGCAGTTCGCCACCCGGCGAGCCGCACGGCTCGCCGTAGCATCAGGTCGCACACCGGAGTTGGCGGCCCTGGAGACTCGACTGAAGGAGATGGACGCCGCCTTCGCGGCCAGCCCCGACCGCGACAACCCGCTGGCTCAGGAGAACCACGAACTCAAGCGGTACACGGCCATCCTCGAAGAGGCCATACGGGCATTCTGGGCCGGCGAACTGGTAGCTCACGGAGGGCAATAGCCCTGACCGACGCGTGGCACCTGGGCGTGATCGTCCGCAGCCGACGGCTGGATTCACGGCACCAAGCCGGCGTATCGCCAGCGGCGGTCCACAGCCGATGTGGAGCTGGCGAGCGGTGCTGCCGATCAGAGCACCACCGCCGGGGGCAGCTCGGAGAGCACCTCCAGGACCTGTCGGTACACCTCATGCCGGACCCCCCATCCGGGCACTGCACGTGCATCAGCGTCGATCCCGCACGCACGGACCTGTCCATGTCCATCACAGCTACCCCCACACCTCACGTTATCGATCATGCAGTCGAATGCGTGAGGGAGGCTGGGCAACCGCCTGCACTGAAGTGCCAGCTGAGCTGAGTGGGATAGCTGGCGCGCGGTCGCGATGGCAGGGTAGCGGTGGAGCCTGTTGGCTCTGGTTGCGCGCGTGCTACGAGATGTGGAGGTCCTGCTCCCAGCTGGCAATGGTGCTGTTTCCTGCAGATACGTCGGCTGGGTCGGCCGCGGGGTCCCAGACGGTCACGATGGTGAAGGTGCCACTGACCACGGCGTCGCCTTGCAGTTCGTCCGTCCCGTCTCCGTCGGAACTGCTACGGACCAAGGATGCCGAGAGGCTGCCCTCGAAGTTGCCATTGAAGGTGAACTCGATCTCGCCGACGGAGCGGCTGAAGTCGAGGGAGTCGACGTCAAGCGTGATGAAGTCGTAGGTGGGCGGACCCGCGGTGATCGGGTCGCTCGATTCGGCGCCCTCGAATCCGGCGGTCACCCGGTCGTGAATTTCGTCGACTAGCTGCACAACCGGGGCTTGTAGCGCGTCAGCCAGTTCTGCCCCGCAGACCTCTTCCAGCAGCGCTACCGCGGAGCGTCCCCGGCGGTTCAGGGTTACGTCAACGCGCTGGTATCTTCCCGTGTCCTCTTCGACCGTCACCTCCACGTCGAGGAAGGACTGGTAATCGACAAGCTGCGGATCCATCACTGCCAGGATCTGAACGATGGCGGGAGCATGGTCCAGGAACTCCTGGCGTAGGCCCAGGTCGCCGAAATCCGCAGTGACGGCTTCCAGTAGATGGGCGGCTACTTTGCCGGACCGACCGAGGCTCTGCACGCGAGCGACGACCTTGGCCCGCTGCTTCTCTGCGGTCTTCAGGCGGGTCACCACGATAGGGGCGTCGTAGGTGTCGTTGCTCTTGTTCTCCGCCCCGTTGCAAGGAGCACAGATGGGCGCGAGGTTCTGCGGGTCGTGGATGTCAAAGTCGTGCGGCAGACCGTGTGTGCGCTTAAGTTCGCGCAGTCGGGGTTCGCTGACGTCCTTGGGGATGATGTGGTCAATCTGGACGAAGCCGAACTCCACCGGTTTGGAACACCAGTAGCATTTCGAGCCCCATACTTCCCATAGAGCCAGGCGCAGCTCCTTGTTGGGGCCCCCTTTTCTGTAACGGACATTGCGGACTGCTGCGCGAACCATGGTGCCCCCGGGTCACTTGCTGCTGTTGCGCGTACGCACCGTTCTACCTCAGGCGCTGACGATGCGCCGAAGAGCCAGCCTGGTTCAGCGGTGTCACCTGTTGTGGCCTACGGCCCCTCGTCGTCGCCCTCAGCTGTAGCCCTGGGGTGCAGACGGTAGGGGCGAGCCGGACGTGTCCATCGCACAGCTGGAGTCGTGACGGTGCTGCAGTTCGAGGCCGAGGCAGTCACGACGTGCGTGCCACGACCGAGGGGTATCACGTCGTTGTCAGTGGCTGCGCGTACGTTGGCGATCTGTAGGTTGTTCGCGGAGACCCCCACTGTTGTGGGGGATCAAGCGAAAATAGCCTGACCAACACGATTGCGGCGCCCCACCCAGGCGCCGCCCGCTGACGAGCAAGGACACCCTCGACTGATGGCAGTGACCCAGCAGGAGATCGAGAGCCGGTTGTGGGACGCGGCCGACGAACTGCGCGTGGCGATGCCCGAAGCGCAATACGCGTCGGTCGTCTTCCCGCTGATGTTCTGGAAGTACCTCTCGGACACCTGGGAGCACCATCACCAGGAGTTCCTGGCGGAGTACGAGGGGGACGACCTCTCTTCCGAGGAAGCCCGCGAGATCGAGTACCGCGACCACCAGTCGTTCGAGATCCCGTCCATCCACCCTGGCACCGTCCAGGAGCGCCGCGCCTCCTGGTCGTCCATCCTCGCCACCATCACCCAGCCCGGCCTCGGCCAGCGAGTGCGCGCCTCTCTGCAGGCCATCGAGACGGCCAACCCTGACAAGTTCTCCCGCCTGTTCGGGTCCATGACCTGGACCTCCGAAGAGGTGCTGCCGGGGGAGGTGTTGGCGGCGGTCATGCAGGCGATGGACCGCACCCCGAAGATGCACGAGGGCAACATGTCCCACGACGTGCTCGGTGGGGCGTACGAGTACCTGCTGAAGCGCTTCTCCGACGGGTCCGGCACCCGCGCCGGCCAGTTCTTCACCCCGCGCGAGGTCGTCGAGCTGATCGTCGAGATCCTGGCCCCCAAGAGCCACGAATCGGTGTACGACCCGACCTGCGGGTCGGGTGGCATGCTCATCGCCTCCGCGAACCTGTTGAAGGCTCACGGCGGGCGTGGCTACACGCTCAAACTGCACGGGCAGGAGGCCGTACCGGACACTGCAGGTGTGGCGCGTATGAACCTCTTCATGCACAACCTCACCCAGTTCAAGGTCGAGGTCGGCGACACGCTGAAGGACCCGCGCTTCAAGAAGCCGGACGGATCCATCGCGCAGTTCGACGTGATCCTCGCCAACCCGCCCTACAGCCTGAAGTGGAAGCCCTGGATCAACGACCAGCGCGCCATCGGAGGTGTCGCACCGCAGTCGTCGGCGGACTGGGCGTTCGTGCAGCACATGATCGCCAGCATGGGACCGAAGAAGGGCCGGGCCGGTGTCGTCCTGCCCCACGGCGTCCTCTTTCGTGGCGGCCAGGAAGCAGCCATCCGGCAGCGAGTCCTGGACGAGGATCTGCTCGAAGCGGTCATTGGCCTGCCGGCGAACCTCTTCTATTCGACCTCCATCCCGACCTGCGTCCTCGTGTTCCGTGCCCCCGGCACCAAGACCGAGGAGCGCCGAGACGGGGTGCTGTTCATCGACGCCTCCAGGCGGTTCGTCAAGGGCAAGAACCGCAACACCCTCACCGATGCAGATATCGCCGACACGGTGACCACCTACCACTCAAAGTTTGACGCCGGCGGCAACCCGGTGGACCTCGACGGAGAAAGCGGACTCGCGGCGCGATTCGTCCCCACCACGGAGATCGTGGCGAACGGGTACGACCTCAACATCGGCCGTTACATCAAGCAGGCCGCCGCTGAGCAGGAAGACCTCGGCACCCTCATTGACGCCTACAACATCGCCCGAGCAGAGCGTCAGAAGACCGAGCAGCGCATGCTCGCTGTCCTCGCCGATGCTGGTATCGAGGGCTTCGATGAGTGAATGGCAGCACGTTCCTGCGGGGAAGATCGCCCATCAGCGGCGGGAAATCGTTCGCCTGGAACCGGGGACCGAATACCGCACGATGGGTGTGCGGTGGTACGGCAAAGGCGCCTACGACAGGGGTGTCGTAACGACTGAGACAGTCAAGGCCAAGTCCCTCTACCGGGTACGGGAGGGAGACTTTGCATTCAATCGGATCGACACTCACAAGGGTGCGTTCGATGTCGTCTCCGCTGATCTTGATGGTGCCCTGGCGACGAACGAATTCCCCCTCTATGAAGTGAACGAAGAGGAGTTGGACGCCCGTTTCCTGCTCCTCAACTTCCAGCGGTCAGAAGTTTTGCGACAGATCAGTGCCATGCGTGCAGGCTCCGAGGGGCGTGCCCGATGGAAGGAAGCTGACTTCGAGGCGTGGATAGTTCCCGTGCCTCCGCTTCCTGTCCAGGGGCGGATCATCGAGGTCATCGGCGCGGTCGACGACCAGATCACCGCGCTCGACGCGGAGGCTGGGGCGCTGACAGCGGTTCTGCGTCGCCGACGAGCCGACCTCATCACCAACAAGGGCGCTCCGGCAGTCCGTGCTGACGAGGCGTTCGAGATCACGATGGGGCGACAGCGGGCGCCGAAGTACGCAACAGGGCCTTACATGACGCCGTACTTGCGTTCCGCGAACGTCGGCTACGGGACGCTCGACCTGTCCGACGTGTTGGAGATGAACTTCGACCCGAAGGAACGCGAGGTGTTTGGCCTTGTGCCCGGCGATGTACTCGTGTCCGAAGGCAGCGCAAGCCAGTCCGCAGTCGGTATGCCGGTGATGTGGCGTGGAGAGCTGCCAGAACCGATCTGCTTCCAGAAGACGCTCATGCGGTATCGAGCCATCGAAGGCGTCAGCGTCCCGGCGTTCGTGAACCACTGGTGCCTGTGGGCCTACGAGTCGGGCACATTCCTCGACATCGCGGGAGGCACCAACATCAAGCACATCACCGCCATGCGTGCCGTTCGGATGCCGGTGCGCCTTCCAGACGTCGCAGACCAGGAGCGGATCGCTGCGGAGCTCGACACGATGAGCGACGTCGTCGCCGCGACCCGGGCCGAGGCACACCGTCTCCGTTCTGTGCGGGCAGGGCTGCTGTCGGGGCTGCTGGACCGCACCATCGACATCGAATCCGCCGAGTTGGAGGTCTGAGCCGTGGCGAAGGGCATTCGTGAGCGTGAGTTCCAGAACCTGCTGATTCAGTGGTCTCTGCCGATGGGCTGGGGCTTCACAGGGGGAAGATCGCTGCCACGTGAGACGACGCAGACGGTGCTTGTCGGCCCGCTCCGGGATGCCATCGCCCGGTTAAACCCTGGGGTGATCGCGGGGTTCGATGTCGACGCGGTTGTCGAGGAGATCGTTGCTACCGTCAACGCCGTCGAGGGTGGCCTGGTGCGGGCCAACGAACTGGTGCTGAACCTGCTGCGCGGGCACAAGGAGTTCCGGGACGCCGACGGTGTCTGGCACGCCTTGAAGGTCATCGACTTCGAGCACCCGACGGGCAACACGCTGGTCGTGTCGGACGAGGTGACCATCACCGTCCCCGGCAAGACCTCCCGCCGGTTCGACCTCGTGTACTGGGTCAACGGGCTGCCTCTGGTCGTTGTCGAGGTGAAGTCTCCGACGGCGAAGTCTGGTTGGGCGGATGCGGCCCGGGAGATCAACGACGTGTACGCCACCGAGTACCCGTGGTTCTTCACCCCTAATGTCTTCTCCGTCGCTTCCGATGGGCTGAAGCTGCGGTTCGGTGCCGCCGGCGCGCCCGTGAACCTGTGGCAGCCGTTCAGGTCCACCGCTGACGACGAGAACTTGTCCGGGCAGGCTGACGTGCGGCGCTCCGTCGAGTTGCTGCTCAATCCGTCCACGATCCTGGACATGGTCGCCAACTTCGCCCTCTTCGACACCTCCGGAGACGGGGTGGATATGAAGTACCTGCCTCGCTACCCGCAGATGGAGGCCGCGCACCTGATTCATGAGAGGGTTCTGGCGGGCGGGTCGAAGGGCCTGATCTGGCATCACCAGGGGTCTGGGAAGACGCTGTTGATGGTGTTCGCCGCCTCGCTGCTGCTGACCGACACGCGCACCGAGTCACCCACGATCATCTTGCTTTCGGACCGAACCGATCTTGTCCGGCAGACCTCTGGCGTGTTCACGTCCGCGATGGGGCACGCCTACTTCCACAAGCCTGCCACCAGCCAGCAGTTGCGCTCCCTGCTGGCCGATGACGTGCGCGGCGTCATCTCCACCACCGTCCACAAGTTCGCCGACGCCGGCCCGAGCCTGTCGACCCGGGACAACATCATCGTGCTGGTCGACGAGGCACACCGCACCCAGTCCGCCAAGTCGAAGTCCCTCGCCGGGCAGATGCGCGCGGCGTTGCCGAACGCGAAGTTCTTCGGCATGACCGGGACCCCCGTCAGGAACCTTGCTACCGACACCTTTGCTCTCTTCGGTGAGGAGAGTGACCCGGATCGGGTGTTGCACCGGTACTCGGTGTCCCGGTCTCTGCTGGATGAGGCGACCGTCCCGGTCATGCTGAACCCGCGCCCGGTCACCTTCGAGATAGACGACCAGGCGCTGCAGGCCGAGTTCGACCAGTTCGCCGACGAATTCGACCTCGACGACCCTGACCGCGAGGCCCTGTCCCGCAAGTTCGGGCGCCTGACCTCGGTGTTCGCCAATCCGAACCGCATCCACGCGGTCTGCCAGGACATCGTTGACCACTACCTGTCCAGCGCCTACCGCAACGGGCTCAAGGCTCAGGTCGTTGCCTACAACCGTGAGCTGGCCGTGGCGTACACGGACAAGATCAACGAGTTGCTGGCCGGCTATGAGGCATCCCAGGTGCTTGCCGAGGTCGGAAAGCATGAGCGGATCACCGCCGAGGTGAACATCCACGTCAAGGACTCCAAGGACGAAGACGCCGCCATGCGGCCGTACCAGCTCTCGGAGGTCGACGAGGAGAAGCAGAAGCGGCGGTTTCTCACCCCGGACGACCCGCTGTGCTTTCTGGTGGTCACCGCGAAGCTGATGACCGGGTTCGACGCACCCAACGAGGGCGTCCTCTACCTGGATAAGCCCCTCAAGGCCCACACGCTGTTCCAGACGATCACCCGCCCGAACCGCACCTGGGTGTCCCCGACCGGGTTCGTGAAGGCCGACGGCGTGGTCGTGGACTACATCGGCCTGGCCGAGGAGGTCCAGCGGGCCGTGGTCGACCCCACCGCGAAGGAGGCCGGTAAGGGGGGCGGGTTCGTCACCGACCTGACCGAACTGGTCGCCGAGTTCCGTACCACCTTCGCCCGCATCGAAGACCTCCTCGCAGACGTGGACGGCCTGGACCTCACCGTCCACGGATACGAGTCCGTGCGAACCATCAACTCCTTCCTGGACGGCGACCCGGCCGCCGCCGAGGCGTTCAGCAAGGACTACCGGCTCCTGGCCCGCCTGTACCCGCTCATCAACACCGACAAGCGGATCACCAAGTACCAGGACGGCTTCGGGCTGTTCGGGTCCGTGTACACGACCCTGTTCAAGAAGTCCTCCGACGAGGAGAGGAAGGAACGGCTGGCCGAACTAGGGCCGATGGTCCTGGAGATAATCAACGCTCACGTTCACTCCTTCTCTGTGGCTGCCTCCCAGGAAGAAGCCCTCGTCCTGGACGCCCAAGGCATCGCGATCCTCAAGGAACTGCTGGCCCTCGTCCGCCCCAAGCCCGGCAAGAACGACGGGGACAAGAGACCGCCGTCCGCGGCGGAGATCCTGGACCACATCAAGGCCGCCCTGGAGAAGGGCGTCGAACCGGGGTCCGCGAAGTACACCGCCCTGGCGGAGCGGATCAGGCAGCTGCGGGACCGGATCATTCAGAACTCCCAGGATGCGCTGGACTTCCTGTCGGAGGCCCTCCGGGTTGCCCGCGCCATCGTGGATGCCGAGAAGCACCCCGACGAGGCCGTCGTGGTCCTGGACGACGACCACGTAGGCGTCCTGTCCCGGATCATCCGCGACCACGCGCCGGCCGGTGTCACCATCACGGAGCGGAACTTGGCCGAGGAGATCGACCAGGTAGTCACCCGCACGCTAGGCCGGGCATGGGACAACGCTGACGCCCGCAACCGAGGCGTCCGCCGTGCCACCGCAGCCGTCTTCCGCCGGTATGCATTGAAGCCGGTGGGGGAGCCGTACGACTCCACCGTCGCCTACATCGAGGCCCACTACCTCGTTGACTGACTCATGTATGGCAGGCCCGGCCTTCTGTACGAAGGCCACGACGTCGAGCGGGCCGTAGGAGATCCCGACGAAGTGCCCATCAATACGGACACGCCGACCGCCGTCCACCGCGGGCGGGTAGATGACCATGGGCTGATCTGTGGCCATGACCTCAGCCTGCGGCCGGGGCTGGTGTGCGCGTGCGGGGCGCCCCTACGGCTCGTAGGCTGAGCATGCTCGGGGCTGTCGCGGAGGTACCCCCATGCCCCGGACCATCTGGAGCGGCGCCATCTCATTTGGCCTGGTCACGGTACCTATCCACGTCGTGGGCGCCACCGAGGATCACAGCATCCAGTTCCACCAGTACCACCTGGAGGACGGCGGCCGCGTCCGGGTGCGCAAGGTGTGCGAGCTGGAAGGCCGCGAGGTCGCTCAGTCGGAGATCGGCAAGGGCTACGAGTACGCCAAGGACCAGGTCGTGCCCGTCACCGACGAAGACCTGGCGAACCTCCCCCTCCCCACGGCGAAGGCGATCGAGATCGCCGGGTTCGTGCCCCTCTACAGCATCGACCCGATACGGATCGGCGATGGCTACTACCTGTCCCCCGATGGGCAGGTCGCGGCGAAGCCCTACAAGCTCCTCGTGCAGGCCCTCGGCAGGTCATCGAAGGTGGCCGTCGCGAAGTACGCCTGGAGCGGAAGAGAGCGCCTCGGCCTGATCCGCGTACGGGACGACGTGCTGGTGCTGCACGCCATGCGCTGGCCCGACGAGATCCGCGACCCCGGCGCCGTAGACACGCCGAACGCAGACTTGTCCCCCGACGAGATCGACAGCGCGCTCGCCCTCATCGACCGCATGACCCGCGACGACCTCGCGGGCGACGACCTCCGCGACACCTACACCGACGCCCTCGCCAAGGTGATCGAAGCGAAGCGCGAGGAGAAGCCGCTCCCTGAGGTCCCAGAGCCGGAGGCGCCGGGGAAGGTGCTCGACCTGATGGCCGCGCTGCAGGAGTCCGTCGCCAAGGCCCAGGCGTCGCGCGGCGAGACAGACGCCGCCTTCACCAGCTGCCGCCGAAGAAGACCGCGGCGAAGAAGGCCGCGAAGAAGCAGCCGGCCAAGAAGACGACGAAGAGAACTTCGGCGCGGAAGCCCCGGCCGGCCTAGTCGATGAACCCCAGCTCGGTGTCCGGACGGCAGAAGGCGCACGCTTCCACGTTCGGATCGGTCAGGGAGACGCGGGCATCATGCTCGCCGATCGGATGCGGGGTGCCCTCCACCATCGAGCAGTCGCCGAGGTGGACGATCGCAGGCTCCGGTCCTCGGGGTGAGCGCTTCTGCTGCACGACAAAGGTCGGCCGCACGCTGATCCGTACGGTCGGGCCGAGACCGGCCCCGCCCTTGGGGAGCCGCGGGCGCCGCGGCGGCGGGGCTTCGGCCTTGGCGAGTGCGGCCTGGACGGCGTCGCGCTGGAGCCGGAGGTAGATGCCGACGGTCTCGTGGTCGGCTACCTGCCGGTTCAGGTACTCCAGGATGGCGCGGAGGCGCGCAGGATCTGGCGGCAGGTCGTTCACGTGTTCGATTCTAGGCGCTAGCCTGACCCACGCACCCCAGCGGCACAGGAGACATCGTGGACCTCATGACCGTCGGCGAGCTGCTCAAACGGCACAACGTCGACCCGGCGACGCTGCCGCCCGCACCGTCTCCCCCCGCCTCGCAGCGAGGTGCGCGCCCGGATCACCACCCTGCCGCTCCAGCCGTGCGCCGCATGTGGAGAGCCCAGCCCGACGGTCCGCATCCTCCACACGGCGCAGGGGCCCCGGTGGCTCGACCCGTGTTGGGAACACGGCTGGGCCGTGTATGAGCCAGCACCGAACATGCCCACCACGAAGGAGGGAATCCTCGCCGACCTTCGAGAAGTCTTCGCCGAGGTCGCGGCCGAGCTGGGCGTAACGCCGCAGGTGCGCCTATGGACGGATGAGAACGACTGGCAGGACGAGCAGCATGGATGAGCAGCACCGCTACCACCTCACCCTGACCGTCGGTGGGAAGCCGGCGCGGCACGGCTGGTGGGGCAGCGAGAAGGTGGCGCGGGCGAAGTTCACGCTCTGGGTCAGCGAGTGCACCGGCCGGGCAGGCTCCCACGTGACCCTCGTCGACGAGGTGACGGGCGAGACGCTGGATACGTGGCCCGTCGCTTCATAGGTCAGGCGTCGGCGGGTTCGGGGTGGCGTGCCTTCACGACTGGCCCTGCTCGGCGGTGTCCACCTGGCCGTGAACAGTGTTGCGCCAGCGCGTGTGAAAAGGCCCCGCCTCCAGGGCAGGGCCTCCACTACAAGGAATCAGCTGCTTCGCCCCAGATGAATGGCCATCGAGAAAGCGAAGGCACCTGCGGGGAGAATTCCCATGAAGATCATGGCGGCGAATACCCCGATCGTCGCGATGTTGACTGCGGCCTCGGGCCAGCCCATGACGGGGCGGTTATCAGCGCCGGGGGGCGGGAAGATACTGTGCATAGGTAGGTGCTCCTTTGTGAGTGCTGACCGAAGGCCCCGGCTTGAGCTTCGCAGGCACTGAGCTGGGGCTTTCGCATGTCCGAGACGGACACCTTGACTATCAGACGAGAAGCATCGATTGAAACCTCAAGATCACAAATGCGGTCGAGGTGTCTCCGTCGTTACTCTCGCCCTCTCGCCCTCTCGCTCGTTAGGGAGATACCCGTAGAACAAGATTCGGAAGCGGGCTGTTGCAACGTCGAAGTGTTCAACACCCGTCAGACCGGGCCGACTCGCGCTAGTTTCACGCCTCCAGAAACAGGAAAACAGCGGTGGCCAGAGGGCTGCGCAGCTGGGGCTGGAATCGACAGCGAGGCCGGAGCTGAGGTCCTGTCGACCTGGATATGTGGATCGCTGACGACATCTGCGCCCAGTAGACGCCGGGCGTCGGAGGCTGAACGTTGACGCAGCTCACGGACGTGCCGAACTCCGCGAGGAAGTGCCCTGGCGAATGCATCCGTGTGCGCCGGGTTTCGGACGCACGCTGAGCAGGAAGCCGGACTGGCCGATCATCTAGTGGTCGGTGCATGCAGCGCTGCGCACACGAGCGGCCAACTGAAGTACACATGGGCCACCTGGCGTGCTCAGTCACAGGAAGCGGGGCTAGTCCGCCGGGTCTTCCTCGGCGTGCCGTACGGCCTGCTTCACGGCCTGTTCCAGCTCGTACCGGGACATGGCCACGTCGTCCCGTGCCGCGTACTCGGCCACTGCGACGTGGAAGGCTGCCGCCTTGTCGCGCCAGTCTCGGCGTTGCTCCTCGTATTTGTCATCCGAGAGGCCGGCGAGTTTCGCGCGCGCCTCTTCGGCGGATCGTTCCAGCTTGATCAGTTCGTCGGGGATGTCTGCCACGACCAGGGATCCTAATCGGGAAACTGTCAGGTCAGCCTGAGGTAGTGCACCATCATCGGACCTGGGCGCCACCAGTGCCTCGATGAGCCTCATCCTGTCGCGGTCGGCTCCCAGACAGACGGTGTCAGTCGCCGCCCTGGGGCGACTGACACTAGCAACGTCGAACGTCGGGGACTGGCTCTGCGACGTCCCACAGCCGAAAGTAGCAGCCGAGCGAACCGACAGACCGCCGCGAAGGAATGAGGGCTAGGGAGGGCCCCATTTCTGGGGACCTCCCTCCGTTTCAGGCCCAGGCCCAGGCCCCAAGGCTGGCAAGAACCAGGAGCAGGAGCGCCAAGGACACCCCGAGTGCGGCACTGCCGCCCCTGATGCATGTGGGCAGTCGACTGTCGTCGAGTAGGGATAGCAGGCCGGCCATCAGGCCGACAACGACCGATACCAGCGTCACCGCCAGTGACAGATTGGGCGCCGATCTGGTGACAACCGCCATGCCTCGCCGCCCACGAAATCGCAGTTCGGCGACAACCGCTGGTGACATCTATCGCGCTTCGGCACAGTAGATCGAGAGTTATCCACAGGCCCTCACCCGCTCGACAGCCAAGCCGTACGGTGCTGGCTCCAGACGATCACGGAGCACAGGGGGCAACGATGACGTACACGGTGGATCTTGCGGTTGAGGTCGAGCAGGCGCTGACGGAGCTGTCGGACGACGACCGCCAGGAGGTCATGGAGCTCATCGCCGGGGCTCTGGTCGATCCGAACTCCTGGCCTGCTCCCGACGGTTGGTCCTGGGCGCTGCGAGCCGGGCCGCGGCTGTGGATGGTGTTCACGGCCGATCTCGACGGGATCGAGGTCATCAGTCTCGGGGAGATCGACGTCGCGCTTCAGGCGGCGTAGGCCTGGTCGACGGGCAGTCATGGTCGGAGCGGCGGCAACGCAACGTGACCAAGACCACGCTGTGTTACTTGTCGGTTCATCCGAGCACTCTGTGGATCGTGTGCCAAAGTGCGTAAGAGATGCCCTATGTGGCGCATGGTGCAGGGGACCGATTTTATATAAAATGGCTTCATTGGTTAGCGGGGGGCGCGTAAGTGAGTCAGGGCAAGCCAAAATCCGGAATGTATCTGCGGCAGCTTGGTATCAAGAATTTCCGGTCGTGCTACGACATCGAGGTTGACTTCCGACCCGGCATCACGCTGCTGGTGGGGGAGAATAACTCCGGTAAGTCCAACGTCATCGAGGCACTCCGGCTCGCCACCACACCGCTCAACCGACGGGCCACGCGCTGGTTCGACGAGGTTGACCTGTCCCACGGCCGCGAAGGGCAGGAAGCTCAGTTCCGCGCGACGTACGATGACCTGTCGGCAGCCCAATGGGCCCACTACATCACCGCGCTCGACGTGGAATCGAACGAGGCCACCTACACGACGACGTACAAGCGGGACGAGGTTCGGCAGCAGATGCGTCCTACCGTGACCGCGGGTCCGGTGGATGGGCCGGACGCCGAGCCCGACAAGCGCGACCAGATCGCGCACGTCTACTTGGCACCGCTGAGGGACGCCCAACGGGAGCTGGATTCCTCCGACGGCAACCGGCTCCTGCGGATCATCCGCTACCTCACTGAGGAAGACGAACAGGAGGAGTTCCGGGTACAAGCCAACAAGTCGTTCACGGAGCTCAAGAAGCATCCCGTCCTGACTGCCACAACCGAGGAGATCCAGGGTCACCTGGGCGAGCTGACCGACTCGGTCCGCGGGCAGACAGTTGAGGTCACCTTCGCCGAATACGAGCTCCACCGCCTAGCGCGCAGCCTGCGGGTGAAGATGGCCGAGGCCGGCATCCCGCCAGCCGACCTCACCGAGTCAGGCCTGGGCTACGCCAACCTCCTGTTCATCGCGACGGTGATCCTGGAACTTCGCAACGCCCAGCGCATGGAGCTGACGCTGTTCCTCGTCGAGGAGCCTGAGGCGCACCTCCACCCGCAGCTCCAGGCCGTCCTACTGGACTACCTCCAGGAGCAGGCCGAGGCTTCCCTCAAGGACGACACCCTCGGCCCGGCTGGCCGCATCCAGGTCATCGCCAGCACCCACTCGCCCAACCTGGCCAGCAGCGTCGGCATCGAGAACGTCGTGGCACTGCGCACGCGCGTGGACCAGGAGACCGTCCAGGACGAGAAAGGCGAGGAAGTCCTGCGCCGGAAGACCCAGGCGCTCCCGCTGGCCAAGCTTGCTCTGAGCGACGACGAGCGGCGCAAGATCAACCAGTACCTGGACGCCACGCGGGCCGGCCTGCTCTTCGCCCGCCGGGTCATCCTGGTCGAGGGGATCGCTGAGGCCGTCCTGCTGCCGGTCATCGCCCGCCACTGCGTCTTCGGCGGCGAGGACCAGGCCAAACAGCGCCGGGACTTCCACGGCGTCACGATCATCAACGTCGGCAGTGTCGACTTCGCCCCGTACATCACGCTGCTGCTGTCAGAGGTCAACGGCTGCCGGTTGCTGGACAAGCTGACCGTCATCACCGACGGCGACCCGGATATCCCCAAGGAGAAGAAGACAGAGGAAGGGGAGACCGAGGACGGCCAGGGCGAGGCCCAGGAGCCGGCGGTCGTCCCAACCGAAGGCGACTCCACGGGAGAGGACGCCGAACCAGATGAGGACGAGCCGGCAGATGACGATGACGACACCGCGGTGGACAACCGCAAGGACCGGCTGACCGCTCACGCCGAGTCCATCGGCGCGGCCGAGCACCTCGTCGTCGCTGAAGCCCCGCACACCCTTGAGGCTGACCTCCTGACGCCCGAGGCCAATGAGCCCCTGCTCAAGGCGGCCTTCCTGAAGCAGAAGCCGCGCTCGAAGAAAAAGTGGCAGGCGATCCTCGACAACGAGAGAGGGCCTGCTTGGGGCTTCTACTTGAAGCTCCGCACGCACAAGAAGTTCATCGGCAAGGGCGAGTTCGCGCACGACGTCGCTCTGGCCATCGCCAGCGGGGGCACGTTCGAGGCTCCTCAGTACTTGGACGAAGCCATCCGGGGCGTCCTGACGGACGTGTCGGGTGAGGCACGTTGAACGACATGACGCTCACCGACGACCAGCAGGCGCTCGTCGACGCCGAAGACAGCCTCTTCGCGGCCGCCTGCCCTGGGGCCGGCAAGACCCGGGCCATGGTCACCCGCTTCCTGAAGCGGACCGCTGAGGAGCCCCGACGCGGCATTGCCCTGATTTCGTTCACCAATGCCGCCGTGGACGAAGTCCGGCACCGGTGTGGGAGCCAGGTGGAGGCTCTGCGGGTGCCCCACTTCGTCGGCACGTTCGACACCTTCATCCACCGCTTCATCGTCACACCGCTGTACGTGAAGGCGTACGAGCGGAAACCGAATTACGTCCAGTCCTGGCGGGACGTGGCCAGTACGAGCTTCCGACTCCCCGACATGGGGCGGACGAAGAACCTGGAATTGGAGTGGTTCGACTTCGATTCTGATGCTCGGGCCCACCTGAACTTCAACCGCGTACCTCGGGATTTCGGTGACGCCGTCGCGCTTCGTATGTTGTCGCAACGTAAACAGGAAGCTGAAGCGAACGCGTCCCACATCTTCGGCCGGCTCCTGAGGGCCGGGACCATCACCTGCGAGGCTGCCCGTCTCCTGGCCGCATTCTGGCTGGCCAGCGCCAAGGAGCGAGCGATCCTCGAAGGCCTGCTGCGCACTCGTTTTGCCGAGGTCATCGTGGACGAGGCGCAGGACTGCGGCCGAGAGGAACTCGATGTCCTTCAGTTCCTCCGTGACTGCGGGGTTCGGGTGGTCATGGTCGGCGACCTCGACCAGTCGATCTACGAGTTCCGCAAGGCCACTCCGACGGCCGTCCAGGAGTTCACTGCCAACCTTCCGGTTCAGCTTGAACTCGAAGACAACTGGCGCAGTTCCCCGGCCATCTGCGCCTTCAACAGCGCCTTGAGGTCTGGGCAGTTGGTAGAAACTGCTCGGGGTGACAACTCCATCATCCAGACCCCGGTGCAGCTGATCGAGTTCTCGACGCTTGACCAGATCGTGCCCGCGGTCCTAGAAGTCGCCGAGCAGCACAAGCTGGCGCCGAACGATCTCATGCTCCTGGCTCACGCCGAAGCGCACGGGATGAAGGCCGCTGGCGTAGGCGGCCAAGAGAGCGCTGGGAGCAACCGCGTGTTGGCCATCGCCCACGCCGGCGCCAAGCTCCGGTCGCGGGAGACGTCCCCGAAGACTCGGCTCAAGGCCGTCGAACAGGTTCAACGTGCCGTCCTGGCGGCGTTGACCGTGGGGCGGGAGGTAGAGCATCACAGCTTCGCCGCCATCTGCGAAGAGGTGGGGGTCGAGCCTCGGTGGCTGGAGGGCTTCGCCGTACGGATGGCTCTGGGGCTGGAGGCTGAGGGAACGGCTCGCGGTGACTTCGCCGGCTCAGTGCGCGATTTCTTGAAGACGGCCGACTGGGGTGGCTTGCAGGCCCCGGACTCCAGCGATCTGGGCAAGCTGTTCAGGGCGCCGTCGGAAGACGCCTGGGCCAGCGTGGCCAGCTACGGCAACAGCCCATTGATCCGTTACTCCACCGTCCACGGCGTCAAGGGCATGGAGTTCCCTGGAGTGGTCCTCGTCCTGCCGGACAGGTTGCGGGTGGACAAGGTCACCGAGCGGACGGTTCTGGATGACTGGGAGGGCGACCACAACACGGAAGCGCGACGGGTCCTCTACGTCGCCGGCTCCCGGGCAGAGCAGCTACTTATCTGCGCGGTTCATAAAAAGCACACTGGCCGAGTTGCTTCGCTGCTCGACACCAAGGGCGTTCCCTACAGCAAGGTCTAGTTCAGGAAGTCTGCGGCTCTGGCGAGGCAAGCAAATCGGGCCCAATGCACTGCGGCATTGAGCCCGATTGAGGCGGCATATTCTAATTAACTGGGTAACTACTTAGAGTTTGTGATTCGCTTGAATTGCTGTGATATAAGCACCGGCAGCGAAGAGGAGGGCGGCAGTACCTCCCGTAACCATGAGTACTGCACAAAGACAGTCCCACCATGGCTTCCCGAAGGCCCTCGCTACCAATCCGGCAATGGCGCCCGACAATAGGGAGACGACGATGATGAGGATCGCTTTCAGGTACGGATAGAGCAGTCGCCTAATGTCGTCTACGGAATTCGGTGTTGGCATGAAGTCTCCTTAGAGTGATTGTGATCACGGTCATGGGTTCACCTCTTGGGTTTCGCGCCTACAGCCACGGCGCTAGGGGATGGGAAACTGCCTCGCCGACCGATCCTGATATGGCTTCGAATCGGCGAGCCTTGGTCAGGGGCCTCTCATGAGATGTCCTCAGCGATTGAGTTGAATGATCACGCACAGGTGGCGATACCTCGCAGCGAAGGTGATCTCTTCGCTTGCCCAGTCCTACGGACCTCTCATCGCACGCCTCCGTTGTCATCAGCTGATAAATGTCCCCGCGCGCCCGCTTAAGGCGCTACGAATTGAACCGTTACCTCATCGGCCGAGCCGACCTGGCTCGCGCTGCGGGATTGGGGTCTAGGGGCCTCTCACGGGGTAACTCCAGGAAGATAGGGTCCGAATGATCACGCACAGGTGGCGATACCTCGCAGCGAAGGTGATCTCTTCGCTTGCCCAGTCCTACGGACCTCTCATCGCAGACCTCCTCGCTCGTTGTCGAAAGATCGCAAACGTGCCTCCGGCTGGATGAGGCAACCAACCGTCCCCACATCGGGTGGGACCGGTCAGGGAGCCGCCTAATCCCTCGCGTGGTCAGACGACCAGTCCGACCCACGGGTTCCGCTAGTTCCACCATTCACCCTTTCGTGTTCCGAATGCACGGCCCACCTGCATAAACAGGAGGAGGTGTCGGTACCGGTGTTGACGTGACGCCTCCACGCTGTCCGTAAAGGTGTGCGCACGTGACGCCTGATGTCCCACAATCGCTTTCTGAACAGGGAGGCACGATGGCTTCGGACATGAAGTTTGAGGATGGCACGCTGCTGCGGCTGAGGTCGCCGGAGCCGGGAGGCGTACCGCCCTTGTCCCTCATGCCGGGCTTCGGCGCGCACCGTCTGGCTGTGCGGATCGAGGTTGAGCGGCTCGACGTTGCAGAAGCCGTCAACCAGGTCACGTTCTCGGGTGAGTTGAGGGCGGCAGACGGCCTCGGCTGGATCGGATCGATCGTGCCGGTATCGGTACCCCTCCGCACCAACGTGAACGTGCAGTCCGTGGAGCTGATCGTCCCGGTCACCTCCGAGCAGGTCCTGGAGCTTGAGAGGCACCGCAACGGCCAGGACATGGCCTTCCAGCTCGACGTCGAAGGCACCTTGCCGCAGAGCACCGGGCACCCGTTCGCTCACGTCCAGGAGGTGCGGCGGGTGCCGGCCAGCGTCTGGGATAACCAGATCGAGCAGCTGGGGCTGGCCGTCTCCTTTACGGTCACCGTGCCCCTGCCGATGAACGAAGGTCTGCTCGCCACCGCTGCGAAGCACCTGCGGACCACAGCCCAGCAGATCATGGCCGGCGAGTACCCGGACGCCATCCGAGAGACCCGGCTGGCCGTGGAGTCCATGCGCAAGCTGAACGTCTGGCCGCAGAACGGCACCAAGAAGCGTGATGACCAGGACCAGGATGACAGGTACGGCACCATGCTCGACCGGCTCGCGGACCAGGCGGATGCGTATGCCGACCTGATGCAGACCCTGTTCAGCCAGGCCAGCGGCCCCCAGCACAACGACGGCGCGATCGGCAGCGCCTCGTGGGTGCGATCGGACGCCATCGCGCTCAACGGCATGGCGGCCTCGCTGCTCCACCGGCTCGCGGAGCAGATCCGGACGGGCGGCACCCCCGCAGCCCGATCGCTGTCGTCCCCCTCCGACACCGATACGAGCACCTAGAGGCTGTCCCGTCTGAGGCGGGAGTTGTCCGATGAGGGCCATGTTGTGGAGACGGGTGATGCCGAGCATGGCCAGGTGAACGCCGTTGCCCTTGAGCCGGCAGTCCCGCGACGACCTGAGGGAATATGTCCACTTCCGCAAGAACTATGGCGGCCGAACGTCCGGGATGGATTCAGCAACGTTCCATTCGATCAACCCGGCATCCTGGCTCTGGTAGTAGGCCTGTTTCACACGCTTGCGTTGGTCGTACGACTCTCTGCCGTGGATTCCGTAGACCTCTACATAGGAGTGGGGCTGAGTGTCGGTGAGGACGAAGTCCGGGAATACGAGGTTGCTTCCGTCGTACCGCACGGGCTTGACGTAGGCACGGCCGCCCTCGGTTAGGGCGTTTGCCATCACCACTTCATGACTGGAGTCGGCGGGTATGTACAGCCCGGAGACCAGCATGGCCGCCATGTCGACCACCTTGACGTTGTCCTTGGGACTGAGTTCGACCAGGAACAGGCCAATGCGGCGGGCTCCGTGTTCAGCAGCGGCATTGGAGAAGGCCGGGCGGTACGAGCGGCGTAGCCGCTCGTCGAGAGCGGTTGTCGCGAAAAGGGCGCCGCGGTGGTGTGCCAGCGTGTACCGGACGCCGTACCGGGTGGGGCTGATGTCCCTGATCTCGCCCAGGATGAGCCCGCGGCGCTGGGTGCCGGCGCGTTGCTTCAGCCGGGTGATGAGGAACGTCTCGAAGGCAGCGGTGTTGCGACGGGCGTACTCCTTGCGGAAGGGCGGCACGACGTACAGGGCGTCGGCCAGGTCCTCGTGGTTGATCGAGCATCCGGCTATGTGTTCGCTCAGTCGCGCGTGGCAGATCCACCAGCTGCGTCGGTGCCAGCGTGGGTGCCACGCGGTGAGCTGGGCCGACTCCCACAACCAGTGGAGAAGGCCGAGAAGTCCGACGGTCCGGCGTGCGCGTCCTTCGCGTGGTTCGGTGGAGGCCTTCGCCGGTTCCGGGTCGCTGAGCTTTCGGGCGAGGGCGGCGCTGAAGCGGATCGTTACGCCCTCGTCGTCCTCACGGATGGCCTCCGCGCTGTACGCGTCGCGGCCGGTCATTTCGGAGGCGAGTTTGTGGAAACTGCAGCTGGGATCGTGGAGTTCGCCCTCGCCGGGCCATCCGGCCAGGTGGTAGCGGCCGGCTCGGCTGCACCGGATGACCAGCCGGAGGGCGGGGGTCTGGCAGAGGCATTGGCCGTGGCCCACCTCGGCTCTGGCTCGGGCAAAGAGCGCGGCGTAGTTGGTGGCGTGCTCGCGCAGCACGAAGAGAGGCAGTGACTTGTCCGCAAGCTGTACGCGGTCGGCTCGGTCGCTGCGGGAAGTGCCGTTGTCCCCGGTGTTGTTCGCGTCGTCTGACTGGGGGCGGGCGGGCTCGTCGCGTGGCGCGGCGGCTTCCGAGGCGGTCATGTCCGTACGCCTCCATAGCCGGGACCGGTCTGCGGACGGTGATGCTGGAGTTCTTCCTCCGCCTCGGAGTGCCGACGTCGCCGGCTCACCTGCGCCATCAACTGGGCTGCGGCGTGGTGCGGGTTCGGGGTCGCGTCGGTATCGAGTTGCTCGGCCAGTGCGCGCCGTACGGCGGCCTCTTCCGCTCGCTGGCGCGCGGTGAGCCTGGAGCGCCGCTGGATTTCCAGGGTGATGCGCTGTACCTCGTCGAGGAGCTGCTGAACCTCCTGCATCCCCTCGGCGGTGTCCTGGGGCACTGGTACGCCTTCGGGGAGTTGCTCGGCCTGCTGCCGCAGTCCGTAGGAGGCGGTCAGCGCCGTCTCCATGATCTGGCCGCGTCGGCTGCTCAGCTCGGGCGGGCTCAGCAGGGCCAGGGAGTTCGCGCGTGCCAGTCGGGTCAGGGCGGCCAGCACATCCGTCCTGCCGATGCCCTCCAGGCCGGCGGCCACTCCGGGTTCCAGGCGGCTCTGATTGATCACGGCTGGTGCGATTCGCTCGGCCCAGGCCAGCAGGTCGGCGCGCAGCAGCGTCACGGCCTGCGGCTCCAACCCGTACCTGGCGAAGGCCGTGTCCGGGATGTCGGCGACCTGGGCCAGCCGGACGTACAGCTCCTCACGCACCTGCGTCTCGGGGATCTGCCGGAGCCCCGCGATCCCAGTGACGTAGTCAGCCAGGTAGGAGTCGACGACTCCCTGTCCCAGATGGCGGCTCAGCACGGCCAGGTCCACGAAGTCCTTGGCCGCCAGGCGGTGTTCAGGAGCCTCCAGCTTGCCGTAGAGGAGATCGCCTACGGCTGCCACCGGCATCGCCTTGACGGTGGCGGGGGCGAAGTAGCTGGTCATACGGGCCATTTGAACGGTGACCGTGCCATGCTCTGGATGAGTGACCAGCAGGTCCCCGTTCTGGTCGCATTGCGCGAGGGGGTGGAAGGCCCAGCTCCGGAGCTCCTCAACTCGGTACCCCCGGGCGGTCAGCATGCCGGCGACGGCCGTCCGCACCGCCGGGGAGTAGGCCTGAATCTGGTCCGTGAACACGTCGATGTCGTCTGCGGGCCGGGCCCCCGCGATCCCGAGGGCATGGAGCGCCAGCGAGCCGGACAGGTGGTAGCCGAGCGGGCCGCACGCGTCCAGGACGATGCGGGCGACCGCGAGCTTCGCTTCGGTGTTCACGGCGCGGTCAGCTCCGGGAACCGCCGCTCCCACACCTCCGCGACGGTGTGCGGGGCGAGCCGTCGCGGCCACAGGCGGCACAGAACCTCACGGTTGAGCAGTACTGCCTGTTCCGCCGCGGTCCCGCCTACGAGGAGTCTGCGGTACAGCGCGGCACACTGCGCCGGGTCCGCCACGTTCACACGCGCGGGCATCTCGCCGTCGGTCAGGTGGCGCGGAACGTCCACGAAACCCGAGGAGGGGCCCACAAGGGTGTCGAGGTCCGTCACCACGGCGAACCCCTGGAACAGGAGAAGGTCACTGACATCGGGCGCGGTGAGCGCGTGAGCGATGTCCTCGGGTATCAGCCCCTGGCGGGCCGCTTCGTCGACCACTCCCTGCTCGGCGCCCCGCAGGCGTGCCACGCGCGCGAAATGGGGCCGGGGGGTGCTGGCCATGTGGTCCGCCCTCCTTCAGTGATGCGTCAAGTACACGCATTGATTGACTAGTCGCGGCGATGTCGCCTGCGGTCCGCGCCACCCGCCTCTACCGTCGCTGAACGGCGGCTTCCCCATGTGGAGAAGTCATCCGACTGTCGCGCCGACCCCGCCACAAAATACCCCCAAGGGGTATAGGAAAATGTGAGAGTGTGGCGTCGACCGGCGGTAATGCACGTTCCCGAACGGAGGACTTGATGACTGACTGCTCCATATCCGCGCCGACCGGTGCACGTAACGCGCGGCCGTCGGCAAGATCGCGCCGTGCACCGCACCGGGTGGTCGCTGCGGGGATGGCGGCACTCGTCCTCGGTGCGCTGGCCGGGTGCAGCGGCGCCTCGGGGGGCGAGTCTGATCCGACGACCGGGGCAACGCGCAAGGCCGCGGCACCGGTCCGGCTCCCGGTGCCGGACGGATTCGACTCCGCGGCCGGCTGGAGCACGTCGGCGAGCGTCGAGGCCGCCGACACCGAGCCGGGTTCCAGCGGCTTCCCCCTGGTCGCCGTCGCACCCAAGAGTGCCCTGGTGATTCAGGCAGCCGCCGACGGATCGCGGGTGCGTGCCTTCTCCCTCTCCAGCGGCAAGACCGTGTGGACGTTCACTCCCGAGGCGCTCACGAATGCCCGTGCCGGTGTCTTCGTCCAGGAGGGCACGGCGGGTGAGAAGGTGGTGCTGGCCCGGCTGGGCGAGACCAGCGGGAACAGCCTGACGACGTCCCGCCCTACCACCACGATCGACGTCATTGCGGCGGACTCCGCCCGTACGGCGAGCGCCGAACATCACCTCGACCTGGCGGCGCCCGACGACACCGCCTCCTCCTTTACCGCCACCGATTCGGGTTTCCTCGTCGGCCCTGCATCCGGCGGCGTACACGAGACGGCCGTCGCGGTCGATGCTGCCACGGGCGCCCAGCGCACCGTGCGGACCACGTCGCTGAAGGTGCCCGGCTGCGGCTCGGGATCCTGCACCGTTCAGGCCTCTGCGGCCTTCGCCACCGCCGACGGTGTCGTCTCCGCCTTCCAGCAGCAGGACGGCTGTGACCAGTGGACCAAGAGCGGCACCCCGTGCACGTACGGCTTCCAGGTCGGCGACGCCTGGACCAGCACCAGCGTGGCCCCCAGCGGCATGCACGTCGGCATCCCGCTCGCGGTCAGCGGCCCGTACCTGGTGGCCGCCTGGCACACCAGCAACACGCAGACCGACCCGCCCGCTCTCTCCGACACCGACAAGACCATGCTGGTGGTGCACGATCTCGCCACCGGGAAGATCAAGGCCAAGGTCAGCTGCACCTCCGCCGAGACGCTCACCCTTCAGCCCGGATCGGCGCAGTCCTCCACCCGCCTCTCGCCGAACGGTGACTTCCTCATCTCCGGCCAGGCCGGGTTCGACCTGGCGACCGGACGCGGGCACTGCTTCACGAGTACCGCCAGCACGAAGGGCATCGACCTGACGGCCGTGGCCGACGACGGCACGGCGTACGGCATCGTGCACGCCGTTGACCAGACGGAAGCCACCTCCCTGTACGGGCGGCTGCCGATCACCACGGACGGCACAGACACACCCGAGCGCGCCTCGGCCCGTGTCAGCGTACGGACCGGGACGGCCAAGACCCTGCCCGCAGCCGCCGAGGTCCCCCTGTACGTGGCGGCGGACGGGCACGGTGTCTTCCGCACCCGCGACGTGGTCGCGGTCTACCCCGCTTCCTGAGCACCCACTGCTCTCAGCCCCGAGCATCGTCGCGCCTACCTGCGGCCGACGCCGCCCGGGGCGCTGTGCTGCCCGGGAAGCCGGTGCTCGGCCTGCTCTCGTTCCGCCTGTCCCCGGCGTATCGGGCGGGACCCTGCTGCGGCGGATCCCACGGGACTCGGCGCCGCCGCGGCGACCGCCTCCTGGGCCGCCTCCATGGCGCTGGCCAGCAGGTCATCGGGGATCTGCGCCCCCCGCGCCTGGGCCGTGGTCCTGAGCGCCGCCAGGAACGCCTCCGCGGTGAGCGCGGGGGGCGGCGAAGCCAGCGGTTCTCCGTCGGGCGTCGCCGCTCCGGCGATGCGGTCGGCGGTGGCCCGCGAGTTGGCCGCGATGGTCTGCAGAACTGCGGCTGCTCGCTCCTCGGCCGGGCTGGTCGCGGCGGCCCGGGCGAAGTCGGCGCGGTCCTGCATGCGTTGCGCCTGAACCTCGAAGGCGCCTGCCCCGACCGCCAGGTTCTGCCCGGCTGTCGGGGCAGGCTGCCGCCGCGGTCCCGCAGCCGCACGCTCGATCCTCGACGGACCGTCCGTCGGCGTCGGACGACGCCGACGCGGCAGTCCCGGCCCGGCAGCGGCCTGTTGGCCTTCCTCCGCCGGTGCGCTCGCAGCCGACGGCGAGACCGCGGGGGACGTTGCCTCGCGCAGCGCCCAGTCCCTGTTCGCCTCTCCGCGTACGTAGGCGAAGCCCTCGCCCGCCAGGTGCTGCGGGACTTCTGCGCCCCGGCCCTGAAGGAAGAGATCCACTGACTCGTTCGCGCGCAAGCCGGCTTCGCCCCGGTTGCCCGGCCGCGTGTTCTCGTGGTTGAGCAGACTCATCAAGTCCCGGCGAGACAGCCCGCGATCGCGCTGTACGTCGCTTCGTACGGCGGTCCTGACCTCGTCGAACCAGGCCGGGGTCAGCGCTTCGTTGACCGGCTGCCAGCGTGGCGCGGGACGGTCGGCTGCCGGGCTCGCGTCCAGGAGGCTTTCGGCTTCACCGGGCGTGACCAGGACTTCCCGGACGCCAAACTCGCCTTGAGGTCCGACGACGCCGAGTTCCTCCATGCGGGCCAGCAGTATGTCGGCGTCGGCTGCCGAGACGCCGTAGTCGTGGCTCAGGTCCAGGGCCAGGGTGTAGTCCCGCGCCGCCACTTGCAGCACGACCGCGCGGAACAGGTCTGAGTTCTCGACCGGGTTCTCGTCACCGGGCGGCGACTCGGCCCCTTCAGCGGAGGGCCCCTCCGACGCGGGCTCGTGCGGTGCCGTCCCCTCGGCCGCCGCGGGCGTCTGCTCAGCCGGCTCGTCGACGGCGGACTCGTAGGTGCCGAGTGGAGTGTTCACGTCCTCAGGGAGGTGGCCGTGAAGATGGCTGATGTGGTCTTCGGCAGTGTGGCGCAGGACCCGCAGCAGGTTCCACCGCAAGCCGTCCCGGCCGCCGTTCGCGGCCAGCCGGTTGATCAACGCCTGCGCGCCGGAAGAGATGATCTCCAGTGTCCGGAGCCACAACGCCCGCCCGGTGCCCATGGTTTGACGGTCCGCCATGAAGCGGCCCACGCCGAGCCAACCGCGGCGTACGAAATTGCGTACGGCGGACCACACGGAGGCGATCCGTTGCCATGCGGGATGCTGCGCCAGGTTCCCGAGCCGCTCCGAAACCGCACCGTAGATGCGGCCGATCGACTCGATACCGTTCGCCAGCATCGCGCGGATGCGTCCCGGCTCATCGCTGGCCGAGCCGTTCCCCGTGTCCCCCGTACTGCTCCCCGTGTCCTGGGAGCGGGCGGAGAGCCTTTCGCTGAACCACTGCCAGGCACGGCTCAGCTGGTCGGCGAGGTCGGTCCGCTGGCCGGCGGGGAGCAACCCCGTCAGACGGTCCGCGCGGGTCGCGGCGGCCCGGTGTAGACCCCATATCGCCCGCCAGCCGCGCGAGTCACGCTGACCGGACCGTTCCAGGCGACGCGCCAGCAGCATCGCCCCGTGAGAGATCGCGCGTGCCGTGCGGGCCTCGATCGTGCGGTTGATGCCGTGCGCGCGGATGTCACCGAGCGTGGTCTCCGCATACGTCAGCAACGCCTCCCGGACGGAGCCGCGCAGCTGCTGTCCTGCCTGGCCGATCGAGCGGATCATCGCCCATTCGGGAGTACCCCAGTAATAGCCCGCCTCGGCCTGGGCGTTGCTCATCGCCGCTTCGAGAGCTGCGGCGTCACCTGCCTCGACCGCAGGGTCTTCAGCCACCGGCAGGATCGGGTCTGCGTCAATGCTGGTGAGAATCCCGGACAGCGCTTGCCGAGTGGCCGCGTACTGCTCGCGCAGGTGCTGTTCGTCTTCGGCGCTGAACAGCGGCCTCGGCATGGGCGCCTGTGTCCCAGCCGGGGGTTCGGCGCCCCGCAGCAGGGCGACGATGTCCTCGAAGTGCCGGTCGAAATCGTCCTGCCCGGGAACGTCAGGCTGCGCAACCTCCGGCTGTCCCTGGACTGCCTCGGTCGCAGCCATGTGTGCCTCCCTGATCAAGGCCTCGTAGGCCTCGTCGAGTTCAAATCCGGCCAGTTCCTCGGCGGAGACGGGCTCGTCGTCCTCGTCCCTGCGGCGACGAACGCCGTCCTCCGGGTCCGGCTCCCATGCGCTGCGGCTGTAGACGACCCCGTCCACGACGAGGTCGTCGCCGATCACGTCCGTCCAGAAATCGAAGCCGTCGTCCCCGACGGCCGGCTCGCTCGGCGCAGGCCCGGCCACCAGATGGTCTGCCTCAGCCGCAGGAGCGGGCTCCGGAGTGCTCTCCTCCAGCACTTCGGGCAGCTCGACGATCTCCATGTGCGGCGCGTTGGTTTCGAGCGGCACGCGCTCCGGCTCGGCGCTCTCGGCGGCGGTGTCGGCTTGCGGAAGCGGTGCGGCAGCAGTCGTCTGCGGCTCGACCGCACGCTGTTCCTGCGTTGGTGCGGGCTCGGGAGTTTCGGAGGCCGCAGGCCGCCGGACCAGACGAGTCGCCTTGAGGCGGGAGAACGGCATGGCCCCCTCGTGCGCCCTGTCGAACAGCGTCTGCACGTTCTCGGTGACCTCCAGACGCGCCACCTGCTCCTGAGCCTGGGAGTACACCGCGAGGAGGAGAAGCCGATCGTCCTCGGACACGAACGCCGTGCGTGCGGCCAGAGAACGCCCGGCTTCGGCAACGGTCGTGTGCAGGTCCCGGCAGGCGCGCAGGACGGCGTCGGCCGAGGAGTGCGTGGTGTCGGAGGTGCGGACCAGCTTGCGGAAGGCCGTCTGGATACGTGCCGCCTCGTTGGGGTCTGTGACTCCGGTCTCCTCCTGGAGTTCCTGGGCCTCCGACAGCAGCAGCTGGCCCGTGGCCGAGTTGGCCCAGGCCTCGTACCTACTTTCCGTGGCATAAAGATCGTTGAGGAGGGCTGCTGGGGTCTCGTACGGCAGATGCCGCGCCCCGGTGTTGGCGCTGGATGCGGGAGGGGCGGCCTCGGCCGCCGCCGGCGCCTCGGGCTGAGGCTCGGCGGCGCGGTGCGTGTTGTCTTCGGGCGGGGTTGCGGCGGTGTGCTCGGTAGCTGGCGCTCCGACCGCGGGGGGCGCGGTCTCCGGCACGAGTTCCGTGGCGGGGGGCGCGTCGGGTGCCGTCGCCTGGCCGGTGGGAGCGGGCGATGCGGGGCGGGGTGAGTCTGCGGGAAGGTCGACGAGCCCGGCCAGTGACTGCGGCAGCAGCAGCGGCTCGACATGGTCGTCCGGGTGGCGACCGGTTTCCCACGTGTACGGGCGCGACTCCCCCGGCCCGACGACCAGCTCTCCCACGAGGGAGACTCCGGTGTCGTCACTGACCACCGGGCGCTCGCGAACGATGAAGGGAAGCCGTTCCTCGGACACCCCGGTGAGGCAGTCGCCCGGCTCGACCTCGCCGAGGCGCCGGACGCCGTTGCGTCGGTCGGGCAGCACTGCCCTGAGCGCGTTCACCCGCTCCAGCGTGGCAATGTCGGCGAAGGAGTCCTCCATGCCGCCGAAGTCGATCGGCAGCATCTGCCCCTGTTCCCAGTTCTCGGCGGCCCGGATCCGGGCGACTCGCTCGTCCGCAGTACCCGTGAGGTGAGCCTCCAGGGCTTCCTTGATCACGGTCGCCCTGGTGCCGACGCTGATGCGCCATAGCTCATTGTCGGCTGCCTTCCAGCGGCCCGACTCACCAATGACCTCGAAGCCCTGCTCACTGCGGGACAGGGCGTTCCTGGTTCGCCATGCTGCCGCCACCAGCTGACGCCGTTCCGGCGGCAGAGCCGGACGGAGCCATGCAAGGACCTTGGCCAGGGTCAGCCGTCCGGCGCGGATCGTCGTCGCGGTGTCGCCAGAGGTCTTGACCTCGATCTCGATGGCGCCGCCTCGGGAGTAGACACTGCCAAACTCGTTGCCCGCCTCGTTGTAACCAGGCTCCGACGGCAAGCTAAACCAGCCCTCGTACAGTTGCGGGCTCGCCCTCCTCTTCTGGTCCATTTCGAAGATCAATTTTCCGAAGTCCCACGGGCTCATCTTGCCCAGCGCCTCGGCGATGTCCCGGTCACCCAGCGGCTCGGGCGCGTGCTCCTCTTGCTCGGCGGGGGCCGGAGGCGCGCCAGTGTTGTCGGCGACCTCGGTGACAGGTGCCGGTGCGTTCTCGGTCTGGAGCTCCTCAGTCGGCTGCGCCTCGTGGTCGGCGATGAGGGCACGAAGGCGGGCGTACTGCTCGGTGACCGTCGAGTTGGACAACTCGGCGATACGTTCACGGGCCCGGTCCACCTGCACCTTGACCGGGGCCAGAGCCGCGTCGACGTTCGGCCAGATCTGCTGGCCATCGGGGCTGTACGAAGTGCCGGCCAGTCCCACGACCTGTTCCAGGGCGTCACGCGCGACGGCGGCCCTGACCTTGCGACTGCGCGCGGTGCGCTCGATTCCGTCCACGGCCTCCAGGCAGACGATCAAGGCCTGACGGACGAGCGGGTCGGTGAGCTCCGGCAGCCGGTGCGCGTCGGCGAGCTGCGTGTCGAGTTCGGCGAGTCGATCCGGCGAGTCAGCGTGGGCCTGGACCATGGTCTCAAAGGAGTTGAAGGCTTGGGCGGCGAGCTGGTCGATCTGGATGCGTAGTTGTGCGGCGGCCTCCGTCACCAGGATGTTGAGGGCGGAGTCCGGCTCCCCGCGCTCGCTTTGGGTGTGGCGGAGGTTCTCCTCGAACTGGGCCCAGGGATGGTCCATTTCCCAGACGTCGCGGACCTGGTTTTCACCGAGGGCCTCGCGCATCTCGCGGGCGAGGTTGGGAATCTCGTTCTTCTGCCCGCGGCGGATTCCGGCAGTTCCGCGCTTTTTGATCTTCTGGTCGTCCCAGGGCAAGGGGGCGACATCCGGGTCGGTGTCTGGTGTGGCGGCAGGGATGGTTGTCTGCTCGTGTGCAGGGCTGCTGTTTTCCTGGCCGGCGAAGAGGGACGGCTGGTCGGCTCCGGTGAGCGGTTCGCCCGGGTCCTGCAAGGTGGGGGCGGTCGTCGCGGGCTGCTCCTCGGGGCCGGTTTCTGCCTGGGGAGTCGGCGGGGTGTCCGGTTCCGTCGTGGTCGCGGTGTCGTCGGTCGGCGCGGGGGTTGCGGGCTCCGCAGCAGGCCGGGGCGCCGGGGTGGGGGTCTCTTCCGCTGTCGGCTTGGTGACCGTACGGTCCGGCTGGTCCTGAGGGACATCGGTCGGTGGCGCGGTCTCCAACGCCCCGATGGACACGGAGGGCAGGGGTGGTTCGGGGACGGCGGCGGGCTCGACAGCGGCGGTGGCGGGAGCGGGGGCGGCCTGCTCGGGGGCCGGGGCGGCAGTGATCTCGACCGGGTGGACGTCCGCGAGGGAGCCGACGGAGTGGATCCAGCCGAGGGAGCCGATGTCGAGGCGTTGCCTGGCCCGGGTCACCGTCACGTAAGCCAGGCGCAGCTTGTCCTGTGCGGGCAGCAGGAGTTCACCGGTCTTGGTGTCCTCCTTGGGCTGGGGGAAGTCGCTCCAGACCTGGACCTGGTCCCATTCGCGGCCCTTGGACTTGTGGGCGGTGGAGACGACCAGCTCCGGGCGGGTCTCCTCGGCCCGTGCTTCCTCCGGGACCAGGTCGCGGATCATGTTGAGCAGGCCCTGGGGCGTGTAGCGGTCGACGAGCCGTACGAAGGTCTGCAGGGTCTGCGCGTCCTCGTCGGATTCCGCGTACTCCTTGACCTCGCTCCAGTTCTCGAACGCCGACAGCTCAGGATGCGCGGTACGACGGCCCTGTTGCAGATCGCGGGCGGCCCGGGCGATGTCCTCGATGTCCCGGCCGCCGCCGACGAGGGCCACGCGCTTGCCGGCCTCGAATCCCGCGAACACCGCGGAGATGGCACCGACGTTGGTGTAGGTCAGGATCGCATCGGGTTCTTCGACGGTGCCCAGGACCGTGTCGAGGGTGGGCGCTCCTTCCAGCCGGAGGTCGGACTCCAGGAGGGCGAGGTACGCGTTGCCCACCTCGGCGACGGCGGGGCCGAACCGCCAGCTCTGCGTCAAGGGCAGGACCACGTCGGCCGGCCAGTCCTTCAGGGCGTCGACCGCGCCGCGGAACTCGTAAATCGCTTGGTTGCTGTCTCCGACGACGATGATCTGGGCGTCCTGGTCCTGGATCACCTTCTTCAGCACCGGGTTGATGTCCTGCGCCTCGTCGAAGAAGATCGTGTCGAAGTTCAGACGCGGGTTCCCCAGAGCCCAGATCTTGAGGTAGTCGTCGTGATCGAAGACGATCTTGTTGCTGTTCGGGTCCGCGATGTCCGCCCAGGCCCTGCGGGCGTAGTCCAGCAAGGTGCGCGCGGCGGGGACATGCGCCCATTTCTCCCCCAGGTGCTGACGCCCGAGTTCGGCGTCGGCGCTCTGGCGGTAGCGGCGGACGGCGCCCATCACGATCTTGGCGATCTCCTCGGGCCTGACGTGCTGAACGTTGCCCTCGCGGTCAGCGACGCGTAGCTCGGCGGTGATGCCGAGTGCAGCTGCGACGTCCTTGGGGCGGCGGGCTCCCGAGTTGCGGCCAGCGGTGGAGACCTTCTGCCGGTAGGGGGTGTTGCGCAGATCCTGAAGGGCGAAGGAGTGGCTGGTGCGGGCGGTGACATTGCGGCCGAATTTCTGGCCCGCTTCGTCGGCGATGGCCCGGTTGAAGGCGATGTAGCCGATGCGCCGCTCCAGCATCTGCGCAGCGATCATCACGAGCGTGGACGTCTTGCCGGTGCCCGCGAGGGCCTGCACCGCAACGTGCTTGCCCTCCACGGCCGCGGTGATGATCGCCTGCTGCTGGGCCGTGGGCGGGTACTTGCCGCCGGCCACGGTGGCGACCGTGCTCTCCTGAGCGTCCCTGGCCGCGAGGAAGGCCCGGACCTCGTCCAGGACCTGCTCCTTCTGCCCGCGCATGCCGGAGTAGCGCCAGCGGCCCTTCTCGTACTTGAAGTTCTTGTCCCGCTTCAGCAGTTCGCGGAGACCGTCCTCCTGCGGGGCGCCGGTCGTGCCGCTGACGTAGGTACCGGTCGCATCGCTGACGATCTTGATCCGGCTCGTCCAGGGGCCGGGAGCCTTGGTCTCCGGCTCGGTCGCCGCCACGGTGTCCTCCTGTTGCTCCTCGTCAGCTGCGGCCGAAGACGTCGACGCGTGTGCAGCGTCCTGCTCAGAAACTGATGGGCTTGGCTCTCCTTGCCGACGGTTGTCCGGACCGATGTGACCGATGGAGACCCGGTCCCCGAAGGCGCCTATCAGGTCCTTTAGAGGCTCTGTGTCCGCTTTCGGGGGGCGGGCCGGCTCGTGTAGATCCCTAGCGGGCAAACTGGCGGAGGCCTCGATCGCAGCGGCCAACGGCAGCCGGTCCAGGGCCTGGGCGTAGGGCAACCGGACGAGTTCCTCGATCTGGCCCCAGGCCAGGCCTTCCTCAAGGGGGAGAAGTCGGGCGTCCGTTCGATGCAGCAGGTCGCGCGGGAAGATCGTGTATCCGGTCCTGGACGTCAGGGAGAGGTTGCTGTCGGGCGCGATCAGAACGCCGTGCAGGATGTCGCCATGCTGCGGGTCCTCCTCGGCGGCCTGGAGGAGGAGAACAGCGTCGGGTATCTCGCCGTTGGCGAAGGAGAGCGTGACCACGACCCCGAACTGAATCTCCGCGTCGATCGGGGGGCGTGTCGAATAGCGCGGCAGGTCACGAAGGTGGTCACGGGTCAGCACCTCAGTCGATGCGCTCAATAGGTGCTGTGTACCGCCCGTCCCTGGCTCGGCCGGCGCGGCCTCTTCGGGCGGCGACTTCGGATTCGGCTCGGGCTGATGCCCCCAGGCCAAGGTGCGGTACAGCTCCGCAGCGTCCCCCGGATCCACGACGCCGGGCTCCAGCACCGTCAGGTACTGCGGGTAGGCGGTGGTGGGCACCCCCTGCGGCCACCCCTCGCGGTCAGCCAGGACAGCCGCGGACTGCCCGCCCACACTCATGACATAGCCGCAGACAATGCCCGTGCTTCCGGTGGAGATGTTCAGGACACGGTCACCCACAGCGGTCAGTGGGCGTTCGGCCAGCCTGGCGTCCCGCAGCCGTCGCCGCCCCTCCGGCGCAAGGACAACGGCCTGCCCTGGGCCGAGTTTCAGAGCGCTTTCGTCGATCAGTCGACTCACGGTGGACGGGTCCGCGAGGACGCCAGACTGGCCGTCGGTCCCGCCCAGGTGGATGACTGCGGGGTCCCGTCGCCCTTCGGGGGTCTGCCTTGTACGCAGCAAGTCCCTGTCCGCGGCGAAGAGAATCGAGAACTCGTCCGCCACGACGGGCAGTGTGGCGACGGGCTCGTTGTGATCCCCTTGCGTACTGGGAGCTACTGCTGCCCGAGGAGCGGCTTCCGGGCGCGGTGCTGGCCGGGCGCCCTTCGCGACCCTCTGGGTCGGGAGCAGATGTTGCATCGAGCGCAGCTGTTCCAGGGCCTTGTCATGGGGCAACGCCGCCAACGCCTCGACTGCTGTCCAAGTGATCGGAAGGGCGAGCGGCAGTACCCGGGAGCCGGGCATGGCCAGCAGGTCAGCAGGCCTGTATCGGCCGTTGAGGCTGGTGGACACCGGCCCGTTCGCCGGAACGATTTGAGCGCCACGGATGATCGGGTCTTCTCCGGTGTCCTCCTCCACCTCGACCGACTGCAGCAGGAGCAGGGCGTCATGGACTTGACCGTCGCGGAAAGTGAGCGTCGTGAGGATGGCCAGACGGGCGTCCTGGTCACCGTGCCGACCGTCGTGGCGGGGTAGCTCGTCAAGATGCTGTGGGGTCAGAAGGTTGCTGGCCTCGGCCGACTCCGCAGCCTTCACACCGTGTTCGGGATCTGTCGCCGGTGAGCTGGGAACAGCGTCTTCCGGTTCTGCCGCCGCGATCAGTGCGGCATGAATGTCGGCGATCGCTTGCTCAGCGACTTCTTCCTGCGCGCCCTGCGGGCTGGCGTGGAACCAGTCCTGCCACTGGTCCTCGGTGCCGTTCGGATCTCCGATGTCCGCCCAGTTCAGCCAGTCGAGGAGGTGGGCTCGCAGAGTCTTCCCGTCTGGCGCCTCGGCGAACCACAGGCCGACACGCGCGCTCGTCAGGGCGGCCCGTACTGCCTGCTCCCGGGCTCGATGGTGGTGGCGCTCCAGGCTGTCGGCGATGATCTGCTCAACGTCAGTGTGCTGTTGAGCCGGGGCATCAGCAGGCACGGCGGCTTGAGCAGCTGGTGGGGCTTTCCGGGTGGCCTGGTGCTCCAGCGCCTGCGGGTCCGGCTCGGGCTCCTCGGCCCGCTCGGCCATCTGGTGAGTCAGCGACAGCCGTATGAGGTGCTGCTCGGTCTGCGTGAGCAGGGAGGACAGCAGGTCGCGGGCGTGTTGTGGCGCTTGGGTACGGTCCAGTTCGCGTGCCAGGGCTCCAGCAGCGGCGAAGGCCAACCGGTAGGCATCCACCGCTTCGAGGAAGGGCCGGCTCCGCCGGACAGCGGCTCGCCCGATCGCCCCCGCCCCGTTCCAGCGCATGCCGAACTCCCAGCGCAGGGTGTGCGTGTCTGCTTCGGCGTCGGTCAGCAGACGGGAGTCCGCCGGAACAGCGACGATCTCGCGCGGGTTTATGCGTGTGCTCGGCGCGGCGTAGTAGTAGCCGTCGCGGTCACACGAGCTCGTGGTGATGACGAGGGTGCGGTACGACAGCCTCCTGGAATTGGGCCAGCGCTTGAACCCTTCGCGCACCACGTCGCCGGGCTTCAGGACGGCACGGTCGTTGGTGTACGGGGCGAATCCGTCCGGGATCTCGACGGAGGCCGGCCCCTTGAACCACGAGTCCGGGGCTCCGGAAGCCGGTCCAGGCGGCCCCTCGGGTTTCAGCGCTGCCGGAAGTGCCTCGTCCACCTGCCCGAACAGCACGTTGAGCCGGTCCACGGCCTCCAGCATCGTCTCCACGCTGTAGGGGGCCATGTCCGCGTCGGCAGAGACGTCGCTCCCCGCCTGTTCCGGGGACTGGGCGGTGTTGCTGTTGTGCGGCGCAGTGGTCGTGTCATGTGTGCTCACGGCGGAGGGCTTCGAGGATTCGACCGTCGTCGTGTCGGCCTCAGCGGGTTGACCGGGGTGTGCTGCGGACACGGTCTCGTACACCTCGTAGAAGGCGACGTTCGCATACTGTTCCTCGACCCCCTGACGGGTGTGGCGGAACGAGTCCCGGAACCGGTCGCCTTCCGTGCCCGTGGCCGACAGGTCGGCATGGATGAGCCAGTCTGTGAACAGCTGGCGGGCTTCCTCGCGTGAGCGCCCGTCCGTAAGCAGCGCCCGCAAGTGGTCGTCGGCGAGGGCCGCTCGTACCGCTCGTTGCCGGGCGTCCTCGCGCATCTCCGTGGCCCAGCGGGTGTTTTCTGCCTGGAACTCGGCGCGCTTGCGCTCTCGTTCGCTCTCGTTGACATCGGGCGAATCGGCTGGCTGCTCCTCTGGGACCGAGGGGCTCGGCTCCGGCGGCACGGGTTCCAAGGCCTGTTGGCGCAGCTCGCGGTGGGCGCGAGGGGCTGCCAGCTGGAGGACGTCGCGGCGTCCGTCTTCCTTGAGGTAGGTCCACAGCAGGTGTTCCGAGCCGCCGTCCGCGATCAGTTGGTCGGCGGCGGTCGCGAAGATGGGCAGGAAGTCGGCCTGTTGGTTGGCGTGGGCGGCCTGGATCAGCGCCGGGTTCTCGCTCGCGGTGTTCACCAGCCAGGCCGCGACATCTTCGGGGTCGGGGGCCATGGAGTCGCGCAGGGCGTCGCGGACCGTCTGCTGGATCACCGCTCGTACGGCGGGAGAGTTCCACGCCGGTGCTATCGGACCGGCTGGGAGATGTTCGTCGAGCCAGGCCTCGACTTCCTCGTCGGACACGAGTGCGTCGGACAGTTTCACCGGGCGGACCAGGAGGGGTAGTGCGGTGTGGGCGGGCAGGACCAGGCCGGGAACGTCGGCGCTGCGCAGGTCGGGAACCTCTTGGGCGCTGCCGCGGTCTGCGGGGAGCGCGACGTTGACCAGTAGGTGGCCGGCGGCGCTCCTGGCCGCCAGGGTGATCTCGATGCGCTGCTGTGATGCCGGCTCCGGACGGGGTACGGCCTCGTCTTCGGAGCCCGGGGTGGCGCCTTCCTCGGCGATCGGCAGGAGGGACGGCTCGCTCTCCAGCCCATCAGGCTGAGGCAGGACGTCGGTCCCCGGGGCAAGCTCCTCTCCTACCGGTTCCGGAGGTTCATCCGTGCTCTGCGCCGGTGGGAGGGCGGGGGTCCCGAACATCTCCTGCCAGTCGGCTGACTGTTGGGCGGTGGCGGTGATGCGGGAGGCCAACTGCACGGCGTGCTGCTTCATGGTGCGGAATCGGGCCATCACCACGGGCGCCCGGTAGCGCTCCTCCTCCAGGTTGTGGGCGAGGATCAGGACGGCGTGGGCGAGCTGGGTGCAGCGTTCGACCACGGTGGCGGCCGGATGGGTGAACGGGTCGCTGACCCGGCCCACTGGCCCGTCGCACAGTTCCTCCATGGCCAGCCAGACGGCTTGGCCATCCGGTCGTGTCTGCACGCCCGTGTCGGTGAGTCCCCGTCCGATCAGGCGGCGGCCCGCTGGGGTTTCCTTGAGCCCCGACAGCGCGCCGTACATCTCCCAGAAGTCGTGCTGGGCTTCCTCTTTCGACGTGTACGGCTCGCCGACGGGAATGACGATCTCGGGGGCCGTTTCCTGCCCGGGCTCCTCGACCATCCGGTAGGGGCGCCCCATGCGGGTCAGCTCAGCGGTCAGCTTCCGTACGCGGACATCGCGTGTGGCCTGGCTCAGGTTCCGCTTCAGGTACCAGAAGCCCTTGTTTCGGCTCCACTTGAACTTGAGGCCGTCCAGGACACCACGTACCGGAGCGTCGGCGTCCTCCGCAGTGGTGCCGCGGACCACGGTGCCGCGGTAGTGGTGCTCGATCTCCAGGGCGGCGGTCGACGCAGTGGCCGGCTGCGGTTCGGGGGCGGGGCCGCGTTCCGCTTCGAGCCGCCGGCGGCGCTGGACCACGCCGGTCCGCACGGCAGCGACGGTCTCCGGGTGGGCGTTGGAGGTCCGGCAGGCGACTGCGTGCTCGTACGAGTGGCGGACGAGGTCGCCCAGCCGCTTGGCGTCATCGGGATGGCGGTAGTCGCTCGGGGCCAGGCTCAGCACCAGGTCGTACGCTGCGTGCGCCGTCGCCGTCACGCGCCGGTTGACCTCGTCCAGGGTCTCGGCGGCCAGGGTGACGAAATCGGCGGCATACCGGGTGTCCCGGACCGCGTCGAGGGCCGCGCGCGCGGCGGACCCTTCGGGCGTGTCGAGCAACGCCTTGGCGGTGTCGGTCGCCATCCACCAGTTCCACGCGGATTCGGCTTTGTTGGCGCCGCCGACGAACGCATCGGAATCCTCGTACGGGGGCCGCTCCAGGCCCAACTCGTGGGCTGCGAGGCGCTGGTGGTGTTGGAAGGTCTTGCGGGCGAGGTCACGCAGGGTGTACTGGCTGACTCCGTCCTCGGCCTCCTGCGCGGCGCCGAGCGCGTAGGAGGTGACCTGCATCCAGTCGGTGAGCGCTGAGGCGACCGTGTCGTGCGGCCGGCGCAGCAGGAGCATGGCTCCGCGCAGTTGGTCCGAGTACGGTCCGCCGTGGTCGTCGTAGGCGTGCGGCCACTTCGGGAAGGTGTCGAAGATCTCAGTGAGTGCCCGCCCGATCTCGGCACTGTCCTGGTACCAGGGAGCTGTCAGCTGGAGCGGATCGTGGTGATCGAGGACCGCGGTGTGGTCCTCGTCGAGGTCGGCAGCGTCCAGGAACAGGTCGGCGAGGTCGTTTCGTCGCGCCTGCATACGGGCCAGGTGGCGCTCCGTGTACTGGGCGGCCTTCTGGGCGGCCGTGCTCACCTCGTAGCGGGGGTCGTCTGCGAGTTGTACGGCGGTCTCGGCGAGACGGTCGTAGAGGCTGAACACGTCCGCGGGCGTGGCCGGTTCACTCTCGATGACCGCGGTGGCTGCCGCGGCGGCTTGCTGGTGGGCCGGTGTCGTCCCCTGGGGGTCGCCCTCATGTTGTGCAAGGACCCGCCGGAGCTGCTCGGCGGCCATGGCGACGTAGCGGCGTCCGCCCACCAGTTCCGCGGCGTCCGCGTAGCCTCCGAGGACGATGGCGAGGCTTGCCACCTGGGGCCCTGTCGAGACGAGGCCATCACCCCCCGCACTGGCCAGCGGGGCGGCGGACGCCGCGGTTACGGGAGGCTCGTCCTGTGGCTCGCTTGCCGGATCCGGCTCCGGTGAGGGGACGGCGCTCGACACCGGGTCGGGTGCTGGTGCGGTCGTCGAGGTGGGCGCAGGCACGGGAGTACTCGGCTGTGCTGCGGCCAGCTGCACGGAGAACTGGACTTCGTCGGGCCCAAAGACCACGAGCCCGTCCGGGGTCTCTTCAACCCCGGTGCCGTCGGCGGTGAGTTGCGCAAGGCCGGCTGCGAGTTCACGGCCACTGACCGGGCCGGTGCGCAGGCCTCGGGGGCCTGTGACGACGTACTGATCCCACGGAAGGATGCCGGGGATGAATTCCACGGCGTCTTCGCCGAGCGTGAGGGGTTCCGCAGAGCCCGCCCAGTGCCGGTAGGCGTCGCTGGTGGGGTCCTCGACAGTGCTGCGGTACCGCGAGGCGTGATCGCGCAGGCCGGTGAAGACCTCCCAATTCCCCTCCGTGCTCCGGCCGTCTTCACGCTCCCACTGTTCGACCACGGCGCGGCATTGGTCGGCGAGGTGCTGAAGGTGCGTCCACTCGGGTGCCACATCCATGCCGAGCAGGCGGGCCATCCGGCCCGTTCGGCTGGAGGCGATCGCGGTGTCGGCCGCCGAGGTCAGAGCCTGCTCCCGCTCGCCCGCGGCCAGACGTCGGGCATGGTCCCTGGCCCAGCGGCGGTAGGCGGTCAGTGCCGCTTCCTCGGCGCTCCAGTATTCGGACCGGTCGGTGTAGGGCGTAGTCGGAACGCTCCAGGCTCGCTCGGTGGCGGCATGGGATGTCGTCGTCGGCACTGACTCCACGAGATCTTCGATGTCGGGAGATTCCTGTGCTGTGCGGGAGGTGTCTGCCGGATGCTCCCCGTCTGAACGGTCGCCTCCTCCGGCAGACGGCTCCTTGACCGGCTCGGCCACAGGCACGGATATGGCGCGACCGGAGGTCTGTTCCGGCGCGTGCTCGCGGGACCGCTGTGGAGCATCGGTTTCGTCGGCCGCGTCTTCCTGCCGAGATCGGGAGGCAGGCTGGGGACGGTCTGTCGTGTCCGGGTGCGCCCATGGGGAGATCGCATAGAAGCGCACCCGCATCGCCTGCCGGAACGCAGCTGCTTCATCGTCCGCCAGGGCCTCCCTCAAATTCTGGGCCGCGCCGTGGAGTTGGGCGCTCAGCCAGTCGTCGAACAGATCACCGGCTTGCTGACCGTTGGCGCGAAGAGCGTGCTGGGCATCCTGGAGGAGCCGCTCGATGGCGTCCTCGTACGCAGCGACGCTGGCGGGGATCTCCTCGGTGAGCGGTGTGATCGTCACCGACCCGAGGGGACCAGTGACCACCACCGTGCCCGTGGGGTCTGGTGCGATGGTGACGTCCGACCCGTCTTGGCCGAGCTGCTGCACGATGTCGTTGAGGAACGTGCCGCGTGAGTCGCTGAGCGTCCCGCCGAGCATCGTGTGCTGGTACCAGCGGTCCGGGTCGAACGGTCCGCTCGATGTGGGCTCCGACGGGCGTGCGGGAGAAGAACCTGCCGGTGTCGGCGGGTCCGGGCGTCGCCGATCTGTCAGTGGTGCGGCCCGATGGGTGTGCCCGATGGCGGCCCTCGCCACCTGCTCAGCACGGTCCCGCATCGCGCGTCCAGCTTCGTTGAGCCTGAAGCTGGGCGAGTCGAGGAAGGCAAGGAACTCCTCACTGGTGCGCGCCAGTTCTCGGCACAGGCCCAGAGCCCACGGATCGCCCCCCGGTCCTGACTCTCCAGGGGCGCTCGCGCGCTCCTGCTCCAGTGCCTCGGCCAGCGCGATCCCAGCTTCATTCATCTGGCGGGCCAGCTGCTGGCCACGGCCGCTCATTCCGTCGACGACGTCGAGGTCCTGCCAGGCGGCGAAGGCCGCCAGAACAGCCGCCTCGCCCGTCAAGGCGGCGGCTTCGTCGGCGTACGGTGCCAGCGCCACGCGGTCAGGTCCGCGGTCTCGCTCCGAGGGGGTGCCCGCGGACGATCCAGTCCCGGAGGTGGCGGGCGCCGCGGTGGGACCGTTCCTGGTGTTCGCTGTGTCGGCCAGCGCGTCCAGGAAGCCGCGGGTGGTATCGCTCAGGTCGTCGGAGGTTATGGTGGCCGGGTCGACCTCCACCCAGCCGTCACTCGTGCCACCCGCCATGACCATGAGGTCGTGGACCGCTGCGTCGACGAGGTCGGTGCCCTCTTCGGTGACCGCCTTGTCGTGGGCCTCTGGCTCGCCCGCCTCCACGGCGCTGTGCACGCCGAGCGCCTTGGTCAGCTTGCGGTGCTCGGCCGTGACCTTGTCGAGTTCGGCCTGCTGCGGGAAGGGCTTGCCCACCAGTTCCTTGGCCCGTTCGATGTTCGTCTCGATACGGGCGATGTGCTCCTGTGCCTTCGAACGGACGGATTCCAGGCCGTCCAGCGTGTTCTCCAGACGGCGGATCAGCCCGACGCGATCCTGGTTGGCCAGACCGCTCGCGGTCAGCCGGACCTCGTCGACGGGGGCATCCCGGAAGTACAGCTGCACGTACATGCCGTCGAAGGCGCGCTGGGTGACGGCGACGACCGGGAACCCGCCCAGCTCCCCGACGACGGCGTCCTTCTGCATGCCGGTGGCGACCGAGGCGCGGGCCAGGCGCTCCAGCCGCTGGGCCAGGGCCTCACCGGCCTCCCTGCGCTCGTCGAAGACGTGGCCCTCGACGGTCATCGTGAAGGCGTCGCCGCGGGTGTCGGTACGCCGCTCGATGGCGGCGGCGGCCTCCTGCATCCGGGCCTTCAGGTCCTGAACGCGGCGGCGCCCTTGCTCGCCGGTGACCTGGTAGGCGAACTGCTCGTCGTGCCACATCTGCTGGTCCAGGCGCAGCTTGGCCAGGCGGCCCTCGACGCGCTCCAGCTGTTCGAGTTCGGGTTTGTCCGCGGCGACGGCGAACATGACGCCGGCGGGGATGCGGCCGTCGTCGCCGTCCTCGGCGGCCTCCAGGATGCGCGAGGTGTCGTTGACGTCGAGGATCGCCTCGGCGAACGCCTGCTTGGTGGCGACCTTCTGCCACAGGAACGGGTCGTAGGACTTCTTGGTGACGATCGCCGTGTGGTGGATTGCCTTGTGAGCGTTGCCCTGACGCTTGCCCCGCCCCAGGCTCTGGATGATCGGCGTGGCCTTCCACGTGGGATCGATCTGCATCACGTGGATGACGCGCTTTTGCAGGTTGCGTCCCGTGCCCAGGCCGGAGCGACTGCCGACCAGTACCGCGACGCGCCCCTCACGGGCGTCCTTGTCGAGGCGGGCCTTCTGCTGAGGGTTCTTCGCCTCCTGGTCGAAGCGGATGAGGCTGCCCGGCATGCCACGGGCGGTCAGTGCCTCCCGCAGCGCCTCGTAGAAGACGAACTCCTTGTCGGGGCCCGGCACACCAAGGTCGCAGAAAGCGAGTTGCAGGCTGCCGCGATTGGGTTCCTCGTTGCCGTCCTCGTCATAGAACACGTCGTCCTTGTGGAGCTGCCACAGCCGGAACAGCTCGTCGGCGGCGACGTCGACCTTCTGGGCTTCGGTCGTGCTCCTGTTGACCAGGCGCACGTCGAGCGAGGCCAGACGCCCGTCGGTGGAGATCCACAGGGTGTTGTCCTCGACCAGCCGACCCTTGCGGTTGTACTTCAGGGCGGGATCGCCCAGGCGGATGCCCATCATGCGGGTGCCGAGCGACTGCATCACCGTGCGTAGTTCCGGGGAGGCCTCGGCTTCCAGGATCCGCATCTCCCCGCCGATGATGGCCGGTTCGCCGAGCTGGAGATCGCGCTTGAGTTTGACGTCCGCGATGCTGAACAGCACGCGCTTGAGCTCGGTCTGGTTGACGTACCGGGCGTAGCGGGCGCGGGTGGAGAAGGAGTTGCCGTCCGGGCTCATCTCGACCCGGTTGACGGGCTGGATGAAGGTGGAGACGAACTGGTCGTCCTCCTCGATGCCCCACTCGTCGCGCAGCAGGTCGGGGGCGAGGTACTTGATGGCGGTCAGGATCTCCATCGGGGAGTTGTCCACCGGCGTGGCGGTGGCCTGGGTCGTGACCCGGCCGCCGTAGTTCTTGCGCAGGTAGGACAGTTTCATGTCCATGTCCGCGGTGATCTGGTTGCCTTCGAGGGCGAGTTCGCGGATGGAGGAGATCACCCTCAGGTTCTTCAGGGTGTGGGCTTCGTCGTAGAAGATGTAGGTGGAGCCGGTCCGCTCGAACTCCACCCCGGAGTCGCCCGGGGTCTTGATCTCGTCCTCGATGCGCCCCTTCAAGGTGGCGATCTGGTTCTCGATGTCCTTGACGGTGAACTTGTCGCCGCCGTCCGCGTTGTCGAGGTGCGCCTCCAGGCGCTTGACCTCCTGGCTGATGTAGTCCAGGCGGGCCGCTTTGGACATGGGGATCTTCTTGAACGCGGTGTGGCTGATGATGACCGCGTCCCAGTTGCCGGTCGACCAGCGGGCGACGAACTGGTGACGGCGCTCTCCGGTGAGGTCGGAGGAGTCCGCGACCAGGATCCGGGCGCGGGGGTAGGCCTGGAGGAACTCGCGCTGGAACTGGCCCAGAACACCCTTGGGGACGGCGTAGACCGGCTTCTTGGCCAGGCCGAGGCGGGTCAGTTCCATCCCGCCGACGATCATTTCGAGGGTCTTGCCCGCGCCTGTGCCGTGGTACAGGCCGACGCCGGTTTTGGTGGCGCGGATCCGGGCGACCGCGGCCTTCTGGTGGGGGTGCAGGGTGTAGGCCTTGGACAGGCCGGGGGCGGTGATCTGCACGCCGGTGTAGTTCGGGGGGACGATCGCGTTGTAGCGGTTGTTGTAGTAGCGCAGCAGGGTTTCGGCCCGGTCCGGGTCCTCCCAGAGCCACATCCGGAAGCGGTCGTCGAGTTGCTTGGACTTGGCCAGGGCGAACGCCGTCGCCTTCGTGTCGGTCACCGTCGGCCCGTCGGGGGGCAGCTTTTTGGTGACCAGGATTTCCTGGTTGTTGAGCAGGTTGCTGGCCAGTGCCTGAGCCGAGCGGGCCTGGGTGCCCCAGACGGTGCGGGCCAGCAGACTGCCTGTGTCGCCGCCCTTGACGCTCCAGCGGGCCCCGAGATTGCTGACCTTGACGTCGTCGTCTTCGAGGATCTCGCGCAGGAACTGCTGCACGTATTTAGCGGAGACCCAGGCGGCGCCGAGCCGGCTTTCGATCTCGGCGGGCTGCAGGTCCCTGGGGATGACCTCGCTCAGCGCTTCGACGTTGACTGCGTACTTGGGGTCCTTGGCCGCTGCCTGCTCGGCTGCCGCGAGCTTGCGGCGGACGTTGCCCGACAGGTACTCCATGCGGCGGATCAGCCCGCCGTCCGGATCGTCGTAGACGAGGGTGCCCAGTGCCTCGCGCGCGGCCTGTTCGCTGTCCAGGCCGAGGAGAGCGGCCACCGTGTCGAGGCGGATCTCGTTGTGCTGGTCCCAGCAGATCAGCGCGGCGTCCTCGGGGCTGTCCGCGCGCTTGAGGGGCTCGGGCGGGGCGACGACCCGCTTGGCGAACAGGTCGGCCTTCTTCGCGGTCTGCGTGTCCTCGTCGAAGTTCTCCAGTGCGAAGACGTACGGGGCGAAGGGGTCGTTGCGGAAGCCGCCCATGCGCGGGTAGGTCCGGCGTTCGGCCGTTTCCTCGGCCGGTGTTCCGTCGGCGGAGGGAGGGTTGTTGACCTTGAAGCGGTTGATCGGACCGAACCGGGTCACGTATGCGTCGTAGCGGCGGTTGAGTTCGGCCCGCAGCTGCGTCATGCGGGGGGTGGTGAGGTGGTTCTCCGACTCCTCATCCAGCAGGGCGACCGCGATGTCGCGCAGGCCGATCAACTCGCGCAGCTCCTGGGCCTGTGACTTGGCGGGTACGTGCGGGACGGGGCGGCCGTTGCGGATTTCGGTGAAGGTGCCGTCGGGGCCGAGTTCCAGCAGTCCGTCGTACTTCTCCAGGGTCCCCTGGAAGTCCAGGCGCTCGGTGAACGTACGGCCCGAGTCCTGGGCCTGCTGCGCGACATGGTCCAGGGCGGTGCGGAGGGCGGTTTCGGCCTGCGGATTTCCTTCGACAACCAGCTTGGGGCCGTATCGGACGATGTCGGCCTTCGGCGTGCCGAGCACCATCTCCGGGTGCTGCACGAAGTAGTTGTTGATCTCGATGGGCTGCGCGGCGACGCCGGGCCGGGCTCCTGGCAGGACCGTCGGCTCAACGGTCAGCCAGTCGGCTCCGGCTGATGTCTCGCCTTCCGCGCGGCGCCGGAAGATGAGGAGATCCATCACCACGTTGGTGCCGGCGGCATCCTGGTGGGAGTTGCTGGGCAGCCGGACGGCACCGAGGAGGTCAGCGACTGCGGCCATCTGTTCCCGGGCTTCGCGCGCCTCGTCGGTTCCGTCCAGGGTGTAGCGGGAGGTGATCAGGGCGACGATGCCGCCGGGCCGGGTGAGTTCCAGGCTCTTGAGGATGAAGTGGTTGTGGATCGACTGGCGCCGGCCAGGGTTGTGTTTCGGGTCGCGGAGCTTGTACTTGCCGAAGGGGACGTTGCCGATGACAAGATCGAAGTCCTCTTCCGGTGGCCGGGTGTCGGCGAAGGACTCGGTGAGGATCTGCGCGCTCGGGTAGAGGGCCTGAGCCACGGCCGCTGTGATGGGGTCGACCTCGATGCCGACTATCGCGGCGTCGGCAGGGGCATCGGCAAGAAAGCGTCCTGCGCCAACTCCGGGTTCCAGCACCCTCAGTTGCGCACCGGCCGGTACGCCGAACTGCCGCAGGGCCTGCCAGACGACGCGGGCGTAGGCCGGATCGGTGTAGTGCGCGTTCAGAGTCGAGGAGCGGGCCTTGGCGTACTCGTCCGGCGACAGGATGTCCCGCAGATGGGCGCGTTCGGCCGCGAACGCGGAGGCGAACTTCTTCCGCTCGTCGAACAGGTACGGGGTGGCGCCCCAGCCGGTCCACTGCTGGAGCACCTGCCGCTCGGCCTCGGTGGCCGACCGGTTCTCCGCCCGCAGGCGGAGAACGACATGCACGGCCGCGATGTTCGCGGCGACCCGCTCCCGCTCCGTACGCGGTCCGGGCCGGGCGAGTTGTCCTAGTCCTGCTCCGGCTCCTCCTCCAGGAGCACTCTCTCCCGCAGCACCGCGCCCTCCGCCTCCAGCCGGGCGTTGTTCAGCCGCCCGAGGCGCTGAAGGTAGCCCTCCCCGTCCGGCTCCGTTCCCGCCAGCTGCCGGGCTCGCGCCTCGACTTCCTGCTCGATCTGCGTCCCCAGGTCCGTGAAGTACTCCTGGGGGTCCTCCAGCTCCCGGTAGGCCTGGGGCCGGCTCTGCCTCCAGTGCTCCATCGCCTGCTCGCCGTACCGGTTCATGGTCAACGTCTCCTGCCTGCTCAGCGCCGTCCGACGGGGTGGGGCTCGCCGTCCCATCCTCTCCCGCCAGTGGATCATCCGGGCGTGCCGAAGACCGGCTCCGCCCTTGAAGAGCCTCGGGATCGAGGTCCAGACCGGGCAGAAAGCCGTCGGAACTGTTGGTCGGTTGGTCGTCGGCGGGCGGCTGCGGTGTACTCAACGCCTGCTCCCAGGGTGCGAAAGGCAGATGCGTGGATCGGGGTCCAGGGCCGCGGGGGTGCGTGCGACCGGGGGCCGGTGGCTAGGAGAGGGGCAGCGGCACAGGGACGCCGCGGGTAGGGACGGCGGCGAGCAGGTGGATCAGCTCGTGGAGGACGATCCGGGCGGCTTCGACCCCGGCGGCGCCGGTCCGGGTCGGACCGCTGTTCCTCGCTCTCGCCGACGGCGGGCGTTCCGGCGAGGACCATTGCGTCCCGCAATTCCCCGGCCTGCCACTCGGTCGTGATCCCGAACTGGTGAAGTACTCCAGGAGATCCGGCCGCGTCCCGTACCGGTGGGGCAGGCGATTTGGCCAGGGGGAGAAGACGGTGCGCCCGTACCTGTTCTTGACCATGGAGGGGCTCCTGTGTGGTGTCCTCATCCGTTGCCGTCCTCGTCGTCGTCCGGAGGCTCTGCACGGTCCGGCCCGGGTGGGTCGCTGCCGGGCTCGCGGTCTCCAGCAGTCAGAAGGAGGGCCAGGTAGTCGGCGTCGCCGCTCCAGGCGGCGTCGCGGTGTCGTTGCTTGTGCTGGCCGTTGCGGCAGGAGCCGAGCCAGAACCGGCCCATCCGCTCCAGGGCGCGGGCCAGGGCGTCCTGCCACAGGTAGGGTGCCGAGCCGCCGTCCTCCCCGTTCGCGTACGCCGACTCGTGAGAGGTCCACAGGGCGGTGAGTTCCTCCACGACTGCGCCGTGCTGCCACCAGCACTGGCGCGGCAATTGATCGGTGGTCATCTCATAGCGGTCGGCCGCCCAGATCACCCAGGACACGAACTGCGGCCAGAGCAGGGCGTGTTGCTCGGCTTCGAGTTCGTGCCAGCGCACCGGCTCGCCGGCCGGGCGCTCCCGCTCGCCGTCCGCGCCCCCGCCGCCGGACGGACCGGCGGCCGACAGCTGCTCCTCCAGCAGCTTGACGCGCTCGCTGAGCAGGACCTGCTCGGCGTTGATGTTGGTGAGCTCGGCGAAGATGTCTTCGAAGCCGCTAGCCATGACCGCCCGCCTTTTCCAGGCGGACGCGGTCGGCGACCATCTCGTGCGCCCGGCGCGTGGCGTCCTTGATCTCCTCCGCCCGTGGCCCCTCGTGAGCCCGGACGAACGTGACGAGGGTGGCGGGGGTGCGGCGGTGGAACACCATCCCGCCGCGTTCCGGGATCATCCGGATCGTGGCTGGCTCGACGACCGCCCGGCGGCGTACCGCGGTGGACACCGACACGCGGTCCCCGTCGTCGGAGACGGTCTCCACGTCCTCGTCGAATTCACCGGCGAGCGCACTGTAGGACTTCAGTTCCTCGGGGTCGCTGATACCGCCCAGGAACACCTTCACGGTGCCGCTGGCGAACATTTTCCTGACCCCCAGGGCGCCCCAGCGCTCCTCGGCCTGGGCATAGCCCTGAAGCACGGCCATGATGAAAATGTTCTGCGAGCCGCTGACGCTCATCAGGCTCGGGATTTCCGGCAGCGGCGCGACGTTGGCCAGTTCGTCCAGGAAACAGCCGAGCGGAATCGGGAGGCGGCCGTTGGGGCTGCGGGCGGCCACCCTCTTGGCGGTGTCGAACATCGCTTTGGCGAAGGCCGCGTTCAGCGGAGCGAGGGCGCTTCCTTCTTCGTCCTCGCCGATCAGGAACAGGGTTCCCGACTGCCGGAGGTAGGTCTCGATGTCGAAGACCTCCACGTCCCCCTGGGGGGCGAAGATCTCGGCGACCTTCTCGTCATAGAGCGCGATGAAACTCTGCTCCGCGGTCCTCCAGGTGGCGGAACGTTCCTCCTCGGCCGCCGCGTGCTGGCCGGCCAGCGCGGCGGCGAGGAGGTGCTTCCCCTTCGCCGCCAGCAGGTCGACGGCCTCGCGGTTGTCCGGGTCGGTCGCCCAGGTCAGCACGTCGAGGACCGGACGCTGGTGCAGGGCCGCGGCATGCAGCCAGCAGGTAATAAGGGTTTTCGCGTTGAGCGCGAAATAACCGCCATTCTTTGTCCCTTCTTCACTTTTGGTGGTTGCCGCGAGGGTCTCGGCCCGCTTTCGCGCGACCTGGTACTCCTCGCATCCTGCGGTGAGCGGCCAGCGCAGCTGATTCGGCCAGCCGGACAGCCCGGTCGGGTCCAGGACCCAGACGGGACCGTGTTCTTGCCGCAGAAGTGCGGTGTTGTAGAGCACGTCGGTCTTGCTGCTGGTGGCAAGGACCGTTCCACGGAATTCGAGGATCTCCGGGAGGATGATCTGGGAAGTCTTTCCCTCGCGGGGCGGGGCGACCAGGATCATCGATTCCTCGATCGTGATCCACAGAGGGATGTCCGTGGGGTCGGCGCTTCCGATGTAGACGGCGACGTCGCGGATGGAGATGGCCTTGAGGTTCTGCTCAGCGAGCGTGGGACGCAGGGACCCGGCACGGGACAGGGCCTGCGGCTCGCCCATGGCCTTCTCCAGCTGAGCCCGGGTCGCCATCCCGTCGGCCCCGTCGGCACCCCGGCGCTTCCACCACCAGTACGTCTTCCACATGCCCCACACGGCCGCGGCGAGCAGCACCAGGAAGGTGGGCCAGAACACGACGGAGCCGGCCACCCCCACGTCCCGTGGCCAGGCCGCCGCAGGGTCACCGGGATGCCGGAAGACAGTGACGACCGCCTTGCCCGCCGAGTCCCAGGTGATGGACGCGGGCCGTCCATGCGCCAGGACTCCGGACACCAGCGCGGTCAGCCACAGCAGCGCGGTGAGCACGAACGCCGCGATCAGCGGGATGATCCACACGGCATCCCGCCCGAGGCGCACGCGTGCCGCCGTCTTCGGGGTGGCCGCCTTCGGCATCATGCCGCAGCCCCCTTGCGGAGGGGGATAATCGGAGCCGAGGCGTGACCGTGGCGGTCGGCGGACCCGGGCAGTCGCTCGGACATCCGACGATTAGTGTCCGTGAGACGTATTTCCAGCTTTGTCCGGATATGTTCTACGAGGTTGATCCGGGAGCCCACCTGCCAGATGGCTCGTCCGGGCGCGCACACGTTGGACCCGTCCGCGAGCGCCTTGCGCGCCCAGTCGGGAAGTCCCAGGTAGTCGGCGGTGGTCTCGGCCTCGTCCCGGTCCATGTGGTAGAGCACCCGGGTGGCCGTCAACTTGAGGATGGCCGCCGCCTCCGGGGCCTGCTCCAGCAGCAGATCCCCGAGGTGGTGCAGGACCGCCCAGAAGCTCAGCCCCAGGCGGCGGCCGTAGCGGACCAGTTCCTCGAAGAGGCGCGCGACCGGCCGGTGGGAGAGGATGTGCCAGGCCTCCTCGACGATCAAAGTCCTCTTGATCCGGTCGTCCGGCTTGATCCATCCGAACCTGAGCCAGGGCCCGATGACCGCCATCAGCAGCGGCATGGCCTCGCCCTCGCGCGGCAGCCTCGTCAGATCGAAGATGATCAACCGGGCGTCGAGGTCGATGCCTTCGGTCGTCGGACCGTCGAACATGCCCGCCAGGTCCCGGCTGGGGTTGCACAACGAGTCCAGAGCCAGGGCGGCCGGCTGGCCCCATTCCGTCAACTCCTGCGGCATGACCGGCTGTTGACCGAGCAGGGTCGGCTGCGGGGCGGTGAGGGCGTCCAGGACATCGGAGAGGATCGCCACGCGCTGCCGCTCGCGGGCGGTGGCGATCGCGCTCTTGTGGGCCTCGGCCAGGGCGAACTTGGTCTGCGAGGTGAGCGTGCCGGTGAGGATCTCCATCATGGACGTGAGCACCTTGAACTGGTGCTCGGCGGGGATCCGCGGATCGAGTGGGTTGATCCGCACTCCTTCGCCGCCGTCGGCGGCGCCGTAGACGAGCCGGATCGGGGTGATGCCCAACTGCCGGGCGATGCCGTCCCATTCGCCCGCGCCGTCCTCGCCCTGCGCGTCCAGGACCGCGAAGTTGCGCTCCTTGAAGCGCAGTTGGCGCAGGACGTAGGTCTTCTCCAGTGCGGACTTGCCGTAGCCGGATTTGCCGAGGATCATCGCGTGCCCGCTGGCGAGCCGGACGCGGGCGTGCGGGTTGTAGAGGATGAAGGGGTCGTAGATGTAGGCCTTGCCGCTGTAGGCCTCCCGGCCGATGATCACGCCGCGGGGGTCCATGCCGGCCGCGCCGACCGCGGGGTAGAGGCCGCAGGCGTGGCTGGTGGTCGAGCGGACGGCCCGTCGCCGGGTCTGCGTCTGGTGCCGCAGCATTTCCAGCATCGCTACCGCCTTTCCTTCAGGAGTCCGGCGGTGAAGGGCAGGGTGTTGGCGAAGGCCCGGTGGTGCTCGGTGTCGCACCACTCCATGCGCAGTCCGGCGCGGGTGGCGCCGGCGCGGACCGTGTCGGCGTCCCGGCGCAGGGCATCGAGGGTGGGCGAGGTGACGGTGATCCAGGCGGCGAGCCGTGTGCCCGCTGCGCCGTCGGCGATGTCCCGCATGGTGCGTATCGATGCGCTCTGGGCCTTCTGCTCGCGCGGGTCCTCGATGCGTCCGGCCTTTTTGTCGGCCTGGCCCAGTTCGTTGGTGGCGTCCGCCATCGCCTCGGTGATCGCCTGGTCCGTGCTGACGAGGTCCATGACCACGGACACCGACAGGATGATGTCCTGGACGTAGAGCAGGACGGGCGCGAGGAAGTTGATGCCGACCGGGAGGACGGGGAGTTCCTTCACCCATGCCGTCATCGAGTACCAGTCGTCCTCGGGGCTCTCCCAACTGCGGGAGGCCATGTACTTCTTGTTGCGGGCATCGAGGACGGCGGGCCAGCACGTGACCCGGTCCATCCCGGCGGTGTCGTCGATCCAGTGACTGGGGTCGTAGGAGTGGTGCAGGTAGGAGGCCAGTCCGGCTTCGTCGAGGTTGCGGACGTGACGCAGCTGTCCGCGCCCCAGCGTCCGGATGAAACTCTCGATCTCCTGTCCGAGCGTGATCGCGTAGCCCTCGTGGAGGGTGGTGTAGCGGCGGGCCTCGGCGACCAGGTCGGGGGTGTAGGGGATGCCCACGACGAGCAGCAGCCGGCGGTCTTCCGCGGTGACGGCGACGCGCTGGATCAGCTCGTCGTACGACTGCTGCAGTTCCGTCGGGCTGTTCTTGTCCCGGCGCTCGGCTGCGTCCCGGGCGTGGGCGTTGGGGTCGGTGGGGATGACCCTGCTGATCCACTGAAGGCGGCGGATCCGTCCGCCGCTGTCGGCCGTGGTCTTCAGCAGGTGCTCGTAGGCCCGGATCAGGGCCTCTTTGTCGGCGGTGTCGAGGCTGCCGAAGTCACGCTGGCCTTCGACCTCGACCACAGCGGTGAACATCAGCTCGTCCGGCTGAAGCACGATCGCGATCTCACCGAACGCGGTACGGGCCGTGATCCACTGCATGTTCCCAGGAACGCCGACCGGCACGTCGATGGGGACACGGCGGCCGTCGGCGTAGCGGCCGGCGTACGGCGCCCGGGACTTGTACAGCAGCGAGCCGTCGCGCAGCAGCTTCTTGTAGGTCCGGTTGATCTCGAACCACCGGACGTAGGTGCGCCCCCGGTACGGCGCCAGCGTGGCCCAGGCACAGGCGCCCGCGATCAGCACGAAGCCGCCGATCTTCAGCAGGATGCCGCCGAGGATCCAGGCAGAGATGAGTCCGCCGACGAAACCGGCTCCCAAGACGAGCTGCTCGTCGGCTTCGAGCTTCCGGCCGAGCAGGCCGCGCGGCCTCGGTCGCGGGTAGGTGAAGGTACGAGCCACGACTACTCCTGGGCATGCGATGGGGACGGGCATCAGCGCATCTCCTCGTCCGGCGGCGGGGGTTCCGGCTCGTCCAGGGGCTCGGGCGGCGGCCAGGACTGCGGGCCTGCCTCGTCCACCGGCCCCCCACCGGCCGTCCCGCTGTCCGGGACTGCGGCGTCGGGAGCCCCGCCCGGGGTGTGAGCGCTGTTGCCGTCGGAGTCGCCGCCCGCCGACGAGCCGGCGGAGGAACCATCGGAGTCGAGACCGGCGGTTGCCCCGTCGACACCGCGCTCCACTGCGGCTTCGGCCTCGTCCTTGGTCTTGTCGACCCCTTTCTTCGCGGCCACGGCCGCCGCACCGACACCGGTCGCGGCGGCTGCTCCCTCGGCCGCCCCCGACTCGGCCGCCTCCTCGCCGCCGCCACCGCTCAGGGCATCACCGTCCGCAGCCTCGGTCTCCCCGCTGTCGCCGTCGTCGCTGGATCCGCCGCCGTCACCACCGCCGCCTATGCGTGACTTCAGCTCGCCGTAGGAGTCGCCCACCTGGCTGCCGACGTCCTTGGCCCGGCCTTTGAGTTCGTCGCGGGCCGCGTACATGTCGCGCACCTCGTCGCCGAACGCGGGCAGGAACTTCGAGAGCTGGAAGGGCATGTAGAGGGCGAGGAACAGCAGCGCGAGCGCGGTGAACACGGTGGCGAAGGACTGCGCGAGGCTGGGATTCGGCGAGTCGGACGCGAGCGTGCCGGTGGCGAGCGCGAGGACGGTAAAAGTGACGTACTTCGATGCGATGATCGCCGCCATCACGCCGCACCAACGTTTGGTGTGCCCCCACAGGTCACGGTCGACCAGACCGCTGAAAACGGTCGGACCGAACACCAAGCCGGACAGGATCAGCGCGTTGCGGACGATGAGCTCCAGCCACACGCCGGCCACGGCCGCCAGCAGCGCCAGGCAGAAGAAGATCACGATGATCGCGCCGCCGGGTATCGCCATCAGCGCGAGCATCGCCGTCGTGACGGCGACGACCATGTCGGCGGCGTCTCCCGCCACCGGCTTGAGCATCGCCTCCGCGGCCTCGTCGAAGACCCGCACGACGTAGGCGACCGCCAGCGGCGCGAAGGCGGAGACCAGCACCGACATGAGGAGGAAACCGATCGACTCCCCGAGCGCCTGGAGCGGCGAAACTCCCTGAATCGCCCGCTTGGCCACGGCGACCAGCCACAGGATCACGGTCAGCACCGTGGAGGCGGCGAACGCCATGGTGTAGGTGCGGAGAAACCCGGGATCCTGCCAGTCGATCCGGGTGGTCGACCCCAACGCCTTCATCATCTGGGTGAAGAGGCTGGTCACGGCGTTGTTGAAGAACTGGGCGATATAGCCCAGGGGGTCGCTCGCGAAGTCGATCGCCTGGTTCGTCTTCTCGACGACGTTGCAGACCTTGTCCGCGAACGGGATGTTCTTGCAGGACCAGTCGGAGAAGTCGTTCGCCTGGGCCTGGCCCGGGGCAAGCATGATGCTGAGCGTGGCCGTCAGCCCGGTGATCCAGACGAGGCGGCTCCGCACCCGCTGCTGGGTCTCAGCCGACATACGGGGGCGCATTGAACTCCCGATCTGCCGTGCGGAACTCGTCGACGCTGGTAGGACTGTCGCTTCCGGCGTCCAAGGGGGTCGGACCGTTGACCGACGTGATCGCGGACAGCTTCCAGTCACCGGACTGCCACTGAAGCGTCAGCGTGTACGTGGTCCAGGACGCCGAGACGGGCATCGGAGCGTTGTTGTCCGTGACGCCGACGAGACCGGTCATCCACACGTCGACGGTGGCCACCTGATCGGTGTACGTGGTGACCCGGGTGCCCATCGCCGCACCACGTGCGACCAGCGCGTCCTCGTTGCCGCTGGTGACGCCCAGCGAGGTGAGGACCTGCCGCATCCCGTTGTCGTCGTTGCGGATCTGCCGGTCCAGAGCCTGGCTGGTCATCATCGCGGTGAGGGTCTGGTGGCGGACCTTCTCGTCGGTGAAGTACGCGGCGGACGATCGGGCCACCTGATAGTTGATCGCGGCCTGCACGGCACCGGCCTGGTTGTGGGAGTAGCCCACCGGGACACCGCTGACCAGCTTCCTGGCTGTGCTCTTGGGGTCTCCTCCGGTGCCGTTCTGCTGCACCGGGGCGGTCTGGCTCTGGCCGGCCGACGAATTGCCGGAATCGGATCCGCTGCTGCCGCCGGACAAGCCCATGAACACAGCGAGGACGAGCACCGCGAGGAAGATCCCTCCGGCGATGGCCATCCCCCGCCACCAGGGCTTTCCGCCGGTCGGTTCCGTCGGCGTCTCGTCGACCAGGACACGTGTGCCCTTCCGCGGGGCGCTCTGGGAGGCCATCTCAGATGCCCATCCCGTACACGATAGTGAAGATCGTCCCTATCGAGGCGACGACGAAGGCTCCGACCAGGCTCCCGGCGATGTCCTTCTTGCCCTTGCTGACCTGGGCTACGTCGTGCTGGCCCTCACCGACCTTCATGTGCACTGCGCCGAGGATCGCGCGGCCCAGCAGGATCAGAATGACGCCGGCCATGAGGGCCTGGATCACCGTCCGCCCCACCTTGCCGAGCTTCCCGAATGGGCCCCAGTCCGGGGACAGCCCGTTCACGAGGGTGCCGATGTCACCACTCGCCGCGAGATCCGCCAGGTGTTGTGAAACGGGCATCCCCCGACTCCCTTCCACCCTCGTCACGGAGACCGGCCCGAAACCGAGCCATGACGGTGAAAGGTACATACATACAAAGTTGACAACAAGCGTTTACAGAATGAGAGACCTGTTTGCGGGACCCTGGAGCGGCACGACCATGCACCCCGCCCCTGCCGCTCGACATGAATCAGCAGCATCCCCCCGACCTGGCCAGCCCCGATGAGAAGTCACATAGTTGCAGCTCATCGACCCACATCCGCCAGCCAATGGGCACCCATTGGAGTGCGCGGTGACACCTCTGCCACCTCGACCGCCGCCCGATGGGCGGTGGTCCGCCGACGCCCTCCGCCCGGCGGATCACAGTCGGATGCCAACACGAAGCAGCCTGGAATGAGTAGCCGTTCCGGCACCCTTGCTGTTCACTGACCTTCTGTCATCTACAAATGTTTATGACTGAGGTGAGGATGAACGGGATCGGGAAGGCCGCCATAGGCGTCACCGCGGCAGGTGTCTCGGTGCTCTCTCTCTGCGTGCTCGCGGTCAGCGGTGCCACGACCCAGGCCAACGCCAATACCTGCCAGAACGGTCTTCAGCCGGTCGGCAACGGGGAAAGCGGAGTCGGCGTGGGAGGCGAGGAGCCGGAGTTCGACGGCGAACAGGATGCAGGCGCCACCCAGGTGACGGTTCCGCTGCATCCCCAAGGCGCACAGAACAGTGCCAAATGGACCCCTCGGCAGGTGCGCAATGCCAGCACCATCACCAACGTCGCCCGTTCCCAGCACCTAGCGCCCCGTGCCGCGGTCATCGCCGTGGCCGTGGCCATGCAGGAAAGCACCCTCAACAACATGTACCACGGCCACGCGGACAGCGTGGGTCTCTTCCAGCAACGGCCCTCCCAAGGCTGGGGAACCGTCAGTGAACTCACCGACCCGGTCTACGCGTCCGGGCAGTTCTACGACCACCTCGTCGAAATCGACAACTGGCAGGAGAAGGCCCTCACCAAAGTCGCCGCAAGCATCCAGCGTCCCGCCGAGAAGTACCGCAACGAATACGCCAAGTGGGAGTCCGCAGCCGGCTCACTCGTCGCCAAAACCTGGGGGGCTCACGCCGTCACCTCGATCAGCACGGGCTGTGACGACCCGGCCGCCACAGGCGGCGCGGACCCCAAGGCAACGTTCAAGGCCAAGAATCCTCGCACCGCCGCCCAGGCTATCGCCGGCGCCCGGAACGAAGCGGGCAAGACGGGCTGGTACCGGATGTGCGACAACTTCGTAGCCCAGGCTTACGGTTGGGGCTCATCCGGGTCTGCGACAGCCAACGTCCACTGGAACCGGCTCGTCGACGCCGGACTCGCGCACCCGGGCGATATGTCACCGCCAGCAGGAGCGCTGCTGTTCTACGACACCGGCAGCTCGGCGGGGCACGTCGCCCTCTACCTGGGCAACGACCAGCTGGCCAGCAACGACATAGGGGACGACTACCCCCGCCAAGGCAAGATCGCCATCGTCTCGCGGAAAGAGCTCACCGACGGTGCTTGGCGTCTGCGGTATCGCGGGTGGGCCGAACCGAGCTTCCCGAGCGCCGGCGGAATCAGCACCATTCCCCTCCTCCCCGGCAAGCAGGTGGACCAGCAGTGAGTGACATCTCTCCAGACGCGGTGCAAATCCGGATCACACCCGACGGGATCTGCTTCATAGACGAGGAGTACTTCACGTCGCCCCCCGGCGTCCTGCTGAACGACGCTGTCCTGGCGCACCTCCAAATGGAGGCTGCCGCACTGGAGACGCCGATCCTTGCAGTGATCCAGGACGAGCAGGCGCAGTACACCACCACGATCCAGGTCGACGCCGACGGCACCAGTCACCCCTTGGACAGCAACGCTCCGGTCGCTGCCGCACTAAGCCAGCCCCAGGCAGCGGCGTCGCCGACGCGTCTGCCGCCACCGACGTCGCGCGCGGTGGACCCCGTCCCGCCCGAGCGGCCATACGAACCGCTGCCCGAGCCCTACCGCGGACAGCTCGCTTCCGTCTGCGCCACCGCCAACCGAAACCTCTTTGCCGAAGCCGGACACGCCGCCGATCACCTTCTCGCAGAGCTGTCCGCCCAGTTCGGCGCGAACCACCTCTACACCCTGGCCGCCGGCCTCGTACGCGCCGACATTGCCTGGCTCAACCAGGACTTCCAATACGGCCTCAAGAGTTGGGCCTTCATGGCTCGGGCCTGGCACCTCCACCTCGGGCCCCGGCACAGCACCACCGTCCGCGCCGTCGGCAACGCAATCGGCTGCTGGCGACGACTTGAACCCTCCGAAGCAACGGAATCAGTCCCCTACATGGTCAGGTTCCTCAGGGACGTCGAGTTCCCGGACAGCGAGGCGGCGGTGCGGACCATATACCGGCGGGCCGAGAGAATCGCTCTGGCCAAGTAGCAGACAAATAGGGATACTTGGCCTATGGATCCCATCCGTCTCGGCCGTACCGTCCTCTTCCTCCTGCCCTACTTGCTCATTGTGTCCGGGGTGCTTGCCGCGTCGAAGGTCGTTGGCGCACCCGGAGGGACCGGTGCCGCCCTCGGGGCCATGGGGGTGGCTGCTCTCGGTGCGCTCTGGGCGTGGCGACGCGGCCGGCGAGGCGACTACTAAGAGAGCCCCGCATCCCCTCGGCTCCCAACATCATGACCGGATCTTGTCCGACGTCGACACGTCGGGGAACCAGTCGGATGCTGAGCGGCGGGAAACAGACGTCGACATGAGGGCGCTTCGCTAGGTGGGATCGTCCGTCAGACGGGCATCTGGACCGGATCAGGGTGCCGGGCCCGATCCTGGATTCTGTGCCAGGACATCCGCGGTCACGCCCTCGATGGTGTCCAGGAGGCGGCGGCCGTCGTCCGTGAGTATCAGGTCGCGGTCGTCCGCGTCGGCGAGAGCGGTCATCGCGCGGATCAGATAGCAGGTGAGGGGGCCGCCAGCGTAGCGCGGGCGTTCGCTCTCGGGTGTCAGGCGTACCTCCCTCAGTGCCTGCCGCAGCCGCATGTCGCGGGTTTTCCGTTCTTCGCGTCGCGTTACCGCGCGGGCCAGGGGCTGCAGGTGGCTGTCCGGGATGGGCGCGTGGATCAGGGCGCGCAGGTCGTGGCTCGTGCTGGTGGCGGCATTGTTGTCGACGAGGTCGGTGACCCGGTCCCGGTAGATCTGGTGGGCCGTGTGCTGCTCGATGATGAGGTCGTTGAGGTGGCGCAGTTCCGAGGTGGCGTCGGTGTGCCACAGGATGAGCCGCTTGAGCAGGTTCACGGCCCAGGGTGCGTTGGAGATCGCCTGGAAGGGGCTGGAACAGGGGCATTGTAGGGTCAGTGGCCCGCCCCAGGTGCCGATGATGGTGAGCTGCTTGTAGTTGCCGCAGGGGCAGGCGAGTGCCTCGACCCCTCGGTGGGGCAGGTAGGAGTTGGACGGCGCGAACAATTCGTCGGCCATGACCCTGTTGTGCCAGTCGGTGTGGGTGTCACGCCACTCGACGAGGATCAGACGCGGAGCGGTGAACCGCCATGCGGTCTCGGCAGCGGCCGGGGCGGGCGCGGACGGTTCCGGCTCGCTGTATCCGTCGTCCAAGTGCCGTTGCCTCCCTCGCGGTTCGTGTACTCCACTGTAATCCTCCCCCTTGACGTGCTATCGGACGGGCGAGCCCCTGAGGTGATGGGGATATTTGAAAGTCCCCACCCCTTGCTCGGGGTGGCCCCACACCTGCTCAGTGGATCTCCCCACCCACAGGGCACCTGACCTGCGGACGGGCGCCACACGGGAGGGGCCGCCCGATAGCCAGCCACGGGTATCGCCGAGATGCGGGTCAAAAGGGGAAATCAGTGGATCTTGAACGCGGAAAGTCCCAGGTCACGACCGTAGGTCTCTCGCAGGTTTCTGGGCCAGATACGAAGCAGGAACCGTGTTCTCCCTGCTCAACGCCCCGCCCTCAAACGCCTACCTTGCGCCGCCGCCCAGTGCCTTCAGAAGAAACGGGCTGACATCCTCCAGAGCGATCCATGCTCCTTCGTAGTTAATGCCCGACCCGGTCCGCGCCACGGGCCTCACACGCTGCGGAAGCGCCCGATGCTCCCGACCAACCTGAGCGACCGCGTGCCCCAGTTCCGCCGCGTTGGCAAGCACCTGCCCACCCGAATGGCTGCTCAGCCTGAAAGGCAGCTGGACCTTCCGTCCAGGCCCGTCGGGAGGGAAGAGGTACAGCGCGGGGGCTCCGCCCCCGTAGTCGACCTCGATGCGTACGTCCTCGATCTGCACCTCGTGGACACCACGGTTGGCGGCCCTCACAACGAGGTAATACGGCTCGGAGAAGCCCCGTCGCCCCTCCTGGCCTGCGAGCCCCACGGGAACGCTGATGATCCCGCCAGCCTCCAGCGTGCACCCGGCCAGCAGCTCCACGCCGATGTCCGGCTTGCCAGCCTCTCCGCCAGGGGAACCGACGTCCTGCGCGGCAGGGCTCCCAGACGGAAGCAGAGCCCGGGCATTCAGCAGATTCACCAGAATCCTGTACGCGCTCAGGAACTCATCCCGGGCTTGGCATGCCTGCCGGTTGAGCTCGTTGCGCTCGGCCGTGGTGCCCGGGTAGCTCATCTCCAGGAACGGCCGGCCTTCATCGGAGACATCGTGCATGCCGTTCAGCTCGTCGTAGAACGCCTCCAGACGAACCAGGACGACCTTGTGGGCCTCCTGCACGGCCGGATCGACGTAGTCGAACACGTCACCGTCCAGCGCCTCATAGGCGTCACAAACGACGTGGCTCACCGAGAGGGGCACCCGGAACAGAGTTGCTGCCTTGCGAAGCCAGGCGTTCCAAGGCCCGTCAGGAGGCAGCAGATCTAGCAACCGGCCCGCCTTGAGCCGGTCGGAGTCAGACGGCGGACCGGACGGTGCGACAGAAGCGCCATTCACGACGGTCTGCGGCGGAGGCGCAGTGTCGTCCGAGCCCGATGGCAGGAAGCGACGCTCCTCAGCCGCCGCCTTGCGCAGCAGCTCCCACCTGCCCACCCCCTGCTTCGGACGCCCGACCTTTCGGAAGGCCTGGTCCTCAAGGAACCCAACCAAGGTGTTGAACGGCCGCCCGGGCTCCGGCACGGACTTCCCGTTGAACCACGGGCTGGTCTTGCTCTTACCCAGATTCACCGGCGGCGTCTGTGTCTTCCCGTAGGTCTCGATCTGCCCCCGTGACAGGCCTGTCACTTCCAAGAGCTGCTTCAGCGTGGTGGCGAGCCGATCAACCGCCGGCGTGTCACTCATGCGCCCCCCTGTTCAGTCCGAACGTTCGTTGAACGGCAATTCCACCAGGTCTGACCTGGCTGAACACCCCGTTCAGCGGGGTTCAGCCGACGACGAGATGCACATCCGACCGGCTTCCTGGGGCTATCGACCACACGGGTCGACCTCAAGGAGGGGACACGATGAACAAGTTCACGGCCGCCTGGCGCGACAAGGAGCTGCGGCACAATGCGGCGAAGGCTGCCAGCAGGTGGATCGCGTGGCAGGTGGTGAAGGTCGTCCTGCGCCTTGCGCTGGAGCTCTGGCTCCAGACTTGATCGGTCGCCACCGAGCGTCGAGGCTGTGATGCCCCGACGCTCGGACCAGCGCCGTGACCTGGGACTTTCCGCGTTCAAGATCCACTGATTGCCCCTTTGACCCGTATCTCGGCGGTACCCGAGCCAGGTCCAGGGGCGGGACGGACTGTCCAGAGTGGCCGGAGGCCAGCGCGTAGTGCCGCCGCAGGCGCCCTTGACCGGCCGGCACGGCCCGCACACTCCACGAGCGGGCGGCCCCGGTCGACAACGCGCGCCTCGCTCGCTGAAACTCCCCACTTCGTTGAACGCCGGAGCGAGTGGGGCGACGAGCAGCCCTGGTCGTTTTCAAGAATCCCCATCAGAGGAGGTTGAGCACCCTGACGCCCGCCGGCGTCAGGGTGTCTGGCCGGGCGGTACGTCTAGTGGCTGGCGCGACCGGTGCACAGATCGAGGCACAGGGTGCCCAGGGCGGAGGTGAGGTCTTCCAGGGCGCGGATGTACGCACGCATCGTGAGAGGGATGTGGATGCGTTCCCACCGGGCCACGTCGTGCTGCCGCTGTGCCCACACCGCTTCAAGACCGGAAAGGGCCCGAGTGCTGTCGTCCAGGGCGTTCCAGACTGTGCCGATCGCCAGGCCGAGCGGCTGACCGGGACCGACGTCGAGTTCGGTCTCACCCTTGTGGTGGTCCTGGACGGTCCGGAGCGTGGCGCGGAGGTGCCCGATCCGCATAGCGCGCTGGATCCAGGCCGGCCCCTGGACGTGGGCGGGCAGTTCGGGGGTGTCGGGCGGCGCCTGGAGCGTGGGCAGCAGCTCGGCCGCGGCCTGCCGCGCCTGGGCCTGGGGCTCCCACACTCCAGCGTGCAGTTGGCGCAGGGCGCCGGTGACGGCCTCGGCGGCGTAATCGACGGCGGGCTGCCACCGCGGCGGGCGCTCGTCGCGGAACGGCCCGGACGTCAGGTCCCGGCAGCGGGCGCCGAGCAGCAGGGGCGGCGGCTGAAGACTGGTGGGGTCCGCGGTGTCGCGCAACGGGCGGCTCTCGTGCAGGTCGCGGAGCAGATGCCAGGTCGCTATCCCCCGGGCCGCCTCCAGCAGTTCGTGCTCCTCGCTCAGCTCCTGCCAGGAGAGGTCAACGACATCGGGGTTGCAGACCGGCAGAGGGTCGGCGAACAGGCGCTCGTGCAGGGCCCCGCCCAGCCACCACAGGGTTCGGGCCAGGTCCACGTCGTCGACCAGCAGCCCTTCCTGGCGTGCCGCGCGCCACACGGCCAGCGCCAGGATCCGGTTGGCCGGCAGCCACGTGAGCTCACGCTCACTGATGGCCTCGGGGGTGGAGGCGGTGCCGGAGGCGTACAGGTCGAGGTCGTCGACGTGGTAGTCGAGGTGCCGTTGGCACAGTTCCCATGTTTGGCGCTCGGCCCGTGTCCAGGCGTCCAGCCCGTAGGCGCTGTGGTGGGTTTCTTCCCACGCCTCTTCGTCCAGGACGACCTGCAGCGCCGCGGTGCGCCAGATGACGTCCACCGTGTCGTCGGCGTCGGGCTGGGTCAGCTGGACGTGGTATCCGTGCGGCAGGGGGCCGCCGGACAGGTCTCGGCGTTCGTCGTCGAAGTACCAGGCCGGGGCGATCACGGAGCCGGTGACGCCGTCGAACTCCCCGCCGACGCCCTGCACTTGGGTGCCGGCAGGCAGGGAGCGGTGCAGCTCTTCCTCCAGGGCGTGGCAGACGGCGTGCACGGCCCTGCCGTGGCAGACCACGACGGCCGGTTCCGCCGAACCGCGTGCGACGCCGCGTGTCATGCCGCCCCACCTCTGCTTCGAGTCAGGGCGGTGGGGGTCGGCGGGCCAGGTGCGGGTCAGCCACAGCCAAGTGGCGATCACCGGATCACTGTTGTCCACCGTGGTGGGATCGGTGTCCGTGGCCAGGGCCAGGTCCTCGCCGACCAGGGGAATGGCGAGCTCCCGGACACCGCCGTCCAGGCGCGAGAGATGCCACAGCAGCGATCCGGATGTCACCGCCTCCACGCCGCCTGTCCTCTGGCGGCCCAGTGCGGCAAGGGCGATGGCCAGCACGTTGCGGGTACCGGTGTCCTCCCAGTTGTTGTTGTCAAAGACGGTCAAGGCGGCAGACGCCAGTTGCTGCGCCCTGGCGACCGCCAGACCCCACTGCCCTGTCATGCCGAGCCTTCCTCAAGCCGACGAGTTCACGCTGTCTTCCTGCCGCATACTCCCACGTGGCCCGGGCCGCGGTGCAGGCCGCGGTCTGGTCGGCTGAGGCCCCTCGCCCTCCAGGTTCGGCGGAGCTATGGCAGGCAACGCTGCCGCCGTCGCCGACCAGGGTGCCGGTCGCCGATGGTTAGAGACCCTTCAGCGTGACATCGACCCCGGTCGCGGAGTGGCGGCGTGCGTACCGCCTCGTGCTCGATCACCGGAGTGACGGTAAAGGGAAACACTGCAACACGAGCCATGGACAGGGACGATGAACTCGCCCGCTGCCGATCGAGACCGAACAGGGGGACGTCTTGAGGCACTCCGAGAAACGGATCGCGCTGCTGGACCTGCTGTGGGAGCACGAGCAGGCCGCGGGCGAGACGTGGGTCGTGGACGGTGTACCCGTTCAGGACCAGCAGCGTGTGGTGGCGCTGGTGAACGAGGGGCTGGTGGAACTGGCGGACCGAGAGGTCCGAGCGGAACTGTCCGCTCGCTTGTCCCGGCCCGTGCGCTGGGCAGCGAGGCTGACCTCCAGCGGCCGTGACGTGCACACCTACGCCCACGCTGGCCCGCCGCAGCCCTTCGGTGCGCCTGAACCCGGGCCCGGAGAACAGCTCGTGGAGCTGCGCCCGGCCCAGATGGACGCGGTACGGGTCTTTGTCCGTCTCGCCCATGCCCTGGCCACGGGGCCGGCGGAGGGGCTCGCCGAGCGTGTGCGCACCGCACCGTTCAGCCGCAGCGACAACCGCTGGTGGCTGTGCCTGACCCAGCAGCAGATCACGTCGGTCGCCTATGCCCTCCACCTGCACCGGCTGACCAACTCGGAAGCCGAGGCCAACGCCTTCGCCCGCGACTACGGCATCGTCTGCCGGCCCTCCCCGACGACCGGAACCCCGGTCCCGGTCACCCTGAGCCGGCGCACCAGCAACGCGGACCGCGGGTGAGCGCCCCGACACCCCACGATGCCCGGCCCACGTCCGGTGGCCGCCTGCACGGCCCCGAGCACACTCGACCAGCTGATCAAGCCGGTCATCGAGCTGTGCGACTATTATGCGCTGGCGTCGTGGCGGATCACCCCGCGCCACTTGGACAGCTACATCGCCGGCCCTGGGAAGCGAGCCCGGGGCACCAAGCGGCAGAAGATCACGGGCCGCCTCCGACTACCGAAAACCGCCGATCACCGAAGCCCACGTGCAGGAACGCCGTCCTGCCCACGGTCATCCACGCGGTTGGCGACGTACCGTCATGCGAAGAGTGGGTAGAGCGGCACCCCGACCGCTATGCGCGCTGACGGAACTCCTCGTCCGCTGGGCCGTTCAGCATGTAGGTGTTGCGAAGCAGCGGCACTGGCCAGTGTGCCGTGCGCATCGCCTCGGATTCGGTCACACCGGCGGTGGCTGCCCATCTTCTGAGACCGCGCAGCGCGGTGTCCGACTCGGCGGCGGTCATGTTCGCCGCGTACACCAGCCATCCGCCGTCGGCGAGTTCCTCGCCGACGGCGCACTCGGGGCTCCCCTTGGACGGCCCGAGCGGCTCGTCCGTCCCGACGACCAGAACACGGGCGCCCTCCATGCGGGCGAGGAACAGCACAACGCGGGACATGTCCGCCTGAGCTTGCACATCGCCGACCGCCGCGACCACCCGCTTCCACAGTTCCGCTGCTGACACCTCGTCGAGGTTCACGGTTTCGCTCTGGCCGCCTTGTGGCATGCGCTCTGCCGGCATGTGCGCGCTCACCCCGTCGGCTTTGAGCTGCCGAAGGACGGACCGTTCCACCTGCCGTGCGGGCTCCCGGGAGGGGAGCAGCACGGCGCGGTACAGGTGCCACCCCTTGCTCCGGTGCTGGGCGATCCGCGACGAGTCGAGGTCGGCGATCCCGACCTTCCCGACCTGGGTAGCGCTGTGCGTCACCACGTAGACGTGGGTGGCTGTGGCGGTCATTCGTTGATCTCCAACCAGACCTCGTTCACGCCACTCAGCCTATGCCCGTGAGTGATCGGCCAGGAGGAGGGCGACCACACTCCCAGCCTCGGTGATCCTGCCGGATCGAACCGCCTCGACGGCGTCGTCCAGTTTCCAGCGCTGCACCGCCATCCCGATCTCGGTCGCGTCGCGGTGAATGCGGCCCGGCCGAAGACCCGTGGCTAGGTAGAGATGTGTTCGTGCACCCGTGATCGCGGGGAGCGGGTCGATTACGCCCAGCAGACGTGTCTCCCTCGCGACCAGGCCGGTCTCCTCTTCCAGTTCCCGGACGGCCGCCACGTGTGGATTCTGACCACCGACGCCACCCCCAGGAAGATGGAGGACGCGACGCTCCTGGAGATAGAAGTCGTCCTCGACAAGGGCGATTCGTCCTTCGTCATCGAGGGCCACGATGCGGACTCCGTCATCGACGCTTGCATGTTCGTAGGTGCCGGGGCTACCGTCCGGCCGGATGACCGAGTCGCGATTCAGGGCGATGAAAGGTCCGCGGTGCAATACCTCGGACGCTGTTCGTGTCCACCCCACCGCCCACTCTCCCTGAGCAACTGGCACTGATCGCGGAGATCCACGCTAAGCACCCACAGCCGAACTCGCATGCCATTACCCTGAATCCATACCTCCCACGTGCGAGTTCTCACTCCTACGAGCCTCGGATTCCTGGAACCCGCGCGCTTCCGTCGGCGGGATCCGGTGACACATTCAGAGGCGACGCTCGCCCGGGAGATGGGAGAGGTGTCAGAGGGCATCATGCTGGGCACAGGTGCCGCCATGGAGCCCAGCGCGGGCGCGCGTTCACGCGGTAGTCTCGACCAGTTGGCGAACCCGCACACCCCGGCGCCCCGTTGACCCTTCCCCGTACCTGCTTGGAGTCGCCGTATGACGGTTGCCCTGCCTCCACGGACGCTGCCGGACGAGATGGCCTACCTGCTGCCCACGACGGCGCCGGACGTGTGGCGGGCCGCCGTGGCACGCGCCGCCCAGCTTCTCGCGCCCACCTGGGATGACCGCCCCGGCGACATCGGGGCACTCTCCTTTGTCCTGCTCACCCTGTCGGTCGAGCGTGAGGAACCCCCGCAGTCCATCCCCCTGGCCGTCACGGCCGAGTACCTGCGCGCCCAGGGCAGGGAGCCGGAGGAGCTGAGCCGGCGGATCGAGGCGGCGGGACAAAGCGCCGGCGTTCTGGGCGTCGGTGACGGCTCCGGCCCGCTGGACAGGCTGTGGAGGAATCTGAGCAGCTGGCTGGAGGCGCCGGGCGAGCCGATGGGCGACGCACCGGGACAGCCCCCGGTGCTGTGGACGGCCGTGCGCGGACTGCACGACGTGATCAGCTCCTTGGACGAAGCCGACATCCGGCAGACGCCGGTACCGCTGCCCTCCCTCAGCACTCTGACGGTCCTGGTCAGCCGCTACGTCCAGATCGTCACTGCCCGCGCCATCCGACCGGTCAAATGCGACACCTGTACCGGAAGCGAGGGCGGCGTCCTGCGGGTGGACGGCCCCGAGGTCACCTTTGTGTGCGCCGAGGGACACACCACGGCCCACGACCGGCTGGAGGTCCGGCGCGTACGCAACGCCCTTGCATACGCCGGAGTGCCCATCGGCGCTGCGGTGGCCGTCGAGGGGGACCTCCCCGTCACCAGCAGCGCCTGCGGCGAACGCTCTGACCCGCGCCACCTGTCCCGTTTTACCGCTGACCTGCTGGCGTGACACAACGGGGCGACGATCACAGGCGGCGCTACCGCGCGGATGTCTGCGGACTGATTGCCCGTCCGCAGCAGCAGGCGCCTCCGGACGCCTGGCCGCCGCTATCTCGCACACTGCTCAGGAGCGGGCGGCTTCGGGCGGTGGCGGCAGCTCGTCCAGGGCAGGCAGGTGGGTCCGCTGCAGCGATGTCACCCAGGAGGGAAGGTCTTTCGAGCCCAGCGTGTACAGGGTCTGCTCGCGGTGCGGCTCGATGACCTGGCCAGACTCGTCCGCGTGCACGGTCGTGGCGAGGGTGGCGTAGGCCCACCACTCCGCGGGCAGCCATGTGCCGTGGAACGTGTGCTCGGCGGCATAGCGGTATTCGATGGTGAGCCGCTCCACGCGCAGCAACTGGTCGCCCGGGGCGGTGCACTCGGACAGGACGTTGCCCGCACGCCGGCGGGTGTAGGGCTGATGGCCTTCGGCGAAGTGCACCGTGACGTGTTTGACCATCTCCACGGTCCTGGCCCCGTCGGGACCGGACCAGAACTCCTCCCAGGACACGTCGACTCCGGCGGCCCGGATGTTGTCGTTCTCCAGCGCGAAGCGGCCGTGGGCTGCGTCGTCCTGGGGACGGTAGGTGACGACCAGCCGCTCGCCCCGGTCGAGCGCATGGGCACGCGTCGGGCCCTGCACGTGCACCGCAGCCAGATGCGGGACCCTGCCCGCCCAGATGGTGAAGATCCACTTGCCCAGCTGCCACGCCCCGCAGTTCTGCGCCAGCGAATCGTCCAGCGTGTTCAGATTCTGCTGGTGCAGGTACGCGTCGATCCAGGCGTCGAACTCGGCGAATGCGGTGTGCACCGCGACCGACTCGTCTGCGGTCAGGTTGTCGGCGGCGGCTATCTCCAGCCGCACCGTCCAGCGATGCTGGTGGGGCGGGTGGCACATGTGCCAGGACGGCAGAGTCGACTGGGTGTGGATCGCGTTGAAGTCGGCTTCACGGGTCAACGTCATCATTAGCAGCTTCTCCTTCGCACCCGTCAACCAGCTCACCTGAACGAGCCGCCACGGGGCCCGTGCTGCGGGGCATCCCGGAGGTACGCCTCGTGAACTCCTCCAGACGGTAGACGATCAGCAGGCGTCGTGGTGACGGAACACGGGAGGCTTCCCGATGCTGATGGCGGGCTGTAGAGGTAACGAAAGGCGCTACCCGACAGCACACTGTCGACCGCAGACCGGTACCCGGAGCGCGTGGACACGGTGCCGGGTAGGCCGATTCAGGAAGCTGGGTCCGCTCACCCCAGGGTTGCTGTGAGTGTCCGGAGGGGCTCGGCAAGTTCCGGGTGGTCGCCGCGCGAGCAGGACTGAAGGAGGTCCGCCGCGACGATGAGAAGCGCTTCTCGGCCCGCTTCGCTGGTCAACACAGGGAATTGTGCGAGGACTTGGTCCGCAGAGCGAGGGGCGAGCAGCGAGTAGACGTACAGCAGGGCGCAGTCGTATCCCAGGGGCGCGGTCCCGAAGCCCTCGAAGTCCAGGAGGGTGGGGCCGTCGGCTGTGAGGTTGGCCCACTGGAGGTCACCATGGGCCGTCGCCCAGTGCTCGATGACCGGTGCGGGACGGCCGGTGAACTGAGGTACGGCCCGGTTGATCCACTCCTGCCGTACGGCGGTGCGGTCGGTGGGAGTGGCGGCGATGGTGTCGAGGTCCGCGCGCAGGCTCTTCCACCAGGTGTCAGGCAGGGCGAGTTCGGTGCGCAGGACGGGGTCGGGTGAGCAGACCGGGGAGGTGACCAGTGCGCTGAGTTCGGCGCGGTAGGCGGTGTCCTCCCGGACGAGGTCATGGATGCCGTGCAGGGCGGGGCGGCGCACGTCGGGGAAGGTAGCTGCCGCGAGGCGGGTGCCGTCCCAGAGCTTTCCGTGTGCTTTGTCGACTGGGGCGGAGATCAGCCGCAGCCAGCACGCGCCGTGGCGGAGGTGGTGGGCTTGCTGTCCCAGGGAACGGCCGGCGTAGCCCCAGCGGCGCGGCCCGCTGACGGTCACCTCCAGGGCCTCGGCAGCCCGGGGCTGGGCGGCGAGGATGCGCTGTTCGTCAGCAAGGCTGGTGGGGGGCGAGTACATCGAGGACCTTCCGCAGGGCATCTGCTGGGATGGGCGGCTCGGCGAGCGCGGCGCGTGCGGCGTCCCAGTGTGCCGCAGTGGAGGCGGACAGCAGGACTTTTGAGACGCCTGGGCAGGAGGCGGCGGCCAGCAGGCACGCTTGGGCGGTGGACAGCCCGCTGCGCAGCAGGGCGGCGAGTTCCGGGGTGGCCAGGCCGGGGAGTTCGCCGCCGTGCAGGGGCGCAGAGGCGTGCACGGACCAACCATGGGCGGCGGCTTCCGCGATCGGCCCATCGTGGTCCAGAGCCTGAGCGAGGGCGATGTCCAGGACGAGGCTGACGGGAAGCTGGATGACGCGGAGGTGGTGAGCGGCACTGCCGGCCGCTTCGGTGGCCAGGCGGTCGAGGATCTCGACGGTGAACAGGTGCTCGATGAAGCCGTGCCAGGTGGCGATGCCGTAGGCGCCGATGTGCCCGGCGGCGGCTTCGGCCTCCAGCACGGCGAACGCTTCCCGCAGAACGACGTGGAGGGCGTCGGGGGGCAGTGTGGTGTGTTCGGGGTTGTGGACGAAGATGGCATCGAGGTGCGCGCGGCCCAGCTCCGCCCGGTTGCGGTCGGTCTGCGTCGCGAAGGTGGCGACCAGTTGCCGGCCTTGGGCAGGGTCAGTCCGGCGGCGCCGAGTCCGGCCCGGACGCCCACGTAGAGCTGGTGCAGTTCGTCCTCCGGCCACACATCGGTGGGCGGATGCGGACGCGCGGGGCGGGCCGATCTCGATGCTGATCGGCGCCACACGGGAGAGCGCCTTCTGAAGAACCGGCGCGGCGTGCAGCAGGCGCTCGGCATCGAGGCGCCGTCCGTCGCCGTCGCGGGGGTCGATCTTCTGGATCGTCATATGGAGGTCGGGCTCGGCGACCGGCGTGATGAAGTCCTGGTAGGGCGCCAGTACTTCACGGAGACGGGCGAAATAGGCCAGTACCTGTAGCTGGTCGTGCGGCAGCCACAGCACGTGAGGCTTGATCCGGTCCTCGTCCGGTCCGTCCGCCGCAGTCCACAGCCGCTCCGGGTTCAGGAACCGTCTCACCGGCCACCTCCCTGAACCGTGATGAGAGTGGGATCGACGGTCGTCCAGATGATCCGGTGGTCCGAACCGGCCAGCGCGGTCTTGCTGTCCAGGACGCCGTACCCGGTCACGGCGGGAGCGACGGGCCGGGTGGCAAAGATCAGGTCGATCCTGCGCTCGCCCCAGGGGTCGGGGTCGCCCTTCCCGTCTCCCCAGTGCCCCACCGTGGCCTGCCACGGAACGCCCAGATGGGCCGCCACGTCCACCATGTAGCCGCGGCGCAGCAGGATTTCGCTCTGGCGCCGGTCGGCCAGCTGGGCTCCGCCGATGGTGCCGGCCTGGACCTGGTATTCGAGATCGTCGTGGTCCTGCTGGGCATATGCCTCGCTGTCGTAGTAGACCGGTGCCCCGTCCGGGCCCGGCACTTGGGCGGCGGACAGGGCGTTGAAATCACCGACGACGAGAGCGGGCCTCACCCCTCCGGTGCGGCGCAGGAGGCCCTTGATGCGCAAGGCTTCCTCCGCCCGCCAGTTCGGCCGGAACGGATCTCCGTGGTAGGCGACCATCGTGAGGGGCTCGGCGGAGCCGATGTCGAAGGCCGCCGTGGTCAGTCCGTGCCAGAAGTCAGGAACACCGAGGGGCCGGTAGCTGCCCGGGACGTAGCCGACCGTACGGGGGTTCCACAATACGGCCGTGTACCAGGCTCGGTGGGGGTGGCCGTCGGCGGCCATCGCCACGCCGTGCGGATACCCGTCGGTGGGAGTGATCTCGGCGGTCAGTCCGCAGCCGTCGGCGAACGCTGCCACCGTCTCGGCGGCTACGGCATCCCACTGCTCGCGCGGAGTGTTCGGCGTATCGACCACGATTTCCTGGATGCCGAGAAGATCTGGGTCGAGTTCGCGGACCGCTGCGACGCGTGCGTTCCAGGCGGCGGTTCCCAGCGCGTCGAGACGGAGTTTGTAGGCGTTGTAGTTGCCTATCTTCAGCAACACGAAGTCCTTTCACAGCAGGCGAGTTGACCTGGGCAGACGGGTCAAGAAGCAGGGGACGGCGGAGTGATCGGGTAGCCGTCTTGCAGTACCACCGCACCATCGGTGGTGCGGGCGTGGAAAGCGGCCAGGGCGCGGCGGGCGTTGCCGGGCGCCATCAGGGCGGGGAGGTCGGCGGGATCGACGAAGTCGACGCCTTCGATCTCGCCTTGGCGCGGGCGGATCGCGGCGATCTGTTCGCTGTCCCAGGTACCGCCGTCGAAGACGTAAATGATCTCGCCGGGGAAGTGCGCGGGGTCGTATCCGGGTGTGGTGGACGGGACCCAGTCCACAGCCAGGGTCCGGCTGATCGGCAGGTGGATGCCCAGTTCCTCCAGGACCTCGCGGGCAGCTGCCCGGGTGGGGGCTTCCTTGTCGTCTACGGCGCCGCCGGGCAAGAGCCGGGTGGTGCGGTAGGTGACGCGCTCCAGCAGGATGCGGTCGGCTAGGTCGGTGATGAGCACGGACGCGCCGGTCCACAGGGTGGCCCGGGAGGCCCCGTAGGCGGCGGGCGTCGATCCGGGGCGGGGCGGGGTGGCGGAGCTGGGCGGCGGGGCAGACATGAGGTCCTCCGAATCATCAGGACGTATGCGGGACACGGGTGCGGGGCCGGCGGGGTACCTGGCGCGGCAGGACAGGGTGCGTCAGGGCGTGTCGTGGTTCCAGTCGAAGACGAGCCGGGTGTGCGGTTTGTCCAGGACGTGGCCTGGGGGCAGTTCCGCGGCGGCGCGAGCGGCGGGATACCCGGTGAGCTGGGGGCTCAGGGTGCGGGCGTGGCGGTCCCAGGTGGTGACGAGTCCGGCCAGGGTGTCGGCGAGCTGCTGGGCGTGGGGTCCGTAGGCGTGGATGCCGAATTCCCACAGCGGTTCGCGGGTCGGGGCATCGGGGAGTTTGCGGGTCAGGACATAGCCGAGGGAGTCGTCGCGAACGAGGGTGGCGGCGTCCCAGCCTCTCGGGCGCTGGAGGAGGCCGGTGTCGAGATCCGCATCGACGGTGAGGCGGGCGAACCCTTCGTCGAGGTGGGTGGCCAGCCACAGCATCAGCATGTCGAAGGGGACGTCTGCGCCGATGGTGACGCCGGTCCAGCATTCAGTGCGGGGCATGGCGAGCGCGGCTTCGAGGCGGCTGGTGTCGGTGGGGGTGCCGTCGGCGAAGCGGACGGTGACCTCCCCGTCGCGCAGCCGGACGGTGTGATCCGGGCGGTAGCCGGGGCCTTGGAGGGGGACGAAGCCGCACACCGTGTATTCGTCCGCGACGAGCGTGCCGTGGCGTTTGGTGAAGGGGATGGACCAGGTGTAGCCGTGGATGCGCAGCGGGACGACGAGCCGGCCGCCCTCGGTGAGGCAGTCGGTCCAGGCGGGCGGGATGTCACGGGCCTCGACGGTGACGATCAGGGCGTCGACGCTGCCGGGCTGGGCGAGCGTGGCGGGGGCCTGTTCTCCGTCGCCGAGGTGGACACGGACGTCGTGGTAGCCGGTGTCGTCGAGGAAGCGCCGGGTGCGGTCGGTGACGAAGGGGTCGATGTCGATGCTCGTCACCCGGCCGTGCGGACCGACGAGTTCCTGCGCGAGGGCCGCGTTGGGGCCGGAGCCGATCTCGATCACGGTGTCGCCGAGGCCCAGACGGGCGTCGCGGAGCATGACGGCCTGCAGCCAGGGGGCTGAGACGCTGCTGGTGGCCTGCCCGCCGGGGGCGCGTCGGGTGACGGGCGCCGTCATCGGGTCGTAGGCGTCGTCCAGGTCGATGCCGGGCAGGAACCAGTGTCGGGGAACTTGCCGGAACGCGGTCTCGATCGCGCTGCCCTCCTCCAGATAGCCGTCGCGGATCAGCCGGTCGGCCATCGTGTGCCGCAACTCCGCGGCTTTGGCGGCCTGTTCGGCGGGTTCCGGGATCGCGGCGGGGGTGATCGAATAGCGGTGGACGGGCGGCAGCCCGGGCAGCAGTCCGGGCCAGACGGTGTCGATGACGTGCGCGCTCGGCGTGAACAGCGGCTGGGCCAGGCAGGGCAGGTCGGCGGGCTCCATCCACTCCCAGCGGCTGATCAAGTCCGCTTCACGGACGGCTGGTTCACCGTGGTAGGCGGTGACGCGGACGGCGGCGGTCATCCGGGGGATGCTGTGGACGGAGTCCATCAGCAGGGCCAGCAACCGCGCATCCTCAGCGCGAGCGGCCAGCCCGGTCTCCTCCTTCAGCTCCCGCACGGCCGCGGCGACGAAATCCTCGTCGGCGTCGTTCTTCCCGCCGGCCAGTTCCCAGACCCCGCGGCGGGCCGACCAGCCGAGCAGAATCCGCCCCCGCGGGTCGGTGACGACGACGCCGGCCCCGGTCAGGGCGTGCGGAGACGGCCGGCCCTTCCCTGCGCACCGGACCGCAACCGCCACGGGCTCCCGCAGGACGATCACGGCGAGTCCGTCGGCGTCGTGGCGGTCGGCAATCTTCCAGCCCGCGCACAGCAGAGTGATCTCCGCCTCGTCCAGGGCGATGTCCCGCTTGCCGTCCGGCACGGTGGAGGCGACGGGCGTGATGACGCACAGGGCGCCGCCGGGGCGCAGGCGTTCGCGCAGCTGGTTCATCACGCGGGTGCGGTCATGGATGAACGCCCAGCCCAGACGGCAGATGATCAGGTCGTACGCGGGGTGAGGCAGGGCCTGGGGGCCGTCGTCCTCGATGTCGAGCAGCAGGTAGGTGACCGGCGTATCGGGGCCGGTGTCGGCTTCGGCGCGGGCGAGCGCGGCGGGGGCGTAGTCGAGGGCATCGACCGTGTAGCCGCTGTCGGCGAGATGGCGGGCCAGTTCCCCGGTGCCGCAGCCGACATCCAGGGCGACACCGTTGTCCGGGGCGGGGGCGTGCCGGGCGAGCAACTGGCGCTCGGCGTCACCGAGCTTGCGGAACGCACCGCCGTCGGTGTAGTGCGTATTCCACTCATCGGGCGTGGTGTAGGCCACCGGGAAGGCTCCTTGCCGGGCAGAAGGGGAGGGATGTCAGAGGAAGGTGTGGGTGCGCAGGGCGCGTAGGGTGCGCAGTCCACGTTCGAGGAGTTCGGGGTCGTGGTGGGTGCGGCCGTAGGCGATGCCGCTGACGGCGTCGAGGGCGGCTTCACAGCGCAGCCGCTCCAGCTCCTCCGTGGTCAGGTGGCGTCCGTAGCCGGTGAAGAACGCCTCCATCAGGTCCGGGCGGCCCAGCCAGGTATCGGACAGCCGCACGAAGTCGCGGACTGCGGGGCCGAGTTCACTGCGTTCGAAGTCGATCAGCCCGGCCCGCAGGTTTCCGTCACCGACGGTCTCCAGGAGGATATTGCGGGGCTGGAGGTCACCATGGGTGGGCACATGCGGCGCGGGTGGCAGGGTGTCGCGGCGCGCGGCGAGGGCGAGAGCGAGGTCCTCGTCCCCGGCGGCCAGCAGGGGGCGGGCGCTGTCCAGGTGCCGGTGGAGTTTGCCGGGCCCGGGCGGCGGGGCCACGTTCGCGGGGGCCGCGTGGTGGTAGCGGGCCGTCAGTTCCCCGACCTGCCGATGCACCTCCTGCTCCAGTGCGGCGGGCAGGGCCTGGCCGTGCAGGGGGCGTCCGGCTACTTCCGTCAGGACCACGAGGCGGCCCGGACCGTCGGTGGCGACCAGGCGTGGCGCCCGCGTGCCAAGAGCAGGAACCCAGTGCCGCAGCGCCTTCACCTCCCGGGCGTGGAACCGGTCGTTCTGGTGCCGCTTGACGTACCAGGCGCCGCCGCGTGCCCCGGTGGCCCGCCAGACCTGGCTCTCCTCCCGCGGCCACGAGCTGTCCGCCCAGTGTGTGATCCGGCCCACCGCCTGCTCGGCGAAGACCCGCACCGCCTCCTCCGGACGCTCCGCATCGTCTTGGAGCGGTGCGTCGGGGACGATGTAGAGCCGGTCGACGGCGGGATCGTAGGCGATCGGGTCACCGGGCTCCTGGAAGTGGACGGCCAGGCGGGCGCCGGCACGGTAGGCGTCCAGACCGGCTCGGCAGTAGGCCACCATCGGCTCCGGCAGCGCCTGCCACCCGAACCAGTCCATCCCGTCGCACAGTTCCGGTTCCGTGATCTCCGGCTCGCCCTCCCAGACACGGATGACGAGGAACACGCCGATCCGCGCGGCGCCGGCCGGGGCGCGGTGATGGACGGTGACCCCCGCCTGCACGTCAGCCCGCCCGGTGCGTACGCCGGTCTCTTCCAGGAGTTCGCGCCAGCCGCCGTCGATGACGTCTTCGTGCGGGCCGTCGAGGTGTCCCGACGGCAGATGCCACATCCCGCTCGCATACACCCCACCGGCCCGCCGCGACAGCAACACCTGCTGCCCCGTGGGGCCTTCGCGCAACAAGATCAGGTGCACATCGGCAGGAACTCGATAGCGCCCTGCGGCGCTGTGCCCGCTCACCTCGCGCCCCGGGGGCGGCGCGCGAGCAGCACGGTGAAGTCCACCTGCTCGGTCAACAGCCCGTCGGATGCGTAGGTTTCCAGCAGCCGTGCGGCCTTGGCCTCGAACGCGGCGTGCTGCCCGCCGAACCGCTCGGGGCGGGCGCAGGAGGTGGTGCGCAGGCAGTCGATCACCTGCTGGGGTGTCCAGGTGCGCGGAAAGCGGAACAGGTGCCGGCTGACGTCACTGAACGCGGAGCCGGCCAGTTCGCTCTCGTAGTGCAGGTGCTGCGCGGAGCGGGGCGAGGGCCTTGCGGGGCTGTGGTCGGGGTCGAGAGAGGACTGGATCAACTCCCGCAACGGGCCTGCCCAGTCGGAGCGGTGGGCGAGCAGAGGGCCGTCGTCCAGGAGCGCGAGCACGGTGTGCGGGGCGGCGATGCGTTCCGCCATCGCCAGCACGGCGGCGCGGTCCATCCGGTGGAAGGCCCGCGCGCAGGTGATCAAATCGGCTCGGCATGCCGGGCCGCGTGCGGCGTAGTGCTCGGCAGGTGTTTCGTGGCAGGCCAGGGACCGATCGCCCATCAGGGGGTGCAGGGCCAGGGCTGCTTCGCGGAGCATCGCCCGGCTGGGGTCGACCAGATCCACGCGCCGGATGCGGGGCAGCGCGGGCAGCACCGCGGCGGCGACCTGCCCGGTGCCCGCGCCGAGATCCAGCAGCGTCACCGCCGGCATGCCCGCCATGGCGTCGGCCAGCAGCCAGGCCACCTCATCCGGTACCCGAGGCCGGAAGCGGGCGTACGCCCGCGCCATCGTCCCGGACAGCGGCGGAGGCGCCACCGGATCCGGGGCGGTATGGGAGGGGGCGGGGTGGTTCACCGCGGTTCTCCGTTCTCGCACTCGAAGGGGCGGTCGTCGTTCAGGGGCCAGGACAGCCGGGTGCGGCCGGAGCCGGCGACCGCCCACTGCGTGCCGTCGGGATCGAACTCGATCCGGTACTCGCCGGGTTCGCCGGCCGCCCGCCACCGGGTGGCGATCTCCTCGATCTCCTGCCAGATCCCGCGCGGCCCGAACTCCGTGACCGTGCACGTTGCGCCGTTCCGCCCCACGCGCACCCAGGAGTCGTCCTGGGGAGCACCGATGGCCACCTCCTCGGCGCCGAAGTGCCGCACCAGGCCCGGCCGCAGATGACCGAGCGCCAGCCAGAACCCCCGTGCCGCATCGGGTGGCGGCGGCCTCAGCCCCGACACCGTGACGCCCGCCTGCGTGGTCATCCGGCTTCGGAAGGCCGCGTCCAGAAAGGGGCGCTCCCAGCCCCACCCGGCGCGGTGCCCGAACTCCACCGCCCGCAAGATGCCCTGGGCATGCCCCTGCGCGTTCTTGGTGACCACGGCCAGCCCGGGCCAGGACGGCGAGCTGCTGCCGACGGTGGCCAGCAGCCGGCCCCCGGGCGCGAGCTGCTGCACCAGCGCCGGCGGCACCCTGGGAACGGCGAAGGAGACAAACACCCGGTCATAGGGCGCCCGCGGGGGCCAGCCCGCCTCCCCGTCCCCCGCCACGACCGCAGGCTCGAACCCCAGCCGGGCGAGGCGGACTTCGGCGGCAGCGGTCAGATGAGGATCGCGGTCGATGGTGGTCACGCCCCCGTCGCCGCACAGGTGGCAGGCCACGGCGGCGGTTACGCCCGCGCCGGTCCCCACATCCAGCACCCGCTGCCCGCCGCGCAAATCCAGCTCCTGCAGCAGCTCGGCGGTCATGCCCATCACGCTGGACATGGAGGTCATCGCCCCGCCCGAACGCCAGCCGCGCGCCCGCCCGAGCAGCGCCTCGCCGTCGTGCTGGACGGCGACGCTGTCGCCGCTGTGCAGCACGCGCAGCAGCTCCTCCTGGTCATCGGTCACCGCCCAGTCCAGCAGCTCCCAGCGCGGCACGGTCTGATCCGGGGCGCTGCGCCGTACGTACGCCTGCGGCAGCAGGATCTGGCGGGGCAGCGCCAGCAGTGCCTCGGTGAGCGGGCCCGGGGACAGGTTCCCGGCCTTGTGGAGGCGGGCGACCATGGCCGAGCGCGCTGTTGCTGCCGCATCGCTGTCGTCCCCGGCGGGCGAGGCCGAGGGGGCGGGTGCGGGGGAGTCAGGCACGGTGAGCGTCTCCTTTGAGGACGGTGAGAAGGACAGGGGGCGGGGTCAGGTCCAGCCGAGTTCGCTGTAACGGCCGCCCTGTTGGATGCAGTCGACAGCGACCCGGGTATAGGTGACGGTCGCCTCGGGCAGTGCGTTGATCGGCCACCAGCCCCAGCTGACGCACTTGTCCTTCTCCTTCACCTCCGGCTCGCCATGCCACCGGTGGGCGCGGAAGACCAGCTGGATACGGGGCTGGCCGCCGGGCGCATCCACGAGATGCACGGTGTGCACGAGCTCGACATCCTCGGCGCTGATCACCAGACCGGCCTCCTCCCATGCCTCCCGGACCAGACAGGCGGTGGCGGACTCCTGCTCGCAGTGCCCGGCCAGGAAGTGGTGCTGCAGCGGCGCGTAGGCGGAGTCGGGGTGGCGCAGCCCGAGGAGGATCTCGCCGTCCCGTTCCAGATACAGGTGGACGCCGATCACGACCGGCACGGTCCTCGTGTCGCGACTGCGGACACGGAGCACCGGCAGAGCCTCACCGGCGCGGGGCCGGGCACGCGGTGCGGTGCGGTGGTGGTCGAGGACGGCCGTGGTCCCCGGGGCCATGGTCAGACACGGGATCTGCGCCGGATCGGTCCAGCGCAGCATGACCCCCTCGGTGAGCGGCAGCAGCGCGGGATCGCCGTTCCAGCAGCCGACGTACACCTGGACGCGGCTGACGGGTTTGTCGTCGGCGTCGGTGTGCTCGACGATGGCGAACGGGGCCAGCCCGGGGATGTCCAGGCCGGCCTCTTCGCGCAGTTCGCGGGTGATCGCCTCATCCAGGCTCTCACCAGCTTCGGGATGGCCGCCGGGCAGCGACCACTGTCCGGCGGCGGCGATGGCCTTGTTCGCGTCCCGCAGGTGGAGCAGAAAGTACCCGTCATCGTTGACGAGCAGTGCCGCCGTGGTGGTGGCGAGCGCCGGTGCGGTCACAGAAGATCCTCCATCCGTATGGCGAGCAAGAGGCCACGCCTTCGTGCAGGCCAGTCACTGGGGAAACCGAGGGCGGGGTCGGGTCGCGAGCGGGCAGGCGCGCATCCTGGTGGCGGGCGTGACGCCGCTACAGCGGGTGCGTGACGGCGGTGACCCGGCCGACGATGGTGGCGTGCTCCGTCACCGGCCGGTCGGGGTCGGGCTGCGTGTCGTGCTCCACGGTCAGCTGGGCGCCGTTGAGCAGGGCGTGGCCGAGGCGTGGTCCGAGCATGATCTGCAGGACGTACGCCGTCCCGGAGGCGTCCTCGGTGGGCGTGGGCGTAAGGAAGTGGCACGCGGCCGTCGGGAGGTCGTGCGCAGGCTCGGGCGGCTCGGTGTCGAGCGCTATCCGACACGTACGGGGACGCTTTGGATCAAGCGTGAGATGTCCCAGCTCTACGAGGCGTTCCAGGTGGTACTTGACGGTGGAGGTGCTGCTCACCCCGATCGCGTCGCCGATCTCACGGTACGAGGGCGGGAATCCGCGGCGTGCGGTCGAGTCCTTGATGAAGGTGAGGACCTGCTCTTGCCGCAGCCGCAGGGGGATGTCTCTAGCTGACATGGGATGGAGTCGTCCTTGGCTGTTCGGGCTTGATGAAGCAACGGAGTTACAGCGGAACCGAAGTGCGGGTGCCGCCCTTGGTAGGGCGGCACCCTTGGGTTACCGGTCCTGGGAGCAGGCAAGTAGTCGGGCGAATTCGCCGCCTCCCGCGGCAAGTTCCTCGTAGCCGCCCTGTTCGGTGATGCGGCCTCCTTCCATCACGATGATCCGGTTCGCGATCTTGGTATTGATGAGCGTGTGGGTAACCACGATGGTGATGCGGTCGGCGGCGATGGTCTTGATCTGCTGGAGGAGGGCGTGTTCGCCGCGGGGGTCCATCTGGCTGGTCGGCTCGTCCAGGATCAGCAGGTCGGGGCTGCGGTACAGGGCCCGCGCGCACGCCAGACGCTGCCACTGCCCGCCGGACAGCTCGGTGCCACCCCACAACTCCCTGGCCAGCAAGGTGACCAGGCCGCGCGGCAGGTCCTCGACGACCGTGCGCAGGCCGACCGCCTCCAGGGCCTGCCAGACCAGCGCATCATCGTGACTTCGCGGCTGTCCGAGGGTGACGTTGTCGCGGACGCTCAGGGGCCACTGCGCGAAGTGCTGCGGCACCAGCGCGGATCGCTCCCACAGCCGGTCCGGGTCAAGGTCGGCGAGGCTGTGGCCGTTCCAGGAGACCTGGCCCTTGTCCGCCAGGAAGATCCCGGCAAGCAGCCGGGTCAGCGTGGACTTCCCCGAGCCGTTCTCACCGACCACGGCAAGGATCTCCCCGCGCCGCACGGTCAGCGACACACCGGCCACTGCCGGAGTCTCCTTGCCCGGGTAGCAGTAGACAGCCTCGTCCAAGCGGACCTCCTCCACCGGCCCGGAGAGCGCCAACTCGCCGCGCCTGGGCGCCCGTTCGTCGGCGAAAGCGAGGAACGCCTCCAGGTCGGCGAGGTAGAGCGCGGTGTGGAACATCGCCGCCCCGTAGATGACCAGCTGGCCCAAGGCGGCGAGCGTCGTCTGCACGGCGACCACCGCGGTGGCGGCGATCGCCGGCGCAATTCGCCCGGTGGCAGCCAGCCACGCCAGCGCCGACCAGGTGCCCAGGAGGAAGACGCCACCGATGGCCGAACTGGACAGCGCGACCCGCAGCATCCGGGGAGCGACGTCCACGATCCGCTGGTCGATGCGGTCCGAGATCGCCCGGTGCCAGTACTCCAGGTAGCCGGACATGCTGTTGGCTCGGATCTCGTCGGTGTATTTCGTACTGACGAGCCATCCCCGCATGTTCTGACGCACGTTGCGGTCGGCCACGTTGGCGTAGTGCGTCTCGTACTGCAGCCGGGCGTGCCGGATGGCGCCCACAGCGGCCGGGACTACGGCGAGCAGGAGCAGCGGCAGCATCGCCGGGTGCAGCACGGACAGCACCCCACTCGCGCTGACCATGCGGACCACGGCGGCCGTGAACCGGGTGGCGTCCTGCACCATCACGTGACCGCGCACCACCCCCATCTCCGCCGCTTCCTGCCGGTCGGCGAAGCCGTCCTCGGCGCGCGCAGCGGCCTCCACCCGGCACACCGCCGCCACCAGTCGGCTGTCCTCCGCCGTCGTCAGCCGGGGCGTGATCCGGCCGTCCGCATACGACGACAGCGCGCTTGCGATCCGTCCCACCGCTGCCGCGGCGCCGATGACCCACAGCGCGGGCAGCGCCTCGTGCAGCCGCTCGGCCACCGGACCGTTCGCCAGGATCGCGCGCATCGCCCGCGCCGTGGACGTGAGCAGGATGACCGCGGCGGCGCCGATGGCCAGCTGGCAGCCGGCCAGCAGCAGCACGGCCCGGCGGTCGATGGCCCACGCCATCCGCGCGGTCTGCGTCAGCACCCCGGGCAGCCGCCGGCACATCGCCCCGAACGTGGCATCGGCGAGCGGATTCTTCCCGAACCTCCCGCCGTAACGGATCTCGGCCGGCGGCGGAGGCGCTACCTTGGACGGCCGGGGCAATGGCGCCTGGTCGGTCGCGTCGGTACTCACCGGCGCCTCCCGCTGTCCGGGGCGACACGGCACCTGCCGCAGCCGCGTGGGACGAGGTCGATCATGCGTGCGCCTCCCGCATCAGCCGGTCCAGGAGGCGGCGCCCGCGCTCCGCCGCCGCAGTCTGCCCGCGTGCCGCGCCCCTGAGCGAGAACGTCGCTGCGTGCAGGGCCGTCAGGCAGGCCAGTGCGTGTTTTTCCTCGTCACTAAGGCGTCGGCCGTAGCCGGCCAGGAACGCCGACCTCAGCCGCGGCTCCTCGGCCCAAGCCCCACACGCCATCAGCACGAAGTCCTCCACGACCGCCGCGAACCGGGCGTACCCGAAGCCGGTAAACGCCATCGGCTGCCGGGGCCCGGACCACATCCACTGGTCCGCCTCGGCGTTGCCGTGGATATAGCCGAGCGGGAGCCGGTCCAGGAGCCGGAGTTCGGCTGCGCGGACCATCACGAGTTTGCGCTGCTCCGCAGACAGGTGTTCCCCGGCGGCCTCCACGTACTGCTCGGCGCGGTCGGCGGCCCGCCGCAGCGACGTGGACGCCTGTTGGTGCGTCGACCGGGTCAGCTTTCCGGCCTGGTGCAGCAGGGCGAGCAGGGCTCCGGCCTTGCGGTAGGCCGTCTCCAGCGCGGAGCCGCTCAGTTGGAGCCGGGACAGTGCGGTGCCGGGCACGGCGGTCACGATCAGCGCAAGGTGCTGGGCAGAGGTCGCCGCCAGCCCGGGTGCTCGGCCGGCACCGAGACGCGGCACGGCATGGCGGTAGGCGAACGTGGCCCGGGTGAACGACGCGGGGCTGGCGGCGAGTTTCACGAAGAAGCGGTCCCCGCCGTCGTGACGGGTCACTTCCCACACCCGGGGCGAGTAGTTGCCGGAGGCGTCGTCAACGGTGAGGGAGCCCAGTGAGGAGCGGGCCCAGTCCAGGACGGGCGCTGGAAGTGTGGTCGGCTCGGTCATGCCCCCCACCCCGGCGCGCGACGTGACGGATCCGCCCCGGCGGCAACAGCGTCAACACCGTGCACCGCAAGCACACTGCGGGACGTCGTGTGCCAGGCAGGCTGTTCGAACACAGGAGATGCGGCGGCGGTGGCGGGGACGGGATTCATGACAACCTCCTGCGGTTGGTCGGATGGCATCGGTGCCTGAAGAACGTGCCTGATCAAGAAGCCGTCACGGGTGCATGGGGGCGACTTGTCGGACGAAAGTTCGAGCACGGTGGCGCTGCCCTTGGTGTCGTTGGGTGATACGGCTGTGATCCGGCGTTCGACTCCAGGTGTAGTGCGTCATCACCTGATCGAGGGATTGCTGTTGAAGGTGAGCACGGTGATCGGCGCCTCCGCCGCTGCGCGGTGGCCAGCGGTCTGCGGAGGGCAGCTGTGCACCGCTGTGGTGCGGCGGACCGGTCTGCCGCACCGCGGCTCGCGCGCCTGGACCGCGCCGCCACCGGTCGTGCGAGCCCCTGTGGTTCGAAAGCCGTGGGATGACAGCGGAGATCAGCCGGGGCTCCTTGTCCTGCTGGGTGCTCAGTGCGCTTCCCGTCGGGGCCACCGTCGTGCTCCACGTTGGCCAACACCAGCCGCACGATTCGTTGGCCGTAGGACGACTTCGACGGGGCATGGGAGGACGGGCGGGCGATGCGCATGCGGTGTCCTTTACATGGTGGAGGAACGGATCAGGTGCCTGGTGCACGGAGCGAGCAGGCGAGAGTGAGCAGCCCTCGCGCGCGCTTCCGGGCGGGACGTGGACGTCACCGGCGGCGCTCCCGCACTGGAAGGACCCGGCGAGGACGGTGGCACAGGGCAAGTTCTTCATCCCGGCGGCGCCTGCGTGCTGTCGACCGGAGCAGCCCTGGGCCCCGGCAGCAGAACCGAAAGGGCACGTAGGACATCCACGAGATCCGCGTCCGTCTCTGGCTCTGCCCGCGAGGTCGCGTGCCACAGGTCCTCGACGGCGGCAAGGATGGCGAAGTCGCCCAGCAGCCCGCGCTCCAGCTCGTCCAGGGGACGGCCATATCCTCGGGCGAAGGCGTCCTGCAGAGCGGGCCGGTCGCTCCACAGCACCGACGGCCGGGCGAAGTCGACGACAGCGGCCATCATCTGCGAGCGGGCGAACCCGGTCAGGGCCAGGGACTGCGTCGCAGGCTGCCACCGCCAGACGCCGAATCCGAAGGATCCGTGGCAGAAGGCGCCGGGCAGTTGTGGCAGGGCCTCCCGCAGGGGCATCAGCCGGCGCCGGATGCCCTCACGGTGCCCGGCCATTTCGGGGACCTGGATCCGGTCCAGTACACGGTCGATGTAGTCGACGTAGCGCAGGGTGGTCTCGGCAGCCTGGGTCTGCCGGTCGCGGGTCCCGACCGTGCTCTCGTGCAGGACGCGCAGCATCTGCCCGGCCTGCTCGTGCACGGATTCCCTCAGGTGAAGACCCCTGTCCGGGGCGTGGTCCACCCGCTCGCCACGTGGCTCCCGTGTCAGCAGCGCCCGCAGGCTGGCATCGAAGCCGACGAGGCGTGGCGCTCGCCCGGCGCCCAGTCGGCCGACGGCATGCCGGTGCGCGGAGACCTCGCGCTGGAGGTCGCCGTGCGTTCGGGGAACTCGCAGCTCGATGATCCCCTCTGGCGAGGACATGCGCCAAGAACGGGCTCCGGAACCGTCGTTGGGCAGTTCCCACGTCGGATGAAGTCCCACATGGTTGGTGACCCAGGTGGCCAACTCCGCAGGGATCGGGGCCATGCCTCCTCGTGCTCTGGCATGTGGTGTCCTGCTGTGGCCTGACCCGACCGGGGCGGATACCGGGACGGCCTCGGCATCGATGCCGGGGTTCTGGAGGGCGGAGTCCGTCAACGGCTGCGGAGGTGCTCCATGGAGCAGTGCGTCTGTGCCCGTCCAAGTGACGTGGAACGGAGGAAGCTCGGACAGTGGCTGGCGGGGAAAGCGCGGAGAGACGGCGTGGCAGGTCACTGCCTCCACCAGCACGGCGTGAGCGGCGAGCTGGCACCGATTGTCGGCGCCGAACGCGAAGGCGAGCCGCGCGATCGCCTTGTGCACAGAGTGGCCGCCGCACTGGAAGCGGGCTGCGATACGGGACTCGCTCACCCCGGCCGCCACGAGATCGAGGACGTCCTGGTCGTCCTCGTCCACGTGGGGACGGCTGCCTGGCAGGCTGGGGAGGTGGTCGCGGGTGACCAGACCGTACACGGCGCCGAGGGCGGCGAGATGGGCCCTGTTGTTCGCATCGAGCACGCGACGCAGCTGTCGCGTGCGCGCGTCGGTCTTCGGCACAGTGCTGAAGGTGTCCGCAGCGATGTCGGCGCGGCGCCGCCCGGCCGCGATCAGACGGAGGATCGTCAGATCCGCCTCTTCCAGGAGAACCGGCGCGGCGCCGACAGGCGGTGCTTCGGTCGTGGCATCGGTCGCATCAGCAGACGGGGTGTTGACGTTTTCGCAGATTAGAGTCATGAGGTTCGCTGTCGGGCACTCTCGGTACGGAAAGAAGGCACGTGCGGTGAGGGAAGCCGGCCCGCCCGCGACGCAGGCGCGGACGGAACGGCGCTACTGGGCCGGGCGGAAGAGCGAGGTCTTCGCCGCGAGCCGCTCGGACCACTGCACGGGCGGGGGGCCGAATTCGGTTTCGGCCAGACGCTGACGCTGGACCTCACCGGTCCCGGCGGGCGCGTTCATGTGCTGGAGATCCCGCCACAACCGCTGCAGCGGATAGTCGACGCGCAGGGCGTGGGCGCCGTGCAGACGCATGGCAGCTTGACCGGATTCGACCGCCCATTCGTCGTTCAGGAGCTTGGAGTTGATGAGTTCGGCATCGCACGACTGCCCCTGGTCCAGCATGACGGTGGCCTGGTGGGCGAGCGCGCGCGCAGCCATCAGCCGGGACTTCATATCGGCGACCGGGACACGGAGGACTGGAAGGTCTGACAGGGTGCCGCCGTAGCGTTCGCGCTCGCTGAGGAAGGTCGTCGTGCACGCCAGGGTCGCTTCGTGGATGCCGAGGGCCACTGCGGCGAGGTTGGGGCGGCCGTAGAGGATGCTGCTGCTGTAGGCGATGTCCTTGCCGTCGCCTACTTCGCCGATCACGTTGGCCTCGGGTATTCGCACGCCATCGAAGGTGAGCTGGCCGAAGCTGAAACCGTGCAGGCCGAGGGCGGGTCGGTGGCGTTCGACGGTCAGGCCCTTGCGGTCCTTTTCGACGAGGAAGGCGGTCAGGGAGCGGGAGCCGGCCTCGTCGGCGGGGGCGGTGCGGGCCACGACGCAGTGGACGTCCGCGATGTGGCTGTTGCCGATGTGGACCTTGCTGCCGTCGATGATCCAGTCGCTGCCGTCGCGGCGGGCGGTGGTCTCCATGCCCAGGACATGACTGCCTGCCTTGTCCTCGGTTACCGCGATCGACAACAGCGAGTCCCCGGATGCGATCTGGGGCAGCAGCAGGGCCTTCTGCTCGTTGCTGCCGAAGTGGATGATCATCGATACGGGCAGCTGGCTGGCCTGCAAGAGAGCTCCGGCCGCGCCGGAAGCGCGCGCCATGCTCTGGATCATGAGGGTCTTGGCAAGGTGGCCGGCGTGCATGCCGCCGTACTGGCGGGGGATCGTGACGCCGAACCAGCCCTGCTCGGCCATGAGCCCGGGCAGCTCGCTTTCAACGGTGTGCGGGGAGGATTCCATGTGCTGGACTCGGGGGGCGACTTCCTCAGCGGCGAACTCGTCGAAGTCCTGGACCAGAGCGTCGTAGTCGGGTGTGAGGTCTGCAGTCGTGGACGACATCGTGGGCATCGTTGTCTCCCCCTCGGGGTGGTGGTCGCGGGTGGTGCGGCCGGGCGCGCGGGTGCTGCTAGTGCGGTGAGGTCCGCAAGGCGAGGTCGTCCATGAGGAGGCCCCCGTACTGGCCCATGAGTTGCCAGTGCTGCCGGGAGGTGGAGCGATCATGAGGTTCCGGGCCGATGAGGCAGATCGTGCCCCGCACCTGATTGGTGTGCTGGTCGATGAGGGGGGCGCCGGCGTACCAACGGACACCGAACTCATCGATGACCGGGTTGGAGGCGAAGTCGGCGTAGGCGAGGGTGTCGTGCAGGACGAAGGGCTGCCTCAGCGTGGCGACGTGCGGGCAGAAGCCGTGGGTGTAGGGCATGCTGCGGCCGAGCAGGGGCAGGTCGCTTCCGGTCGGATTGGCCACGCCCACGAACACCTGCTCATGTGGACCGAACCAGTTGACGATGCCGTACGGGGCACCTGCCGCATCCGCCAGCATCCTGGCGAAGGCGTCGAAGGCGCCCATGGGTGGGGAGGCCGGGTCGAAATGGTCCGGCAACTGTGCCTGCCAGTCCTGAGCTTGGCCCTGATCGAGCAGAGATGAGGGCTGACCGGCCGTGAGGCCGGGTGCGTTGTTCACAGCGGGGCTCCTTGGAGTTGGTTCCGGTGAGCGTGCGTGCCGGCGAGTGCGTATTTGATGACGTGGCGCAGCACGCTGACCACGGAGGGGGTATGGCGGGCGTCGCAGAGCAACACCGGAATGTCGGTGTGGAGTTCGAGGGCGTCCCGGACCTCTTCCGGGGTGTAGCGGTGGGCCCCGTCGAATTCGTTGACCGCGACCATGAAGGGCGTGGCGCGTGTCTCGAAGTAGTCGACCGCAGGCCAGCAGTCCTGGAGCCTGCGAGTGTCGGCGAGAACGACCGCGGCGGTGGCTCCCCGGCTCAGTTCATCCCACATGAAGAAGAAGCGGTCCTGACCGGGAGTGCCGAACAGCATCAGGACCACGTGGGCCGGCGAGACGAACGTACGGCGACCGAAGTCCATGGCCACGGTGGTGCCCGTCTTGCCGGACAGGAGGGATACGTCGTCGACGCCCTCGGACGCCGTCGTCATCAGCGCCTCGGTGCGCAACGGTGCGATCTCCGAGATGGCTCCGATGAACGTTGTCTTGCCGACGCCGAACCCTCCAGCCACGACGATCTTCAACGTAGCGGGAGCCGCGCTAGCGTGCGGCGGCAGGCTCGACGGGGAGATTACGGAGTCCCTCAAGGACGGCCTCCATGACTGAGGTGGCGGCCGGGGCACTGGAGCCCGACACCACACGTGTAAGCGCACCGGCATCGATGAGCTGAGACAGGACGACTTTGGTGATCTGAAGAGGGACCTCGATCAGGGCGGCGATCTCGGCCACCGAGGTCGGCTGCCCTCGACACACCTCGATGGCGCGCTGGGTCTCCGGCCCGAGCGTGATGACCGACCCGATGTCCTCGGCCACCAGCATCGTCTGAACCTCCAGCCGATGAGTGGGGACGCTCTGGCCGCCGGTCAGGACGTAAAGACCGGGAACCTCGGCGTCCTCACTGGTCCACGCCGGACCGTTGAAATCCGTCATCTCACTGGCCGGCACCGGCAAGGGCTCCGCTGCCACGGGCCGGGGTACTCAGGCGTTCCCCCAACCGCCGGATGGTCTGCACCATTTCGTAGGCGACCGAGCCCTCGTCCGCCTCCGACTTGATCCAGACCCCCAGCACAGCCTCGACGCGGGAAGGGTCGCTGTCCGGGCTCAGCGACACCTCCGCCGGCACGCCGCGCCCGGCACGCATCACGATCAAGGAGAAGGTCCTGTGCTTCAACAGGACCTGCTCCAGATCCCGCCCTGTGCTGCCGTCGAGTTCGGCAACGCCGTGGGCCACGCCGTGCATCCCGGAGATCACCGCGGCAACCCGGTCGGCCTTGGTCTCTGCAGTCTTCTGGTCGTCGTCCAGGCCCGCGTAGGCCATCATCAGGCCGTCCTGCGATGCCAGGACTACCCCGACCACATGGGGCAGAGTGATCAGGGGCTCGAACAGCCAGCCCAGGGCCTGGCCTTGCCGACCCGTGTGCGTCCCATCAGCCATCGAAATCTCCGAATCTCCGTACTGGGTACGGTCGGTGCCCCGGAATACCGGGCGCGGTGCGTAAGGAATCGAGGCAGCGGGTCACTGGCCCGCCGGCCCGTTCGGCGCTCCTGGAACGTGCGGAGACGGCACGTCGATCTGCCAGTCCTCCTCCGCCTGTCGGGTCGCGCCGGTGATGTTGGAAACGAAGTCCGCCTGAGGCGGGGCCGACGGTGCCGCAGCGGTCTCGTCGGCCCCGCCGCCGTGACGTGACGGCTGCTGCGTCGGACGTCTCGGAAGAACGGGCCGCGCGTCAGGCGAAGTGCCGAGAGCAGCTGCGGGCCTGCGGGCAGCCGGGATCGGGGCCCGGTCCACGGCACCCGGCACCGGGGCCCGCCCTGACCCCGCCGGAATGGAGCTCCCCGTCGCCCCGCCCCTCGGCCGCGGACCGCTCGCGGCTTGCGGCACGGCGCCCTGATGGACAGCGGCGCGGGCGGACGGCCCCGGGACGCCGGCAGCCCTACGCTCAGGTCCCGCACGGTGGGGCAGCTTCTTGTCTTCCGGCTGCTCCAGCAGGTTGTGCGGTATCACGACGAGCGCGGTCGTACCACCGGTGATGTTCCTGCTGAGCTGGACTCGGATGTTGTACCGGCGGGCGAGTCGGGCGACCACCAGCAGCCCGACCCGACGCTGCCGCAACCGCTCGGCGAGGTCCGACGCCTGCGGGTCGGCCAGCAAGCGGTTGGACTCGTGCAACACCGCGTCGGTCAGACCCCAGCCCCGGTCCTCGATCTCCACGGCCAGCCCCGCGGCCACCGGCTGCACCCGCATGAACACCTTCGTCTCCGGCGCCGAGCACGCCGTCGCGTTCTCGGTGAGCTCGGACAGAATGTGGATCACGTCGGGACCGGCGACGCCAGGAACCTGCCACGTCACGCCCGGCAGCGGGATACGCACGCGCGCATACCTCTCGATCTCTCCGGCCGCCCCGCGCAACACGTCGAGCACCGGAACCGCGCGGGTGACCGTCCGCGACTGCGCGCCGCCCAGGACCGCCAGACGGCTCCCGGACCGGCGGATGCGCCGGAGCAGATTGGCCAGATCGAACAGGGTGTGCAGCTCGTCGGGATCCGACACCTTCTCCGTGCGTTCCGTGACAACGCTCAGGGCACGCACGACCAGGTTCTGCAAGCCGCCCGCAAGATAGACAAGCGTCGATGCCAGCTCGCCCTGCTTCCGACCCACCAAGGCCACCCAGGCCGCTTCGTGTGCCCCGATCAGCGCAGCCTCCAGCTCGTGCCACGGATCGTCCGGCACCTGGGCGGCCTTGGCCGGCCCGAGATCGGGGGAGGAGGGCGGCTCGCCACGATCGAGCTGCTCCAGCAACACGGTGATGCTCTTCTGGCCTTCCTCGGCGAGGGCCATGTACCGCTGAAGCCAACTGTGCACTCTGTCGTGGTACGTGCTGCGCTGCCGCTCCAGCTCAGTCGCCATCCTCATGCCCCAGCGATCGATTACGACGATCGCTCCACCGCAGCCCAGCACGGCTGCCGGAATCAACCAGGCTGCCGGAACGCCTCCGTGAGCGTGCGCCGTCCAGGCCGAGCACACCACCACGGCTGAGAGAAGGGGCCCAAGCGCCATCAGCCGCAGACGAAGCCGCAACCCCTTCTCCGTGGCGAGGGGCGCAACGCCACGCGCGCGCCGTCGCTGGCTGCGACGGTGGCCATTTGGGCGCGGGCATGACAGATCAGACATTGGTGACCTCGTGGGACCTGGTCCTGGCAGGGGAGAGGGAACGGCTGGCAGGGATCGGGTGAGCAGCACGCCGGCGCGGCGCGCGGGAACCATCGAGCGCACGCGGGGAGTTGGACAGGGATGGCCGCCGGAACGTGGGCACCAGACCACAGCCGACGGGGGAGGCGGCATATGGTCCGGGCCCGCATGAGTGCCCCGACGGCCGGTCTATAGGCGGATCTCGCTGATCATCTCGGCCGCACTCTGTACAGCGCGGCTGATGGACGGGGCGAACGAGCTGTCGTGGAGGTAGAACCCGAGGAGTATGGCCGCTACTGCGTGGCCGGCCTTGAGACCGCCTTTGCGGATCAGCAGCCACACCACGACGGCCAGCAAAATAACCAGAGAGACAGTAATGCTCACGGAATTGGGTTTCTGCAGGGTGAATGCATCCGGGGCGACTCGCGTTGCCCATGGCGTCGGCCGCAATGACCCGAGTGGTAGCGGGACTTGAAGTGTCAGCGTGCCTGAAGGGCGGCCTGGCGACCGCATTGGCGCGGGCGCGGCCGAGGCGGGCCGTCATACCGGCTAAGGCGGGAAACAGGGCGGGCATGATGTCCTCCGGGGGCGCAGACTTGTCGTCTCGCGTCATGTCCGTGACGCCCGCGGGTGACCGTTTCCGGCCTTCGTTGATTTTACAGGTAGACCAGGGAAGTAATGCATGTTCTCAGGTCAGAACTCTGTGAAAAATGCATGGTGCACACGGGCGTTGGCACCCAGATCGGGAAATTCCGCTTCTCTGCGCCTCAGGGGGCGCCTGGCTGTCTTGCATGTGTCGATACCCCTCCTCCCTCCTCGGTGAGGCACTGAGTGAGGCTCGCCTCAGCCGTGCTGACAGCCCGCATCATCGTGGACAGTACGGATTCCGGCAGGGTGCCCCGGCCGAGGCCGCCGTCGTGGACGATTGCCTCCAGCTCGTGGCGTGAGCGCTCGTTGGCCGGTGCAGCGGGATGGCGGAGGATTTCGCGTGCTGCGTACGCGTCGCGCGCCAGTGTGGTGTCGCTGACGATCACGTCGCACATGGGGCGCGCGAGGGTTTCACAGCCTTCCGGCGCCAGGTCCATCGCCGCCAAGGCCAGCCGCACCCGGAACATACGCAGGTGGGGCGGGGCCGTCTTCAGGACCTCCTGCACGGCGAGTGCCGTAGCGGCGAACCCTTTTGCTGTAGCGCGGCCGGCAAGGCGATCGGCGTAGTGGCGGAGGACCTGTGCGACGGCTTCCTCCCACGGCTCCGTGATCGTGGCCTTGTCGATCAGGGAGGTGGCCGTGTCCAGGGCGTCCGTGTGCAGGTTCGCCACGATGCGGGCTTGCCTGCTTCCGTACAGTCGCTCGGGATGCTCGTCGTAGGCGGTCGCGTGTTCGGCCGCCTCATGCCATTGGCCGGCGGCGACCAGGAGCCGGGTGCCGTCGTCGAGCAGAAGGTCGTGGAGCCAGGGCTGGATGTGGTCCAGGGCGGCGTCGGTGGTGAAGCCGGTGAGGTCGATGGCCTGTTCGTGGACGGTCACGCTGCCGCCGTCGCGGGCGGCGCGGTGCACGCTCATGAGTTGCTGAAAGGCGGCCTGCGGGTTGCCCGTTCGGGCGGTCAGCCGTACGAGGTTGACGATGGGCTGGAGGCTGGCGATGGCCGTGTCCCCGGTGACGGGCCATGCGGCCTGGAAGAGACGGAGCTGACGCAGGCAGAGGTCTGTCGCCAGGTCGGTCAGCCCGCAGTCGGAGGCGATCAGTGCGGACAGGTTCCAGGTGGCGCATGCGAGGTTGATCCGGTCGCGGAGCGGTCCGTCCTGCCCCGACTTCTCTGCGCAGGAGCGGACTTCGTCGAGCCGGGCGGCGAAGCTGGGGTAGACGAGGTGGGATCGGCTGACCAGCGGGAACCGCCTGGAGAGCCGACGGAGCCGTGCCTGCGGGTGCTGCGGCGGCGCGGTCACGACATGGGCCTTTCCACGAGGTCGGCGGGATGCAGGATCGCGGTATGTGCCGCGTGAGCGAGCACGCTCTGGGTGCGAGTGGGCAGGCCGAGCCGGTTCCAGTGGAAGATCACGTGGTAGGAGATGACCTCGCGCAGGCCGCGGTCGAGGGCTCCGTCCCGGGCGGCTGCGCCGAGGTCTCTTCCGGCCTGCCGAAACGCGCTCACCCAGTCGGCGGCGGACTTGAGGGTGCGGTCCGACTGGAGCATGGGGCCAGAGGGGCTGGTGTCCGCGATGAGCAGTTGCCGGAGGCTGTCGGCCATGGCGTGGACTTTGGCGGCCGGTACATCTGAGGGAAGAGGACGTTCCCGGCCAACGCGGTGCCAGACGTCTCCTTGCTCGTACCACTCCAGTCCGGCGCCGCGCATCAGGGTGGCGCACAACAGCAGCGACAACTCCCGGCGGCCCAGCTCGCCATGAGGTGTGGTGAGGATGGCGTGGCTGTCGGCGTGGAACAGGGCATGGGCGATGTTCATGCCGGTGTCGCCGCCGAACGCCGCGGTCTCGGACTCGTAGATGCCGGTCCACCAGCGGTGGACTGGCCCGGCGGCCGTGAGTTCGTCGAGTATGTTCGGCAGGGCGAGGGGGAGCTGAGTCCCGTAGGCCGGGAGCAGCCGCATCCGCCAGCACGGGTGCTTACGGATGAACCACCACCCGGTGATCAGGCCGTCCTGTTGAGCCAGGTCCAGGATGGGGGCGAGGCGGTCGGCGGCGGTCTGCTCGGCCTTGGCCCAGTCGGTGAACTGGATGTACAGCTGACGCCATGCCAGGGGTCCCGCCTGTTGGGCGAGGGCCTGTTGCCCGGCCTGCTGGTAGACGGCGACGGCGGCGTCCAGGTCGGTGGGCTCAAGTCCGGCGCGGGCTGCTGCGGTGTCCGTGTCGGTGCCGGCCAGCACGTCCAGCACGGCGTGCAGGGTCGCTTCCAGGCGGGAGGGGCGGTTCAGTCGATCAGTAGGCATGCGTCCCATCCCGAGGTCGGTGCAGCGTCGTGGGCTGCAGTGGTCAGGGCGAGAGCGGTGCCCGCGTCGCCTTGCAGGAGGCCGGGGTCGCCGCCCGGACGGGCGTGCCGGGTCAGTGCGGCGGCCAGGTCGGGCAGGGCGGCGCGCAGAGCGGGGGCGGCAGCGTCGTGGGCGGCGCGGAAGGCGGTCTGGTAGACGCCCGCCCAGCCGTGGCACAGGCCGGCGTCGGTGATCTTGGACAGCTGATCGGGATCTGTCAGACAACGGACCAGGGTGTCCTCGTACAGGCGCTGGCGAGCCGGGTCGCGGCGGGCGAGGGCGGCGAGCTGTCCGGCGCGGGCGATGCCGGGGGTGCCGTAGCACCAGCTGGGTCGTGCCGGGCCGCGCTGGTCGGGACGGCCGGCACGGAGTTCACCGAGGCAGATGTGCTCGGGCCACCAGAATCCGGCGGGGCCGTCCTGCCGCCACCTATCGAGCCAGTCAAGGATGGTGTCGATGGCCTCTTCCTGTCCGTCGACCTTCACGTCTTGGCGCAGCGCGTGGGAAAGGAGCAGCAGCGGGCCGGTGATGCCGTGGGCGGCGCCAAAGTTGGCGTGGCCGGCGGAGACGGTGGACGGAGTGAGGTCGGGCTGGTGATCGACCCACCAGCCGGGCAGCACGCCCTGGTCACCGTGGCGGATAGGGCGGGTGAGCTGTACGAGGTAGGCGAGGACGCGTGCCATCGCGGTGCTGGACGGGGACCGGCGCAGCAGGTACGCGCCGATGCCGGTCAACCCGTAGAAGATGTCGTACTCGTGGAAGTTGGCCGGACGCCCGCAGCGCATGCGGGTGCGCGCCGCGTCGCATTTGCGGTGGGCGAGTTGAGCCACGTGGTGGTCCAGAGTTGCCAGCGCGTCCTTGTACCGGGGTGCCTCGGCGGTGGCGGCGCAGTCGAGCATGAATCCGGCAGCGGGCGCCCCCAGGTACAGGCCGCTGGTGTCGCCGGCGCTGACGGTGGTGGCGACGGCGTTCTTGATCCACGGGCGTGCGTGCTGCCAGGTGCCGTCTCCGGTACGGGCGCGCTCGATGTGCAGGAGCGCGGATCCTGCGGCGCCGGCGGCCAGGTCCTGTGCCGCCCAGGGCTGGTCTTCGGGCGGTGGGGCGGGCGTGGCCAGGTGGCGGGCGAAGCCGTCCGCCAGCAGGGCGGGACTGGTTGTGGTGGTCACGGCTGCCGCTCCCGGTGTCGCAGTGCGCAGGCCCGGGCGAGTCGGCCGGTGGCGCGTTCGTGCTCGGGGTCGACGGGCAGTGCCCGGCGGCAGTGCTCGTCGAGCAGCACCCGCAGAACCCTGTCGGCGGCGGGCCGATTGGCCACCTGCTGCCGGTAGGCGGCCAGAGCGGCGGCCCGCTGCTCCCAGGCGGCGACGACTTCGGGCCCGCCCGGAAGAGCGTTCAGGGCGTTGTGCCCGGGATCGGCCAGGGCCAGGGCCAGGGCGCCGCGCTCCCGGGATATCGGGCCGCGTTCCTGAGGCAGGGCGTGGGGTAGCCAGTCGGCCGCCTCGTTCGTGTCGCCGGTGAAGTGCACCGTCAGGTCGAACATGCTTGCCGCGGTCAGGGCCTGCCCAGTAGCGGCGTCCCCACCAGCGGCGCGGATCTGCGCTACGGCTGCGGCAGAGTCCATAGCGAACACCCGCTGAGCCGCCTCCAGTGCGGGGCCGTGCCCGTACAGGCCGGTCTGCGGTGAGTGGGCGGCCAACTCCATGCAAGAGGACAGGTGTTGTCGGCCGAGGTCTTCGGCCCAGGCGGTGACGTGCTGGGCGGTGGGGCCGAAATCGGCTGGATCGCCGACGCACAGGTACAGCTCCAGGTACTGGTCTCCATCCGGGCGACCGTGGTCGCGGTGGCGCCTGAACCACCACGGCGGCGGGGTGGCGAACCGGCTGAGCAGCGTGGGCAGATGGCCGGTCAGGATCTCGTCGTAGCGCTGGGGGTGCGCGAACAGCCGGGCGCACACGACGGCGGACTGACGGGGCATCGCATGAGGGCCGGAGGAGACTCGGGTCAGGAGCGTCGTGTGGGCGTCGGGGGTGGAGTTCGCCAGTGGGATCAGGAGCTCGTGGGGGCGGCCGATCCAGGCCCAGTCCTGCGGGGTGGTGCTTTCGCGGAGTTCGACGGTGCGGTTGCGGTCCACGCCGGCGCGCAGCAGGGCGCGGTGAATGTGCTGGTCGAGGTCGAGGGGCAGCTGCTGGCCGTCCTCGACAAGGGCGAGGCGTGCGGGGACACGGAGTCGTTCGCGCCACCGGTCAAGCGCCGTGTCCCAGTCCGACATCGGGGCGGAGCGGCCGGGCAGGTCCTGGTCGGACAGCAGCCAGCGGGCCGGGGCGAGGATCGTCCGCTTGTAGCGCACCCGGGGCAGGTAGGGCATGGTGGCGGCGACGCCGAAGGTGAACTTCCGGTAGGCAGCGCTGCGGGCGGTGGTGATCTCCGCAAGGAACCGGGCGAGCGGCGGCGTGTGGACGGAGGCTTCCAGCGCGTGCGGGACGCGCGGCTCGACATGCTGCCCGGTCGATAGGCGGACGAGACAGAAGCGGCGGTCATCGGCCGTCACTGCGAGATCGTCGAGCGGGATGACGCCCGACCCCGCCTCGTGGTGCTGGCCGAGGGGGATGACCTGCGGGAGGACCTGCAGAGTGCGGGAGACGTTCTCGTTGCGCCGCCGCCGCGGAGCGAAGGACAGCTGGGCGGCGACTGCCCCGGGACTCGCGATCGCGTACGAGTCGGTGAGCGCGGTCTGAGCGGAGGGCGGGAGCAGGTGCGCGAACCGGCCCAGCATGCTGCTGCCGGGGCGGGGAGCTCCGGTGACCAACAGCCGGTAATCGCCATCCCGTACGGCGTCCAGGGACGGGGCGTGGATCTCCACGGCGATCTCTGCCCGGGGCAGGGGCAGCAGCGGTTCGGCGTGGCCGGCGGTCAGGTCGGTGATCGTCGCCCGAGTGAGGACCAGCTCACTCCTCCCGGCCAGGATCGTCTCCTGGAGCAGACGCAGGACCTTCTCGTCCCGGTCGGTGACCTGATACGGCGGCCGGGCGCGCTCGGAGCCCAGGAAGCCAGCGGGCAGGCCGAGGCCGCTGTCGGCGACCAGGTCCAGAACGGGCACGACGGCCCCGGCGCCGTACCGGTCGAGGAAGCGCTGGTGATAGTCGCGCCATTGCGGATACCCGTACGGATGGGGTGACAGCTGGTGCATGACCCCGGCGGCTTCGGCGGCTTCGTCCAGCAGGGCCTCCGGGATGCGGACGGTGCAGTCCAAGGCGGCATCGACCAGCAGAGGGACGCGGCCGGTGGCGCTCACGCGATGCATGCTCTGCGCCAGCCGTCCCCCGGGTATCCAGGGGTTAACGGTGTCCGGGTGGGCCAAGGTGCTCTGGATCGCTGCGAGTTGGCCGGTCAGCTTGGCGAGGCCGGGGATGTGGGCGGCGTCTGCTTTCTCCAACTCGTCGCAGAGGTGGGCGAGGGTGTCGAGCGACGTCATCGGGGGCCACAGACTGCTGATCAGGATGTGCTTGCCGAGCAGGTCGCCGATCAGGCCGGTGACCTGGTCGGGGCGCGCGCCGGGGAACTGTTCGGCCAGCCGCTGCACGAGCAGGTCGTAAGGGATCGGGGTACGGGCCGCCTCCAGCACAGCGGCCACTGGCCGGGTGCGGCGCACCGACAACTCGACGGGCGCGTACCCAGGGGTGTGCGCGTCGGTGGGCATCCCCTCCACTACGTGTCGGTTGCCGCGTGTGCGGCCGGTGTTGTTAGCGACGACGGTCAGCCGGGCCAGGAGTTCGGGGCTGGCTTCCAAGCGGGTGATGACGTCCGTCAGCCAGTCGGCATCGGGCCGAAGAACCGTCCGGTACCCGTCTCCCCACTGAACGCCGGGGGACGCGGCCGGTTGCGCGGGGGCGACGCCGGCGAAGACCCCGAACGGGGTGGGCCGGTGGTTCCAGCGCAGGAGGTAGGCCGCCATAGACCGTACCGCTCGCCGGATACGGCGGGCGTCGGTGAGGCGGCCGTTGAGGATGTCGGTGACACGCTGGCACAGGATGGGGCTGGCTGCGGACAGGGCCTCGGGCAGCGGGTCGTGCCATACCTCGGCCAGCCACTGTCGCCCCTGGGTGAGGATGGTGCTGTCGTGCAGGTCGAGGTCCGGCACCGCAATCGGTTGGGCGGCGGTGGAGGCGCGCAGCAGCATGCCAGGCTGCCACTGATAGGCGATGGGTGAGGCGTGGGCCACCGGTGCCCCTTTCCTGGTGGGGGTGCGCGGACGGGGTGCCGGGGCGACAGCGGTGATCGGCTGCCGCCCCGACGGAGGAGAAGGGGTTGTCAGGCGGCGTCCTCGATGGAGGACTGGCAGGCGCTGGCCCCGTTCACGCAGGTGTTGCCGCAGCCGTCGCTGGTGGGGCACATGAGGACGGTGAAGGGGCTCTCGGAGATGACGACCTTGATGTCGAGCTCGAAGTCGTCGTCGGCGAGTCCGTCGGCCGGAAGCTCGGCCGGGGCGGTGGGGTGGTCGAGTACGGCAGTGGTCATGTGATCACTCTCTTTGTCCGGTGGGATGCTGCAGAACGCCCTGGCCTGTGCCGCAGTTCAGACGGTCGGCCAGGAGATCGAAATCCGGCTGTGTCGTTTGTCGATGATCCGGTCGCCGGTGATCCGGTCATCGGGTGTGCCCGCCGGGTAGACGGCGACGTGCGGGCCGTCAGCGCCGCGGACCTTTTCGCTCCAGGTGCGGAAGATGTCGGCGATTCGCTCGGCGAATTCGGCCGCGTCGGGCCCGAAGGCGTGGATGCCGTACTCTGCGGTCTTCCTCTCGGTGTCGCGGCGCACGACGGTGTAGGCGAAGTTCGGCCCGTCGATGGCGACCATGGACCAGCTGTTGCCCGTGGGGCCGATCTTGCCGCTGGCCTGATCGGGCTTGGTGGACATGAAGGAGAACGTGGGGACCTGTGTGGACAGGTACATCTGGAGGCTGCCGATGGGCTCCTGGCTGGCGACGGTCACCCCGGTCCACGTCTCGGCGCGGGCGCTGTTCAGGACGCCGTCCAGTAGAGAGGGGTTGGCGGGCAGGCCCTCGTCGAAGCGCAGCGTGGCGCCCTCTTCTCCGGGGATCTGCATGACCTGCTGTGTGTGGCTACCGGCGCCTTGCGCCGCGACGAAACCGCACACGTGGGCGCTGGTGGCGACGAGGTGGTCAGCCTGCCGGATGAACTCGTACGTGCGGGTCAGGCCGTTGACGCGCAGCGGCACGACGAGTCGGCCGTTGTTCTTGAGCTGGTCGATCCAAGCGGGCGGGATGTCCCAGGCGCCGACCGTCACCACGATCGCGTCGTAGGGGGCGTGTTCGGGGACGCCGTTCTCGGCGTCGGCGACGACGACGTTGACGCTCGTGTAGCCGGTCTCGGTGAGGAAGCGCCGGGCGCGGTCGGCGGGCGAGGGGTCGATGTCGACGGTGGTGACCTGACCGGTGGGCCCGACCAGCTCCGCGAGGTAGGCGGCGTTCGGCCCGTTGGTGCCGATCTCCAGCACGTTGTCGCCCGGGCGGATCCCGGCCTGCTCCAGCTGCATTGCCTGGATCTGCGGAGCCGACACCGAGCTGGTGTGGTTACCGTGCTCATCCTCCTGTGTGATCACGGCGTCGTACGTGCTGTACGCGTCGCTGAGCGGCGCCTCGGGCACGGCCAGGTGCCGGGGCACCTTGCGCATGGCGGCCTCGACCGCGGGCGACACGATTGTGCCGTCCTCCTTGAGCTGGTCGACGACCTTGTTGCGGAGCCGGGTGGCCTCGTCGGGAGTCTCGGTCACATCGGTCATAGAGGGGGTTCCTTACGGGGGGCTTCGTGCGCTTCGCCTCCGGCGGCGGCGCCAACTGCAGGGTCGTTCGGCGATGGATGCCGGCTGTCGGACGCCGGCTGTTGTTCAGCGCCCCAGGGGCAGCTCCTGAATCCGTTCGAAGGTGTAGGTGTGGCGGTCGGGATGCTGGGTTTCCATCACCAGCCACACAGACGTGACGCGCACGGTCACGTGATGGCGGGCGTGGCGCAGCAGGGCTGAGGCGAGGGCGTCTGCCCGGTCCATCTGGTTGAGGTAGTGGGTGTCGACCTTCCCGTAGGCGGCCGACATGTGGGGGAAGTACATTTCGGTGGCCTCGGGCAGGACCAGGCCGGCGTTCGCCAGGCCGGCTCGGACTCGCAGATTCAGGTGCAGCGGCGGGTTCGAGGGGGCGTCATGGGGCCAGACGCGGGCGAGGACGGCGCTGCGGCTGAGCGCGACCGGTCCGATGTCGATTGTGAACGGCTCCTGCTCGGCCAGATCTACCCGAAGAGCTTCGGTAGTGTCCTTGAGCTGCCGGGGACCGACGCGCTCATCGGCGTAGTCATGTGACAAGGCGCCCTGGATAGTCCAGTGCAGGTCGTCGTCGGTGACCGGGGCCACGATGTCCTCGTACGGGGCGAGGACGTCTCGTACCTGCCGGAAGTAGTCGATCACCTCGACCGGTGGCAGCCACAGCACATGCGGGCGGACGCTGTCCTCGGCGGGAGCGCCTTCGGCACGCCATCGTCGGCCGGTACTCATGAACGCCCTCATGCTGCTGCCGCCTCCAACCTATACAGAGCCCCGACGCCAAGCCCGTAGTGGGTGGTGTGTGCGCGAGTGGTGGCGGCGACGTTCTCCGTGACGCGGAGGGTGTTGATGCGTCGGCGACCGAAGTCGTCGGGCTTGCCCTTGGCGTCGACCCAGTGCCCGCACGACCACTGCCACCGCGTGTCCAGGACTGCGGCGGGATCGTGCAGCCCGCCGGGCTTGCGCCGCAGGAACTCCCCGGCTCGCCAGTCCGTGACCTTCGGCGCATCGGCGTCTTTGGGGTCGAAGATGACCTGGTAGCGCAGCTTGCGGTGATCACGGCCCAGGTAGGGATCGGGGTCGTAGTACGAGCCGTCTGGGCGGCGGTCGCCGCTGATCGAGTTCCAGTTGGCCGGGACCCCGCCGACCACGTCCGGCTCCTGGAACAGAGAGAGCACGCGGTGGGGCTCCTGAAGCCGTCGCTCCGGCCGGAAGGGGGTGGTGTGGTACGAGCACCAGCGGGTGGGCGCCGGGATGCCGGTATGGAAGCCGGCCATGACCAGGGCGTGCCAGAAGTCGTTGCTGCTTTCGTACGCGCGCAGGCTGCCCGGTACCGGTTCGACGTTCGGCGTCCACAGCAGTACGACGTGGCTGCGGCGGCGCGCGCCGAAGCCTGCGAGCAGTGCGGCGGATACGAACTCGACATGTGGCTTATCGTCCCCGCGCCGCTGCGAGTCTCTCGGCCCGTTCACCGCCGACCTGCCAGACGGGGGCGAGGCCGATTTTGGCTCGCGTCCGTGTAGCAGGGCGTGGTGCTGGCCCATGGCCCCCAACAGGGGTTTACGGGAACGCGTGGGAACCCACGGGTGTTGGGCATGAGGATCTCCGGGGTGCAGACGTGACGTCCAGCGTCAGTGACCGCGACGCCCGGGTGCCCGTTTCCGGACATGATCAAGTCTATCGGGGGAACGCCCCGGCGGCGTAGGGGCACCGCTCGGAATGCGCCAGACGCCGTGCGCAGCTCAGTCATGCACGGCCTCCTTCCGGGCCATGCCCGCGTACGACGCGGCCTGCTGCGGGACTGGATACTGAAGTGCCATCGCTTGGGGCTCGGCTAGTCCCGGAGGAACCAGCTGCCAGGCGTCGAACAGCGAAGTGATCTGCTCCCTCGTCCGCGGGTAGTGCGGGCAGCCGGCGGCCGTCATGGCCTGGGCGGCGTTGAGGGCGGGTTCCCTGTCGAAGTCGGCCGTGGCATGGGTGACGACGAGGGCACTGCCAAAGGCAGCGGCCTCCTTGTAGGGGTTGACGAGCACCGGCAGGGGGCGATCCGGTGTGTCGTCGATGTGCTGGAGCACGCCTCCGAACAGCAGGATGACCGGTTCGCGCCAGTTGATCGTCGCCATCTCCGGCGACGCCAGCACGGCGTCGGGGTCGCGGATATCGGCACACACGTGTGCGAAGGAGGCCGGCGCGCTGGCCTTCAACAGGGCGTTGGTGTGGGCGTGGACCAGTACGTCGTTGTCGATACAGACGGCGCGCACGTCCCGATGCACCCGGGCGATGACGTCCACAGGGTTAGGGGAGTGCGGCATTCCGCAGCCGAAGTCGACCAACTGCCGGATGCCGGCGATGGCTAGGGCCTGCACCATCAGCAGCACATACATGCGCTCGTGGCGGACGGCGTTCTCCAGGAACGGCATTTCGCCGGTGACCTGGAGGGCCACCTCCCGGTCTGAGGCGTAGTTGTCCCGCCCGCCAAGCAGGTAGTTGTGGATTCGGGCTCTCGACGGCCCGGACAGCGAGTTGACCTGCTTCCCGCCCAGCGAGTCGGGACGGGCCAGGAGCATCGGGTGGTCAGCGCGCATGACGCTCCTTCCCGCCGCTGGACCCGTCGAGGTCGGGCAGCTGCCACGACGGGCCGTCGGGAGCGCCGAGCCACAGCGTGTGCTCGGTCTTGGTGACCGTCATACCCAGCTGTCCGAGCTTCGGCTCCCCGGCCGCATGCCACTGTGCGAGTGCGTTGAACAAGACGGTGCCGAGGTCACGCGGCCCCCACTCGTAGATGCTGCCAGGGTCCCAGAGGAAGATCACTGCCCGCGATGCCTGATGGTCATGGATGCGGAGACGGTCGGCGACATCCCCCTCAAGCTGCGCGGCCCCCCGCACCAGCTCCATCTGAAGATCGGGCTGGAGGAGGCCGGAGAACAGCCGTGCGGCGGGCCACAGGGGTGCCCGCGTCGTACCCGGCGCCGCCGAGGTGCGCGGGGACTTCTGCGGCTCGACACGTGTCCCGACGCCGGGGCGCTGCTCGCGCAGCCACAACGCCTGCACCGCCGGGCCGGTAAGGAAGCGGCCGCTGGCTGACAGCCCGTCCCGCGCCACCTGCAGCGTGAGCAGCGTGCTGGAGCCGCTGAGACCGGTACGCACCGGCAGACACAACTGGCCACCGGGACGTACGAGGGTGACCCACTGCCAGGGAACACGCTGCACAGCGCGATGGGACAGGAGTCCGCCAAACGACCCCACCGGCCCCAGCACTCCGCCCTCTGCCCTGCTCACCACCTCTACCTGCGGGTAGTGCTCCAGGTGTTGCCGTGCGATATCGGCGAGGCGGTCTGTGTCGGCGAGCGTGACGACCCGACCACCCTGAAGATGGTGGGCCAGCAAGGCGGCCGTCCACCCGCAGTCCGTACCGATCTCGGCAACGGCGGTCATTGCTTTCGCGGGAGCGAGGGCCGCCAGGCGCGCTACGGCGTCCGGGACGCTCGGGAGCGCGCCGGTGACCAGGCCGGGACCGCCCTCCTGACCATCGTCCACATCGAAGACGACCATCTCGTCGCGGTGGACGAACTTCCCCCACTCCCCAGAGTTCTTCGTCCGATCTACCCGACGCCAACGGCCACCGCGGTGCGTACGGATCACGGAGGGCACGAAGTCCTGGCGGCGGTCACAGGAGAACGCGTCCCCAGTATGCCGGCGGACGCCACCAGCGCACGGCTGCAGACTGCCTGCCCCGGTACCGGCGTTCATGCCGAACCTGCCATGGCAGCGATGTCGCGGCTGCCCTCGGCACCGGCCGCAGTACCAAGAAAGCCGAGCTGCCAGCCACGCGTGATCGCGTGCGCGGCCGAGGAAGCGCCCAGCCCTCGCAGCATGCGCCGCGCGTCCTTGCGGACGTCGGACAACGGACGCTGCTCGTCGGCCGCCATCTCCTCGACGGTCCTGCCGCCCGCCAGCCTGTCGAGGACCGCGCGCTGTTCGGTAGGAAGTTGGACTTTGCTGTCCACGGGGGAGGGGGTGTCCAAGTGGTGGTGGCGGTAGGCGAGGTTCACCATGGCGGCGCGTTCGAGGGTCCCAAGCTTCCCGCCAATCCGGATGAGGTACGTCTTGACAGTGCTCTCGGACACGCCCATGTCGGCTGCCGTCTCCGCGGTCGTCTTTCCCCGGGCGATGCCCAATAGGGCCTCCCGCTCCTGGGCTGAAAGCGATGGCGTGAGGGTCCCGTCCGGGGCCGGCATGGTCATGCTCCTTCGGTGGTTTGGTGTGACACGGTCTTCGAGAGGCGGGCTCCGGATCTGGTCCTGGCGGGGAGCTACGGTCCGGCGCAGAGCTGCATGACGAGCACGGTCAGGACCCAGACAGTGGGCACGCTGATAGCGGCGGCGAGGCAGAGGGCACCCCAGTGCCTGCGGGCTTCCCGTAAGCCACGTCGCATGCGCCCCGGAGAATGCTCCTCCGGGCGTGTGGTCGGCGTGGGTGGAGAGGCAGCAGGGCTGTGAACGCGAGCGGAGTAAGCAGCGAGATCAGACCGAGGCATGCCGCTCCCCGCTCTGCTCGCGGTACTGCTCCGCGTACTGCAGCAGTACCTCCACGTGGACAGCGAGACGGAACGCGTGCTCACTCGCTGCGACGAGGCCCTCTCCCACGGGGGCGTCGCGTGCTTCCTGGGCGCGTTCAATCGCCCCGCAACACGTGATCTGCGCAGGGCTCTCGGTGGCAAGGAATTCCGAATAGATCGTGACGTACGGGACGAGTGCTGTGATGTGGCCGCTGAGGGCATGCGTGACCGCTGCAAGGGTGCGGGGATGCGGGTAAACCCGGGCCTGCTTCCACGACTTCGCCGTACGGCTGGCTTCACGAATGCGCGTCGAGTCGAAGCCAGCGGGCACCGTCAGGGCCCGGGGCCCGGTAGCTTCGTGACGGCCATCGTTGTCAGGAAGCGATGTGAGCAACTCCCGAACGGCCTTGTCCATGTCCCGGTGTAACGCCGCCGCGCGCACGGCGTCCCCCGGAATCTCCACACCAAGCAGGGCCCGCACCCGCACGACCAGTTCGCTCTGGTCGGAGGCTCGGTCGCCCTCATGTGCGGGACGTGCTGCCCCGAGGAGCGTCATTAGGTACCCGCGCATGAGGAGTATCTGGTTGTAGCGCTCGTCTGGGTCCTCGCTGAGGGAGGCATCGGGAGCAAGGGACTGTTCGGTCACGTCACGGCGACAGCCCGTTTGCGATGCGAGAAACGCTGGTTCAGAGGCAAAAGTCGCCAGAACAGCATCTGAGTTGCTGGGGAGTTCATGTAATGGTCCGTCGAGCCAGGACAAGCTGACTGCTTGTTCAGCGCAGATCTTGGCGATCGCGGTCACGCAGTGGGGCATTGGGGCAACTCCATTGTCTGGATCTGAAGTCGGCGAGGGTCGAAGCTCTGCCTCGGCGGTTCCCGCGGAGGAGCCGCCGAGGCTGTTCGAGCCGCCGCTCGCCGACAAGGGCGGTTCGTTCAGATGAGACACGGCGCGGCGTGCTACATGGGCATCGTCCAAGTGGTGTGGAGACACCGGTACCGCCTCGCGGGACCCGGTCAGGACGTCCTGGGACGTCCCGCTGACCGCATGAACGGTCATCACGGCCTCCCCGCAGGTACGCGGAAGACGCACCATGTCGTCCTGCCGTCTGCGCTGACGCCCCAATTCCGTGCAAGGACGGCAACGAGGAACAGGCCCCGGCCCGACACAGCCTCACTGCCAGCGACGCGTAGTTCGGCTGGGGCGGGATTGTCGTCAGTGACCTCGATCCGCAATTCGTCGCCGGGGTACCAGACCCGGAGTCCCATGTCGCCGGTCCCGTGCTCGAAGGCGTTGGTGACCAGCTCGGAGACGGCGAGCACGATGTTCTCTGCCAGTTCGCCGTTCACGTTCCACAGGCGAAGGAAGGCTCGGGTAGTCCGGCGTGCCTGGCTTGCGCAGGCTGGGCCGGGGGCGAAGGCCATGTCGAAGGCCCGCGAGGTCTGCAGCAGCGCCTCAGGGGAGGCCGGCGCGACGGCTGTGGCGGGGCTCATCGACGGTCTCCCAGGTGAGCGGTGTGGGAGAGCGCGCGGCATTCGGCGCCGTTACGTCGGGACGCACACGGTGGACCGACTGGAAGGGCGCTCTGTTGCGCAAACGGTTCCGTTGCGTCACGGCGGCGAAGGTCGAGGGTCCGCCACCTGGCTACGCTCTCCCGCCTCGCTACTGCTTTCCAGTGGCCTCTGGATCTCGGCTCCGCTACGCGTCTGAGCAGCAGCTGCGCAGGCGCGGCAGGCGAAGAAGCCAGCTGAGCGACTAAACGAGGGAGCTCAGCCGGGCTGACCTCCCGATTCTCCTTGTTCGAGGCAACCGTGCACCAAGGGACCTGGGTCAGGAGCACGCGGACACCTCCGGCATTGCCGGGAGCAGGACCTGAACGGTCTTCCCCACGGCCTGCCCGGCGCCGTCCTTCAATAGGGCATAGGAGAGGCGGCCTCCGTAGCGCCGGACCCACCACAAACCCCGGGGAGGAACGTCCTCGTCCGTCGGCTCCCAGGCGATCGCGCCGGCGAAATTCGGGAACTCAGGGGTCTGGTCCTCCACTTCAACGACGAGTTCGTTCGTAGGCAGAATGAACGCGCGCAGCGGATATTTACCGTCCTGGAACGGCTGTGCGTGTCTCACTGCGTTGTCCATCAACTTGTCGGTGATCTGGGCTGCGGCGTCGACGTCCCCAGCCCATGCCGCCACCGTGAGGCGGGGACGGATACGGAGCCGTGCGTTCGGGCCGGCCCCGAAGGTGGCAGCAAGGGATGTCCTCCACGCCCATGGGAGCTCATTTGGGACACGGATCGGGAGCGGAACCAGAACGCCCGTCGCCTTGTTGCCGGGACTGTGCTTGGCCGTCGGACCGTCGGGGGTGGGGCCCGTTCGGGCCTCGGTCGTGCACGTGTCCGCTGCGATAGCGAGGGACGCGGTGCGCTGCGTGGGCGGGTTCACTGAGGGACTCCCTGAATCAGATTGTGCCTCGACGTGCACTCTCAGCGAGGGTTGTCGATCAGGGTTCTCCTGCAGCCCGTAGCTCCGCCATGCCCTAGGACGTTGCCTCTGGGGCACTTCTGAGTGACGGACATAGTCTCGGGGTAGCTTTGAAGTCGCTTCTTTGCAGGGCGTGTTGCCACGATGGACGTCGGCGGTATCCCCTTCCCGAGAAGGGATCGATCCACGGACGTGCAAGTTGAACGGCACCGGAGACGGAGGCGGTATGAGCGGTCAACCGAGCACACTGCTGAAAGTGCTGTGTGACCGGGAACGGCTGACCTACCGCAAGTTCAACGAGCGGTTCACCGACACCGGGGTCAAGTTGTTCGGCCGCAACTCGAACAATCCGACCGTCGGCGAGCCTCAGTTCCGCAAGTGGACGGGTGGCAGGCTCGTGGGCCTACCCGGGCCGGAAGCGTGCGCGGTCCTTGAGCGCATGTTCCCCGGTTACACAGCTCAGCAACTGTTTGCGCACCCGTCTGAGGTCATCGACTCCCAGGTACCCGCATACGACCTGGATCTGGAAGAACGAATCGCAATGACCGCAAATGATGCCCATGAGTCCGCCGACGCGACCGCCGGCATGTCCATCTCTGACAACACCGTCGAAGAGCTCCACGACCAGGTCGTCACCCTCGCCCAGAGGTACCACCGTCTCGCGCCGGTGAGGGCTTTCGAGGAGGCCGACGCCCTGCGGACGAGGGTCGAGGATCAGAGGGACCGCACGCAGGTGCCCGCGCAGCTCCAGGCACTGATGATTCTCAGTGGCCAGGTCGCGGCGCTGCTGTCTGCAGCGGCCTTCGATCTCGGCTACCTACGCCACGCGCGGACATTCGCCCGCACCGCCGCCATGTTCGGAGAGACCACCCGGTTCTCCCCGTTGCGGGCGTTCGCCGACGGATCCCTGGCGTACATCGCCTACCACGCGGGCAACCACACCGAGGCCGTGACCAAAGCCGACCGTGCCTTGTCCTACGGAGGACTCGGCGACGTCGCGCAACGACGGCTCCACGCGATTCAGGCCCGCGCTTACGCTCACATCGGCGACATCTCATCCGCGCAGCACGCCATCCGTCTCTCCGAGGAGGTCGGCCGCGACCGAGTGGACGAGCTCCACGACACGGTGGGCGGCGAGTTCGGCTTCACCGTCGAGCGGCTGGCTATGTCCAACAGCACGACCGCGCTCATCATCGGCGACAGCGGCCAGGCCGAAGCCGCCGCACGCCAGGCGCTCACCCTTCATGGGCAACGGGCGCGGGACGCGCAGTCCGCGCACGTCCTGGGCAGCGCGGCGGCCGACTTGGCGATGGCACGCCTCCTCGCTGATGACGTCGAGGGAGCAGCCGAAGCCTTGGCGCCGGTGTGGGAAATCCCGAGCGACCGTCGGATGACGGGCATCGTGGTCCGCACGGCGCGCATCCAACGCCACCTTTCACGGCCGACCTATCACGGTGCGCAGCTTGCCGGACAACTCCGCGAGCAGATTGAGGACTTCAACCGCCTCTCCCCACCACACCAGATCGGCCCGCACGTTGGGCTGCTCGCGCTCGAAGCCTGATCACAGCGAGGCGAGGATCTTCGCCTCCTTCTCCGGGGCGATCCCGTGCTCTGCCCATCTCGGGTGGTCCACGGGACGCCCGTCCCGGGCGAGCCACGCCCAAGTATCTCGGATCGTCTCAACGACAGGGCGGCAGCGCAGCCCATCGGCTACGGCACGTCCGGCGTCCACGGACCACACGCCAGCGTGTGTGCGCCACAACGGCAACTCCGTCCACTGCTCTACGCCCTGCTGAATCAGGACCTCCGGTGCTACCCATACCGGAGTTCCAGTGCTGTCTGTGACGCTGAGGCATTCGCCGAGGAAGTCAGCGAAGCTGATTCCCTCGGGGTGGGCGACGTTGTACCCGCCGCTCGTCGTGCTCCCGGCGAGATCGAGCGCGAACTCGGCGACGTCCCGTACGTCTACCGGTTGGATGCGCTGCTCGGCTGGAGCCGGGGCCACGATGCGCCCTCCTCGCTTGGTCCGGTTGAGCCACCAGGGGAGGCGACCCACGTACTCACCGGGGCCAAGGATCACACCCGGTCGGAGGAAGACGGCCGCCTCCGCGAAAGCCTCCGACACTGCACGTTCCCCGCCGGCCTTCTTGAACCCATAGGCCGTCGGGCTCCCGTCCTTGCCCGTGTACCCGTACGTCTCGTCCGCGTCCGCGGGGCACTCCAGCAGGGGTGAGGTATCCGTCAATGGCTGGTGCGGCCACCCCTCGTACACGGACACGGTGGAGATGTGGACCCACCGACGGGCCGCGTCCCGGAGCGCGGTGGTGGCCAGGAGGACTTCACGAGGTGCGAGGTCAGAGCTGGACGTGTCGATTACCGCATCCCATGGGCCGTGCCTGGTGAGCCGGTCGAGGTCCCCCTGTACCGTACGGTCGCCATGGACCGGCTGTACGCCTTCAACGTCGGGGCCTGACCGCCCGCGGTTGAAGGTCGTGACCTCCCACCCCCGGCCGAGTGCTCGTTCCGTGATGGACTTGCCCAGGAACCAGGTTCCGCCTATGACGAGAATGCGCATGGCCCAGATCTTGCCCTCTCTTGGGAAGCAGCGGAAGCATCGCCCCGGCTGTCGACACCCGGCCTCACCGCTGCAGGAGAGATTGCATACCCGTCGGCGGAACACGACCCGTGCAGTCAATGTGAAGCTGGCCGTCAAGCTGGTCCATCCTTCCAGCCGTCGGTCATGCAGTGGAGGGTGTAGTCCGTGCATCCGATTGGACGTTCCAGCCCGCGCCTTGCTCTGCGCGAGCCCATCCTTGAGGGCGTGAACTCGGTGCTCGCGCTGTTACGCCCTGCGCCCATGACCTACCACGGTGTCCGGTTCCCTCGTCCTAGCTTGCGCACTCTGAACCCGCCCTCGAATCCATGGCATTGCTGTCTGCTGGCGGCATTGTTCACGCCAAGGTCACCGACAGCGTCCTCCTTCAGAGGCAGGCTGGCTCAGGCCAGCGCGGCCTGCAGATGGGTGAGTAGACCCTCCGTGTCCGTCAGGTCCGGAACGACGAGGTCGGCGCCGGCGGCACGGAGCTCCGCCGCTGAATGGATCCCGGAGGCGACAGCGATACAGAGTGCCTCGGCGTCATGCGCAGCACGCACGTCACGAGGCGTGTCGCCGATCAGCGTGGTTGGCGTGGTCGTCGCCACGCCGTGGGCGGCGTGAATCCGAGCCCGTGCAGTATCGACGAGACGGGCACGGTCCTCGCTGTCCTCCCCATACCCGCCCACCGACATGTCGAGCAGGCTGTCGAGCCCGAATGCTCCCAGCTTGACGTGCGCATTCGCGGAGATATTGCCGGTGAGGACGGAGGAACAGATCTCGACGTCCGCCGCGAGAATCTTCAACGCCTCCTGCACCCCGGGCAGAACCCGGCCCCGCCGTCGTAGATCCTCCTCACGGCCACGCCCGGCATCCTCCAGCGCCCGCTGCGCCGACTCCCATTTGGGAACCGGCAGACCGTGCTGAACGAACATCTCGCGCATGATCGCCCGGTCTGTGCGTCCTTCCGTCGGCGCAGGCAGTTCGGCCTCCCTGCCCGCGAGGGCCTTGAAAGCGCTGGCGTAGATCTCTTTACTCACGCCGGCGTTGTCTACGAGGGTGTGGTCCACGTCCCAGAGCACAATGAGCTGCACGTGCCCAGAGTAGACATCGTGAACTGCCCGTTAATAGTGCCCTCTTGGGACGTCCTGGCGTCCCGAAAGATCTTGCCGCGTCCCAGGACGTCCTGCGAAGATGCGAACGTGAACGAGCGGCTGCGTACGGTGATGATCCAGCGACGGGTGACCCCGGAGGACCTTGCGGCCTCGTGTGACGTCGACGTCAAGACGGTCGAGCGCTGGATCAGCTTGGGGCGGCAGCCACTCCGCAAGCACCGCTGGGCGGTTGTAGAGCGCCTCGGTGTGGACGAGTCGTATCTGTGGCCGCCGGAGGAGGACGACGCCCAGGGGCAGCCGACGGAGCAGGCAGAGCTGGTTGCGGCGTTTTCCAACCGCGCAAGCTTCCCGCAGAAGTCCTGGGTCCGCCTCCTGCAGGCCGCTCAGGAGCACATCGACGTTCTGGTGTTCAGCGGAACCTTCTTCGCCCAGACCAACCCGCGCGTGGCGGCGATGCTCGCCGAGCGCGCCGACGCCGGGGTCCGGGTCCGTCTCTGTTTCGGCGATCCATCGGGCAAGGCGGTCGCCGTCCGAGACGAGGAAGAAGGGATCGGTGGCACTCTATCCGCCAAGATCAGGGCGTCCCTCACCTACTATCGCAAGCTGATCGGTACCCCTGGCTGCGAGGTACGCCTCCACGACACGACCCTCTACAACAGCCTCTTCCGCTACGACGACGCACTCCTCGTCAACCCGCACGTCTGGGGGCAGCCCGCCAGCGCCAACCCCCTGTTCGAACTGCGACGCCTGGGAGACGACGGCTGGTTCGACCACTACGCCGGCAGCTTCGAGGCGGTCTGGGAGACTGCAAAACCCTGGTCACCCGAATCCATGTAAGGAGCGCGGCCCGCGATGGGACGTACGGAGTACTGGTACGACGAGAACGCACCCAAGCCGAACACGCTGATCCCGGCATGCAACATGCTCGTCGTCCAGGAGACGGACGGAGCGATCCTCCTGCAGCGCCGCCGAGACACAGGCCAGTGGGCGCTTCCAGGCGGAGCCATGGACATCGGGGAATCCCCGGCGCAGTGTGCGGTCCGGGAGTGCAAGGAGGAAACTGGAATCGACGCCGTCCCCACCGGTCTCCTCGGCGTCTACTCGCCCCCGCAGCACGTGGTCGCTTACTCCGACGGCGAGATTCGGCAGGCGTACGAGGTGACGGTGATCGGACGCCCTGTCGGCGGCGAACCGACCGTCAACAACGAAGCAGACGGTGTTCGCTGGGTTCTGCCGGGTGACTTGGAGTCCTACGACATCCATCCCTCCATGCGCCGGCAGATTGCCCACTATCTGGAGGGGGCGTACCCTCACGTCGACTGAGCTTCAGACGCTTTTACTGCTCCGCTAGGATCAGGCGGGCTTCGACCCTGTATACGGCAGCTCGGAGATCCTCATCGGCTCGGCGGATGAACCGGCCGACGACGCTGTCGCGGTCGTACCGAGTGAGGATCTCTGCCAGCCGGGCGTCCACGGTGGTCGGGGTGCCGTCCGGGGTGGTGGTCATGTCGCAGTACACCAGAGCGTCCACCAGCTCGGCGTCATCGAGGATCGGGAACTCGGACTCCAGCTCTTCCCGTAGCCCGCGCTCTTCCGCCTCCATCAGTGCGTACGAGTGATTGGCGACCAGCCGGACCAGGCGCTCGTCCGTGGCCGAACGGCCGCGCAGATAGCGGGCGCCGTCCAGCGGATGGAACCCCGTCGTGGCCAATGACGGGGTGTAACCGATGTCATGCAGCATCGCCGCGGCCCACAGCAGTTCCGCATCGTCGCTCAGGATTCCCGTCAGTGACTGTGCCTTTGCAGCGACGCCCTGAGAGTGTGCCCAGCGCCGCGGAAGAGGCTCGGCGAGGAGGGATCTGGCCAGGTCACGGGCCCAAAGGGTGAGGTCCATGTTCGGCAGACTATGACGTACGGCGCGGGGCTGGGCGATGTTCGGCAGGACGTCCCGGGACGTCCTGCGGATTCGATCTCCGGCGGGTCGGTTGTCAGGCGGCGAAGGCGACGTAGGTGCCGATGGTGAGGCCGGAGAAAGTGAGGAGCTGGCGGGGTTTGAGGCAGGTGAAGGCGGCGTGCATTCCGATGCCGACTGCGATGGCGTAGGGCGTCGTCTGCGGGATGAGCAGTGCTGGAGGCAGCGCGAACTCAGCCGTGATGACGGTGACCGCGACCGCACGCCAGAGGTGGACGTCCCGGGCGGTGAGATTGCCCGCGTGCTGGCGGACGAGGCCCGGGATGGCGTATTGGCGCCGGTAGGGGAGCTTGTCCCTGACCTGGGTGTAGACGTGCACCCACTGCGCGAGGTAGAGCCCGCTGCGGAATTGCGGGGAGCGGATTTTCTGCCAGGCGCTGTTCCAGTAGATGTCGGTGGCGATCAGCACGAGGAGGCACTGTGCCCAGGTGTTCGCCGTGCTCAGGTCGTGTTCGACGTGCAGGCCGTGCCCGAGGTTTCCGGCGGGCAGTAGGCAGGCGCCGGTCAGCAGGGTGAAGCGGACGGCGTTGGGGCTCTTGAGGTAGAGGAGTTCCATGGCGGCCCCAGCCAGGACCAGCAGGAGCGCCAGCCGTGAGGCGATGCCGGAGGCAAGCGCGAGGGCGGCGGCCGTACGGGCGATCAGTGCGGGCCGGTAGACGGTGATCAGGAGGCGGGCCCTGTCGGGGCCGAGGCGCTGTTCTGCCAGATGAGCGCTGAGGGACCCGGGTGTGAAACGGTCCCAGCCGCCCTGTCCGAAGGCGAGGGCGAACCGCAGGGTGCACACGCTCCCGAAGACGATCCGGAACCACTGGATCCGTCCGGGGTCGGTGGGGTGTTGGAACCCGGAGGTGAGGGCGTCAAAGAACCACACGGCTGCCCCTCACCTCCACGGGCTGCTCACCGCTCGCGGACAGGACGCGGCCTTGTCCGTCGATCCGGTCGTACTGGCCGCTGTGGGTGAGGCGGTCGATGATCGCCTGGAGCTGGGGAGGGCCGAGGATGAAGCTGCCCGGGGACAGATGGTCGTAGACGTTCACGGGCTCGGTGCGCCCGTCCTTGGTGGTGCCGGTGAGTGAGATGACCGTGAAGGTGGCTCGGCAGAACATCTTCCAGCGCAGCCAGCGACCGGGCACTCGGGTGAAGCCGGTGATCATCCACGCCACCAGGGCGACGGTGACGGCGATCTGGACAGCGGATACGCGCATGGGCAGGAGCCTCCGGGCGGGGAGGGTACAAGTGATGGGCGGCCCCGTGACTGGGGCGCCGGGGGTCAGCGCTCGGGCTTGGGGGGCCGCTGCATCAGCGCCGCGGCGGCCTCGTCGAGGGTGACCTTCTCGTGCAGCAGGGCGGAGATCACTTCCGTGATCGGCATCTCGACGCCGTGGGCATGAGCCAGGGCGAGAATCGCCACGGCGGATTTGACACCCTCGGTGGTCTGCCGAGTGGCGGCCGTCGCCTGCTCGACGCTCAGGCCGTGACCGAGGTGGGTGCCGAAGGTGCGGTTACGGGAGAGCGGGGACGAGCAGGTGGCCACGAGGTCGCCGAGGCCGGCCAGACCGGCGAGGGTGGCCGGGTGGGCGCCCATGGCCACAGCCAGCCGGGTGGTCTCCGCCAGCCCGCGAGTGATGAGCATCGCCGAGGCGTTGTCGCCCAGCCCCATGCCCGAGGCGATGCCGACCGCCAGAGCGATGACGTTCTTCACCGCGCCGCCCAGCTCGCAGCCGGTCACGTCGGTGCTGGTGTAGGGCCGGAAGTAGGTGGTGTGGCACGCCTGCTGGAAGCGCCGGGCGGTGTCCTCGTCGGGGCAGGCGACGGTGGCGGCGGCGGGCTGGCCGTCCATGATCTCGCGGGCGAGGTTCGGACCCGACAGCACAGCGACCCGGTCCGCGCTCACGCCGGTCACCTCGGTGATGACCTGGCTCGCCCGTTCCCCGCTGCCCAGTTCGATGCCCTTCATCAGGGACACGATCACGGTGTCGGGCCCGATGTGGGGCGTCCACGCGGCGAGGTTGGTCCGCAGGGATTGCGCGGGGATGGACAGCACCAGATAGTCCGCGCCGTGAAGCGCGGCTGCCGGGTCGGTCGTGGCCGTCAGGGAGGCGGGCAGCGCGACGTCCGGGAAGTAGCCGGGGTTGCGGTGAACTGTGTTGATCGCGTCAGCGATCTCGTCCCGGCGGGCGTGCACGATGACGTCGGTGCCTGCGTCGGCCAGGATTTTAGCGACAGCGGTACCCCAGGACCCGGCCGAGAACACCGCCGCACGGGCGGAACGGTGCTGGCTCACTGCGGGGTCCTCTCGCCGGGCGCGGGCCCGTCACCGGGGCGGCGACCAGGCCGGGACATCCTATCGGCCGCGTCAGGCCCGGCCGGAACAGGCGCCGGGCGTCGCAGGGTCAGCAGGACAGCCCGGCGGCCCGGCAGCATGGGCAGCACCTGGTGCGCCTCGCGCAGCATGTTCTGTGCCTGTACCTCGCCCAGCTCGCGCCGCAGCTCGTCGGCGTGGGCCACCCACAGCCGATAGAGCCGGTCCCACATCACGGGCTCGCCGGGACGCTCATCCGCGTGCTCCACCTCAAGGCCGGCAGCGCGCGCCTGCTCCTCCCAGGCGGGTTTAGCGCCGCGCCGCAGCGAGCGGGTCAGGACCAGCCGGCCGCCCGGGGCCAGGACGCGACCGAGCTCGCGCACCGCCACGTCCCGGTTGGCGGCGCGACCGAGGGCGTCCACACACACGATGCCGTGGGCACTGGAATCGGGCAGGCCGGTGTCCTCCAGCTCGGCAACACGGAAGGCAGCCCGATCGGCGGCCATGCCGAAGCGAGGGCGGCGGTCGCTGGCCTGGGCGACGGCAACCGGGGACAGGTCGAAACCCTCCAGCCGCAGGGCGAGGGCGCGGGCCAGCCACAGACCGATGCCTCCAGTGCCACAGCCCGCGTCCACGAGGAGCTGGCCCGGCCGCATCCGCAACCGCCCTGTCATCAGCCCGAGCAGGGGCCAGTCACAGGAACTGGAGGCGGCGACCTCGGCCGGGTAGTCCTCCCCCATCGCCGTGGCGTACAGGCGCGAAACCAGATCGGTGCGGGCACGGGCCGTGTGGAAGGCGTCGTACTGGGCGGAGCGCTGTTCACGGGGAGCAGGCGGCGCCGTCGTGAGGGCGGGGTTCATCGGGGCATCGACCTCCTGATGCGCGAACGGGCGCCGGGGCAGACGACCTGCACGGCGTGGACCGGACAGGCCAGGTCGGACAGGTCCAGGGCCACCGGCTCGTACCCGTTGACGCGTGCGATCCGCTGCGCCACGTCCCCGACCTGCCCGGCGAAGCCACTGTCGGCCGCGGCGAATTGATCCGTCACCTCCGGCCACGGTGCAAGCCCGGTGGTGTGCGCCGGGCGGAAGGGCGCATTGTCGAAGCCGCTGAGGTCGCTGGGAAGGTCGTCCCGGGTTCCGGCGATTGCGGTCAGCCGGGACTGCGCAGCCTCGGTCAATGCCCGGGTCAGCGCGATCGACGGGTCGGTGTGGCAGCCGCCGCCGGCGAAGACCACCGGATAGTCCTCCGACCACAGGTAGGCCAGACACACCGGCAGCTCGTGCGGGCCGTCCACCAGCGCCATTTCCAGCGCCATCCCCGCGGCCATCAGCCCGTCGATCACCTCCCGGCCATGGGGGTCGTCGACCGTCCCGGGCGCGATGAGGGTGCGCCGCCGCCCACCCGACTGCCCGTCCCGGTACAGCACGTCCCGCTCCACTACCTCGTACAGCGCGTGCAGCAGCGCCTCGTCCCGCGTGTTCCCGCAGGCCAGGCCGGTGCTGGTCGCACGCAGCAGATCCGCGCTCCACTCCGGCCGCTGAGCCCGGCGTCGGACAAGATCGACCGGCAGCAGCATCTTCTCCCCGCCCACCAGGCCGGTGCCCGGCGTCCACTCCCACACCATCCGGGCCAGGATGCGCGCGGGGTACGGGACCGTCAGCGGCAGCGCGGCTAGGGGGCAGTCGGGGGCCACCTCGGCGGCGGGGCCGCGTGCGGCGACAGGCAGCGGCTGCTCGACATGCCACAGTTCGATCGCCTCCATCACGGCCGACAGCTTCGCCAGCAGGCCGGTGGCGCCCTTGCCCTGGGAGGTGCTCAGGGTCAGCGAGGCCGGCCGGATCGCCGTCCAGACCGGTAGCCCTACGCAGTCCAGGCCGGTCAGGTCCGCGACCCGGGTGATACCGAACTCCGGCAGGCGCCCGGCCACCGCCTCCCACGTCTGCTCAGGGGCCCGGGCGCGCACCGTGCCCGGCAGTGCCACCAGCTCTTCAACACCCGCCACAGGCCACCTCCGTCCGCTCGGTCGTCTCGGCCATCTCGTCCAGCAGCCCAGGTATGAGCCGCTTGGCCGTCTCGACGGCGCGCACCCCATGGACCAACCCGCGCGCGGACGCCTCCGCGTCGAACCGCTCCTCAGGGCACTGCCACACCCGCAGCAGGAGCCGGCGGGTTACGTCATCGCGCACCGCCGCGGTCGAGAACCCAGGCCGGCTCTGGCGCTCGCGCGCGAGGGCGTCTGCGTACCGGGCGACCGCCTGGCGGTCCATCTCGGTCTCCCCTGCCAGCAGCAGGGCCACGGTCGCCTCGTTGCGCAGGTCGATCGCCGGGTGGAACACGCGGTCGGCGGGCAGGTCGTTGCCGGTGACCTGGGCCAGCCGCTCGGCCAGTGGCAGGCCCGGCCCGCAGTCGGCGGGATGGAGCGAGCGGTGTTCGAGGTAGGCCGCCCACGTCGTGTGGAACGCCGGGTCGAACACCTGCTGGTAGACGAGGCGGTCCTCGGTGGACAGGTCCAGTCCGTCCACGCATGTGCGGGCGAAGGCGTTGGACCAGCGCCGGAAGTACGTCGTCTCCCACACAGCCGGCGCCGTCCGGGCAGCAGCCTGCGATGCCCGGCCGCCGAGCGCGATGTCAATGGCCGCGAGGGCGTCGGCGCGCTTGAGGTCGCCGAAGTGCCGGTCCTGCTTGCGTTGTTCGGCCAGCCATCTGGCGAACTCCGTCTCACCCTGGCGGCGGCAGACGGACTGCACCGCAGCGGTGGTGCGCTGCGGATAGTAGACTGCGCGCAGCGCCGCCAGCAGACGGGCAGCCCGCCCGCCATTGAGCACCGCGGCCGACCGGGCCAGCCCAAGAACGTGCCGGAGGTTGACCACCGGCCAAGTCAGCGCGTCCCACTCCCCGTCCGGGGTCTGTCCGACCGCCACCTCGTCGTCGCCGTCGATCTCCCCCGAGGCGTAGGCACTGTAGACGCGTCCAACCCCGAGCATCCCGTAGGGCCCCAGTTCAGCCGCCCGTAGCGCGCCGATGCTCGCCGCCCCGATCACCCGGACCCCTCGGCCCATCGCGGCCAGGATCTCCTTGTGACGCAGCGCCGGCGCCTGGTGGTACACCCCGTCGATGACGACCACCGTGTCTTCGCCCCGGATCGCGGAATCGAACAGGTCCCCGTGTCCTGCCGGTGGCCACACCCGCACATCCGGAGCGGCAAGCTGCGGATCGGACCGTGGCAGTGTCGGCCCGACGAACACGTGAATCACTGTGACCTCCAGACAGGCGGAGAGCGGCGGGCGCCCCTCCTCGCGCCCCATGGGGACGGGGAGGGACGCCCAGGTCAGGACGGGCGCGAGGCGCTACTCCTCGTCCTCGACGTCGACGGCAACCACGACGGCCGCGGTGATCTCCTCGGTCTCCTCCGACGGCGCCGAGGCGCTGACGGCGGCGGCAGACTTGGGCAGCTTCATGGGCTCTTCCCTTCCATGCGGGGGTTGCGGAGGGTGCGGGCGCATCCCGCCCGTACCGGTGGTGCCGCGGGCGCGAGTTCGCCCCGCGGCCCGCCTGCCCGCCCCCACTGGGGACGGGAAGCACTGGGTTCAGCCCGCGGCGAGGCGACGGCCGGCGACAACCTCCTCCGCGGCATCGCCCTCGGGGCGCAGGAAGCACATCGCACCCCGCCGTAGCGAATCCAGACCCCAAGGCGTCGCGGTTCGTCGCGAACTGCGCGCGACGGTTCGTCGCGCGGTGTCGCGAATCAACTCGTCATAGATACACAGGAGTTCGAGGCCGATACCGTGGGGGCTCATCACCGCTTCGCCACCTGCGCCGGAGAGGAATCCCCAGGTGACCCGTCCTCAGCAGCGCCCGAAAAAGCCTCCCAACACGGCCCTAGCAGGTTGGATCACCCGGTCCGGGAGGAGCTACGGCGCCCTGGCCGTCGAATTGAAGAACGACCTGTGGATCGCGGGCCACACCGACGCCTGCCCACCGCACCGCACCCGGATCGGCCACTGGGTCCGCGACGGCGAGATTCCCCGGGATCCCTTACCGGTGGTCCTCGCCTACACCCTCACTCGCCTCTGCGGGCTCTCCCAGGCTCTGACTCCCGCTGATCTGGGTATGGACCCAAACGCGGCATCCGGCCGTGGCCCTGACCATCCTGCGCCGCCCGCCGCGGCGCCCGACGAAGCAGGTGATCCCACGAAGCGACGCACCGCCCTCGCGCTGATCGGCGGCACGGCCCTGGCCCCGCTCATGACACCTGGCTCCGCCAGCGCCGCCACTGCGCGCGCCTACGCCCAGCACGCGACGCTCACGGAACTCGCCCCTTCCGATATGGCGGAACTAGAAACGGCCGTTGATGGCTTAGGAACCACGTACTCCTCCCAGCCGCCGCACGAACTATGGCCGACGGCCGCACGCATAAGGCACCGCGTCTTCACGTTCCAGCACGAGCACCGGCACACCCTGCGCGAGGCCCGCGAACTCGCTCGCCACGCCGGCATGCTCTCGGTGATCCTTGCGTGGGTCGCACACGACCTCGGCGAGGGAGATCTCGTCCAGGCGTATTGCGACGACGCCTGGGCGCAGGGGGAACAGGCCGACCACCCTGAGGTTGGCGCCTGGGCCGAAGACGTCCGCAGCACGCACGCCCTCTACGACAGCCGCCCCTTGGACGCGCTGCTCGCGGCAACCCGCGGCCTGGCCGTCGCTCCCCGGGACGGCAACGCCGCCGTACGCCTGTCCGCTCAAGTCGCCCGCGCCCACGCACGGCTCGGCAACCACCATGAGTTCGAACGAGCCGCCGTACGCGCCCGTGACTACCAGGCGCGGCTGCCGCTCCACGGCACCGGGCTGTTCGGCGTTGACGCGGTGCGCATCACTTCCTACGACGCCTCCTCGTACGGGTGGCTCGGCCACGCTAACCGCGCACGCGCAGCTGCTGAAGAAGCCATCGGCCAATACCGGAGCTTCCCCCGCCCTCTCCAAGCCCCCACCCGGCTTGCGATCGCCCAGCTCGACCTGGCCCAGGCGCACTCAGCGCTCGGCGAGCCGGACGCCGCCATTGCCACCGCCCGCCAAGCCCTCACCAGCGGCCGCATGGTCGACTCCGTCCGAGGCCGCGCCCAGCACCTCGATCGCACCCTGAAGCGCCGATACCCCCAGGCCCCCGCCGTGACGGAGTTCACGGAGGAACTCAAGGTCCTCATTGCTCGGTGAGTGGAAGCAGATCACCAGCTGGATGTCACATATGGACGAACGTCAACCACGTCCATCCCCGCCGCCAGAGCTGCCGTGAGCCCTTCTTCCGCGTCCTCAACCACGAGGCATCGTTGCGGCGGCACTCGAAGCTGCCGTGCAGCCTCCAGAAACAGGTCAGGCGCCGGCTTGCCCCGGACTGCGTCCTCACGGGTCACCACCACATCGAACAGGTGTGCCAGCCCCGTGGCTTCGATACCGGCACGGACTACGGCGCCCCCACCGCCGGACGCCACCGCACAGGCGAGCCCCTTCCCACGAGCGCGCTCCAGCCATTCGACCACCATCGGGAACGTCTTCAACGACGGCAAATCCTGGACGATCAGTTCGCCACAGCGGTCGAGAACTTCGGCGAGAGGTACCGAGACGCCGAGCTCAGCCAGCAGACCATCCACCGACGTTCCCAGTCGCTCGCGGTACCAACCCTCCCGTAACCGCACCCCATAAGCTTTCAGCGCTTCTGACAGGCAGCGGAAGTTCATGGGCTGCGAGTCCACGACCGTGCCGTCCCAGTCCATGATGATCGCGTCATACGCCGTGAGATCTGACTCCATGGGCAGACACTGCCCCGATTCTCATCCGGGCACTCAGGCATGAGCACTTGGTCGTACTGCTTAAAACCGTACGTGAGGACCGGCCCTGACTGCCCCGCCGAACTCAGGGAGCAAAAGTCTCTTCCAGGAGGATCGCGATATCTCTGTCGTACCCTCCGGGCACTGGCACTAGCTGCTTGCTTGTTGCAACTTTCGACAGCCCGAAGTAGGCCTCTATGTGTGCCAGTGGTGTCCCGCTGTTTATCACTACCGCTATCGCGGCGCGGCGTAGATCGTAGACATTCAAATTGAGGCCGCATTCCCGCATCCGCAGCCGAAACAGTCGCGACATCTGGAACGGATTCTCGGCCGTCTTCAACCCCAGAAGCAATGGTTCTTCCGCCTCCACTTCCACACCGTCCAAGCAGGCATCCACGGCAGCCGCCGCTGTCGTCGCAACGCGGATCATCCGCTTCTGCCGCCCCAGAATCCTCACTTGAGGGTATGCGCCTGGCGACCAGTCGCCAACAAGCAGTCTCGTCGCTTCATCTCGGCGCAGGCCAGCCAACAACAGGAGAGAGGTTCCTGCATACAGCAGTTGGTCGCCACGGGTGGCGTCCAAGGCGGCACGCGGCGCGGCCACAGACAAGAAGGGCTTCTGCTCCGCTGTTCTCGTCGTCATGGCCGCGACCGTAGCGCGTCGGCATCACCGCGTGACAGCGAATTCGAGCCCCATGTCTTTCAGATCGTGTGCCCTCCTGATGGCCGCCCTGTGCGCAACGGAGTTGCTGAGATTGCCCGATCCCGAGATAGGCGCGGCCGCAAGCTCAACGCAGCTCGTCTGCGTAACGATCCGTTCCTGGGACTGTTGGAATGAACGGTGCCACGAATTCCACGGACCCCAGCCCCGTATCGTCACGCGGGGTTATTTGCCTGGCGACCAGTCCCCAACAAGAAGCCCCTTTACCTCTCCCCTCCGTAGTCCAGCAAGCAGCAATAGTGAAGATGCTGCATATAGAAGTTGGTCGCTTCGGGTGCCCTGAAAGGCGGCTCGCGCGACCGATATGAGCAGGAGGAGGTTGCGCCCTACTTCGCTCGTCAGTCGGCCGGTCAGGCACCTGAGGTGTGCCCCTCGTGGAGGTGCAGCCTCCACGACTGAGGGCCGGCGTGGGCCGCGCAGGCCGCACCTTCAATCTGACCCCGCCACACCCTCTCTCTCGCAGTCGCATCGACTTTCATCTACAAGTGTTTACGACAAAAGCTATCTAGATGTGTTAAATGGGACTCTAGATGCCTGTTGCATCACCCTCGACTGGGTTACCGTCTACCTCGATCATCTACACCTGTTGATGGCGTGGTGATGGCGCTCCCATGCGTGATGCCTGCGCCGGGCCCGTTCATCCAGGGGGAGGACTGCTAGGTAAAGGGAGGCGTGATCTTGTCGGACTACAGGCTGGTGCACAGGTGGTTTCCCGACTCGGACTCATTCAGAGTGTCGTTCTCGGTGCGGCCATGACGAAATCGGAAAAGGCTTCTGAAGCCCCTTCTTTTAATTCACCGGACCGATATATGATGCCCCGCGAGGTGGAACGCCGGCTTGGCATTTCGCCTTCGACGCGGCGGCGGTGGACGAATCGTGGTCTGCTGCACGCTGTTCCTCTTGGTCCGTACTACCGGCCCGGTCCAGGAGACAACCGGGGAGGGAATAGGAATGGCAGTCGGGTGCGCTATAGCGAACATGAGGTCAACGACCTCTTCGAGCGCATCAAGAAGGGTGAGCTTGCCAGGTCACCTAAGCCCCTGGATCCCTAGGTGTCGCAGGCTCAGAGGAACGGGAGATCTCCCATGGAAGGGGCACATGGCCGAGTCCGACGCACCGTTTGACCGGTGGCACAAGAAGCATCCGAAAACAGGTGACGTGCAGTGCAAATGCGGCACGAAGAAGAATCCGCTGTACCCGTCCGCCGATCACGGGAGGGGGTTGCAGTGGCAGGCTCGTTACACGGATCCGAATGGTAAGCCCCGTCGGCCGATGTTCGGCACATGGGAAGAGGCCCGGGATCAACTGGACAAGATACGAGTAGCCCTGCGCAACAACTCGTGGGTGGACCCCGAACCCGGAAAGAAGCCTGTCGGGTTCTATGCGGACGAGATGATCGCAAGGCGGAAAAAGAAGAGGAAGAATGACAACACGATTGGCAACTATGAGAGCCATCTCAAATGCCACATCAAGCCCTTCGCGGGAACCAGACCCTCGCAGTCCCTGACCCGTCGGGACACGATGGCCTTCATCGATTTCCTGTTGGAGCAGCCGGGGCTCAACGAGGGGTCCAGCGTCATCCAGGTGTACAAGACCTGGCGCATTCTCATGAACTACATGATTGACGCGGACGTTCCACTGCCCGCCAATATCTGTGCCCGCATCGAACTCCCAGACGTCGATCCGCGCGTGAGTGTTGCACTGTCTCCTGAGCAGGTGGCGGACCTGGCCGCGGCCATGCGCGAAGTGGACCCGAGGCTGGAGATCCTGGTGTGGATCGGGGCCTGCGCTGGGCTTCGCGAAGGGGAGGCCTTCGGGCTCACTAGGCAGGCCGTGAACTGGGATCAGGATCTGCTCTACGTGAAGGAACAGCGACAGCGAGGCAAGTCCGCAAAGCTCAAGACCAAGGCCAGCTACGCGACGCTGCCGGTCGATCATTTTCTGATCATGCGCCTGAAGGAGCATCTTGAGACCTTCCCTCAGGTGGCTCCGGTCTGTGCGGACACCGAGCGCCAGCGGAGGGCAAGGGGCTACGTCCCGCCGCCAGACGAGGGCCTCATCGTCACCAACCGACTTGGCCGGCCCCTTACGCGGGCGGCCTTCCGCTATCACTGGAAGCCTGCCGTGGAGCTGGCAGGCCTGCCGAACGAGACCCGCTTTCATGACCTCAAGCACTTCTACACGACGCGGCTCGGCGCGTCTGGCGAGTTTGACCCCAAGACGGTGCAGGCTCTCTCGCGTCACGCAAACTTCAATGAGACGTGGGATACGTACGCACACCCCCCGCTTGCCGTTCAGGGCGTCAAGGTGAGCACCTTCGGGTCCTTGTTCGAAGCCCCATGATCGAAGTCCCCTGGCGTCCCATCGCCGCTTGTGGGGGACTTGACCCGACCCGACCCTGTTGTGCAAGACTCAACGTCAGTTCGAGGCTACCCATCGCGACGCGAGGGGGCGCCGGTCCGTGGAACGACCGGTGCACTCGATTCGACCCCGATTCGACCCCGTAAGTACCGGCAGAGCGGGTCAGCGCTCTGACCAGGGAAGATGGGGTGTAGCAGAGGCTACTGGCCTTTATCGCCAGTACTCGGCCGTCGAACTCGCGCAGACCCGCGGCTTCGAGGACGTCTGGCATCTCCTGGTCCACGGCGAACTGCCCGACGCCCAACGCGCCGCCGCCTTCGCCGCCGAGACCGCCGCGCTGCGCCGGCTGCCCGACGAGGTGCGGGCCGCACTGCCCGCCGTCGCGGCGGCGAGCGCGCTCTCCGGTCCGCTCGCCGGAATGCGCACGGCGCTGTCGCTGCTGGGCGCGGCCAAGGGCTTCCGCCCGGTGTACGACATCGACGCGGACGAGCGTCGCCGGGACACGGTCGTGGCGGCCGCCGCCGTGCCGACCCTGCTCACCGCGCTGTACCGGCTGGGGCAGGGGCTGGAACCCGTGGAGCCGCGCGAGGACCTGTCGTACGCGGCCAACTACCTGTACATGCTGACAGGTTCGGAGCCGGATCCCCGCCGGGCGCGGGCGGTCGAGCAATACTTGATCTCAACCATTGATCACGGCTTCAATGCATCAACCTTCACGGCGCGCGTCATCACCTCGACGGGTGCGGATGTCGCGGCCTGTCTCGTGGGCGCCGTCGGCGCGCTCTCAGGACCGCTGCACGGCGGTGCGCCCAGCCGCGCGCTGGACACCCTGGACGCGATCGGCACACCCGACCGCATCGACGGCTGGATCCGCGAACGGGTCCTCGCGGGCGAGCGCATCATGGGCTTCGGCCACGCGATCTACCGCACCGAGGACCCCCGTTCCCGGATGCTCCGCGAGGTGGCCCAAAGCTTCGGCGGCCCGCGCGTCGACTTCGCCGTCGAGGTCGAGCGCCAGGTCGAGACGATCCTCGCGGAGCTGAAGCCCGGCCGCGAACTCCACACCAACGTCGAGTTCTACGCGGGCGTCCTCATGGAACTCTGCGGCCTGCCCCGCGAGATGTTCACCCCGACCTTCGCGGCGGGGCGGGTGGTGGGCTGGAGCGCCAACATCCTGGAACAGGCGGAGGACTCGAAGATCATCAGGCCGGTGGCGCGGTACGTGGGGCCGGGGGCGCCGGTGGCGGTGCCCGGAGCGAACAACTGACCGGTCCTGGAAGGAAGTTGTGAGGGAGGGTCCTTCCGTGATGACCCCGTGTCAGACCGTTGTGGAAACTTCACCCACTTGGACCGGGGTAACGCGCGTAGAACGCCGAGCGGACTGGATACCTTGGCCTGGCCCTCCGGGCGCTCCGGCCAACACCCTTGCGCGCGGAGACCGCACTCTGACATTGCAACGAACCAGCGCGGCTATTCAGAGGGCACACCTTTCCCTCTGGTCTCAGAGGGCTTACTCATCCCTCTGAGTCACAAGGCGGTGCACCTCGGTGAAGATCGTGCGACGTGTCGGGGTCTCTCCACGGGAGCGTGGCAGCACCACAGGCCAGACCTGCCCCGACATCTTCGAGCTCAGCAACGGCGACTTCGCGGTCATCGGTCGAGAGGCGACCGCGGAGATCGACCCTGAGCTCCCGTCGGACGCCGCACGAGCGGACTACGAGCGGATCGTCGTCATCACGCGCGAGACGCTCGTCCGCGCCAAGCATGACATTCCCGACGCCTGACACCTCCTGAGCCATACCCGCCTTGCCGAGGTCCGGCCCCAGTGGGCGTTCGGCCCAGTGGGTCGGACCTCGAAGTCATGCCTGCTCGTCGGGCGGTTCGCCCACGACCCACCACTCGTCCGTGTCGGCGTCGGCCAGTTCCTGGATCAGATCGTCCGTCATCCGGCCGAGGACGAACTCCTCCGACGCTTCGGGCAGGCTCTTGCGGTGATGGCGAGTCGCCTCCCAGTACTCGCGGAACACCTTGTTCTGGCACATCACGCGCAGATGGCCGTACAGCTCCGCCTGGGACAGGGCGCCGATCCGGTAGAAGTGCAGGTTGTTGACGTAGAGCGCGTTGGCGAAGAGGAACTGGCGCTGCTTGTCGATGGGGATCTCGGACTCGTACGTGTTCAGCACCTCGGCCAGGGCCGGATCGGCCATGGCCTTGCAGAGCAGGTCGAAGGAGAGCCGGTGCTGTTCGGCCAGGGCGGCCCTTTTGCGGCGTCGCGAGCCGGGCATGCCGACGGCGTCGATGACGACCGTGAACCGCGCTTTCGCGGCTGAAAAGACCCGCCGTAGACCTGCACTCTGTGTGGCCATGTCAACCCCCGGATCAGGCGGCCGTCCGCCGGTCGTCGGGATGCGGGTCGACTGATGGGGACCGGCGAGCGGTGGGCGGCGCTTGCCGTCTCCCAGGGTGCCGAGCGGCTCTGATCGGCGGGGGAGGCGGAGGGACGGCGCACGGAGGGAAGTGAGGGTCGCACGAACCGGCGCCTTGCCCAACGTCTGCCCCGCAAGTGCTGCTAACAATCGTTCACTTCGCGGTGATTCTTCCGGCTCGTATCCTGGTCCGGCATTCAATCCTCGTACGTGCGCCGGAGCCGCGATCCGGTGCGCGCACCAGCGCGAAAGAGGTCGCACGTTGAGTCAGCCGAGCGGGAGCCCCCGGCAGATCCCGGTCGTCGTCCTCGCCGGATTCCTCGGTTCCGGCAAGACCACCCTCCTCAACCACCTCCTCCACCGCAGCGGAGGCAGCCGGATCGGGGCGATCGTCAATGACTTCGGTGCCATCGAGATCGACGCCATGGCCGTCGCGGGCGCCCTCGGCGACTCCACCGTCTCGCTCGGCAACGGCTGTCTGTGCTGTGCCGTCGACGCCAGTGAACTCGACGTCTACCTCGAACGCCTCGCTGCCCCCGCCACCGGCATCGACGTGATCGTCATCGAGGCCAGCGGCCTCGCCGAACCCGAGGAACTCGTACGCATGCTGCTCGCCAGCGACTATCCGGGGATCGTCTACGGCGGACTCGTCGAGGTCGTCGACGCCGCGGAGTTCGACGACACGCGCGCCAAGCACCCCGAGATCGACCGGCATCTCGCCCTCGCCGATCTCGTCGTGGTCAACAAGCTCGACCGGGCCGCCGACGGTGCGCACGTCCTCGACCTCGTCCGGTCCCTTGTCGACCGGGCCGCTGTCGTGCCCGCCACTTACGGCCGCATCGACCCCGAGTTCCTCTTCGACTGCCGGCCCAGCGAGGAGCGGATCGGGCAGCTGTCCTTCGACGACCTGCACGAACATGGCGATGACACCCACGACGGGCATCTGCACACCGCCTACGAGAGCCTCTCCTTCGTCTCCGAAGTGCCCCTCGACCCGCGCCGCCTCATGCAGTTCCTCGACAGCCGTCCCGAAGGGCTGTACCGGATCAAGGGATACGTCGACTTCGGGCCGTACGACGTCCGGAACCGTTACGCCGTCCATGCCGTCGGGCGGTTCCTGCGCTTCTACCCGGAGCCCTGGCCGGCCGACGTGGAGCCGCGTACCCAGCTGGTGCTCATCGGGTCCGGCATCGACACGCCCGCACTCGGCAAGGAACTGGACGGGTGCAAGAGCGACGCCCCACACGCCGACGAGTACGGCATGTGGGGCGTCCTGCGCTACGTACAGGATCCCGACGAGCAGGAATCCGACGAGCAGGAATCCGACGAGCAGGAACCCGCCTACCCCGACCTCTAGACCGGCCCCGCCACCACCGAAACCGTCTTCGGCAGCGACACCCCCGAACCGTCACGGCGCGGGTCGATCTCCGGCAGCTCCGCAGGCGTGCCGTTCTTCTGTGCCGCACGGGCCGGTACGGCGCCCGCCCAGGCCAGGGACAGGCAGTCCTCGCCCTTCAGGAACCGCTGGCAGCGGACACCGCCGGTGGCGCGGCCCTTGCGCGGGTACTGGTCGAACGGGGTCAGCTTGGCCGTCGTCTGGACCGAGTCGTCGAGCGTGCCGCGCGAGCCCGCCACCGTGAAGACGACCGCGTCCACCGCCGGATCCACCGCCGTGAAGGAGATGACCTTCGCGCCGTCCGTGAGCTTGATGCCCGCCATGCCACCCGCGGGGCGGCCCTGCGGACGGACCTGGGAGGCCTGGTAGCGCAGCAGTTGCGCGTCGTCCGTGATGAAGACCAGGTCCTCCTCGCCGGTGCGCAGCTCGACCGCGCCGACGATCCGGTCGCCGTCCTTGAGGGTGATGACCTCCAACTCCTCCTTGTTGGACGGGTAGTCGGGCACCACGCGCTTCACCACACCCTGTTCCGTGCCGAGCGCCAGGCCCGGCGACGACTCGTCGAGGGTGATCAGGCAGACCAGCGTCTCGCCGTCGTCCAGCGAGACGAACTCCGATACGGGCGCCCCTCCGGCCAGGTTCGGCGCCGACACCGTCTCCGGCAGCTGAGGCAGGTCGATGACGTTGATCCGCAGCAGCCGGCCCGCCGAGGTCACCGCGCCGATCTCACCGCGCGCGGTCGCCGGCACCGCCGAGACGATCACGTCGTGCTTCACGCGCCGCCCGTCCGCGTCCTCGGGGAACGGCTCGCCGTTCGCCGTACGCGCCAGCAGTCCCGTCGAGGACAGCAGCACCCGGCACGGGTCGTCCGCCACCTGAAGCGGAACCGCGGCCGTGGGGGCGACCGCGCCCGCCTCAAGGAGGACCGTACGGCGGTCGGTGCCGAACTTCTTGGCCACCGCGGCCAGTTCGGTGGAGACCAGCTTGCGCAGCTCGGCGTCCGAGTCGAGGATCCGGGTCAGCTCCTCGATCTCCGCGTTGAGCCGGTCCTTCTCGGACTCCAGCTCGATACGGTCGTACTTGGTCAGGCGGCGCAGCGGCGTGTCGAGGATGTACTGCGTCTGGATCTCGCTCAGCGAGAAGCGCTCCATGAGGCGCTGCTTGGCCTCGGCGGAGTTGTCGCTGGAGCGGATGAGGCGGATGACCTCGTCGATGTCGACGAGCGCCGTGAGCAGGCCCTCCACCAGGTGCAGCCGGTCGCGGCGCTTGCTGCGGCGGAACTCGCTGCGGCGGCGCACGACCTCGAAACGGTGGTCGAGGTAGACCTCCAGGAGCTCCTTGAGGCCCAGCGTCAGCGGCTGACCGTCCACCAGCGCCACGTTGTTGATGCCGAAGGACTCCTCCATCGGCGTCAGCTTGTACAGCTGCTCCAGGACCGCCTCGGGCACGAAGCCGTTCTTGATCTCGATGACCAGGCGCAGTCCGTGGGCGCGGTCGGTGAGGTCCTTGACGTCGGCGATGCCCTGGATCTTCTTGGCGCCGACCAGATCCTTGATCTTGGCGATGACCTTCTCCGGGCCCACCGTGAACGGCAGCTCCGTGATGACCAGGCCCTTGCGGCGGGCCGTCACGGTCTCCACCGCCACCGTGGCACGGATCTTGAAGGTGCCGCGGCCCGTCTCGTACGCGTCCCGGATGCCGGCGAGGCCGACGATCCGGCCGCCGGTGGGCAGGTCGGGGCCCGGGACGTACTTCATCAGGGTGTCCAGATCCGCGTTCGGATAGCGGATCAGATGGCGGGCGGCCGCGATGACCTCGGAGAGGTTGTGCGGCGGCATGTTCGTCGCCATGCCGACCGCGATGCCCGACGCGCCGTTCACCAGCAGGTTCGGGAACGCGGCGGGCAGGGCCACCGGCTCCTGCTCCTGGCCGTCGTAGTTGGGCGCGAAGTCGACCGTGTCCTCGTCGATCGACTCGGTCATCAGGCTCGTCGCCTCGGCCTGCCGGCACTCGGTGTACCGCATGGCGGCCGGCGGGTCGTCGTTGCCGAGCGAGCCGAAGTTGCCGTGGCCGTCGACCAGGGGCACGCGCATGGAGAACGGCTGGGCCATGCGCACCAGGGCGTCGTAGATCGACGCGTCGCCGTGCGGGTGCAGCTTGCCCATGACCTCGCCGACCACGCGCGCGCACTTCACATAGCCGCGGTCGGGGCGCAGGCCCATCTCGTTCATCTGGTACACGATGCGGCGGTGCACCGGCTTGAGGCCGTCACGGGCGTCCGGCAGCGCACGGGAGTAGATGACCGAGTACGCGTACTCGAGGAAGGAGCCCTGCATCTCGTCGACGACGTCGATGTCGAGGATCTTCTCCTCGTACGAGTCCTCGGGCGGCGGGGTCTTCGTGCTACGGCGGGCCATCGCTGCCGGCTCCTCTTTTTCCAGTCGTTCGCCTACGGGGCGCTCCCCTTCGGCTCACTCTTGCTGAAGCGTGAACGGGATCTGACGCGACCATTGTGGACCGCGGCACTGACAACTAGGACGACGACCCGGCATCGACGGTCCCGCCCGGTGGTGAAGCGCGCCTCACGGCGGTCCGTTCGCAGGCTACGGGATCTCGCTGTCGGCGTACGACCATCGGGAACTCCACCAGCGCTCCACACGCTTGCATACAGTGGCAGGACCGGCAGAAAAACGCGGTTCCGATCAACCGCTCAGCCATCGAAGGGACGTACATGCCCATGGGTCACACGGCCACAGACCAGGCAGGCACCGGAGGCCTGACAGCAACGGAGCACCGCCTGGCCAACGGGCTGCGCGTGGTGCTCTCCGAGGACCACCTGACCCCGGTCGCGGCGGTGTGCCTCTGGTACGACGTCGGCTCGCGCCATGAAGTCAAGGGGCGTACCGGCCTGGCTCACCTCTTCGAGCATCTGATGTTCCAGGGCTCGGGCCAGGTCAAGGGCAACGGCCACTTCGAGCTCGTGCAGGGCGCGGGCGGCTCGCTCAACGGCACCACCAGCTTCGAGCGCACCAACTACTTCGAGACCATGCCCACCCACCAGCTGGAGCTCGCCCTCTGGCTGGAGGCCGACCGCATGGGCTCGCTGCTCACCGCCCTCGACGACGAGTCGATGGAGAACCAGCGGGACGTCGTCAAGAACGAGCGCCGCCAGCGCTACGACAACGTCCCCTACGGCACGGCCTTCGAGAAGCTGACCGCCCTCGCCTACCCGGAGGGCCACCCCTACCACCACACGCCGATCGGCTCGATGGCCGACCTGGACGCGGCCACGCTGGAGGACGCGCGCGCGTTCTTCCGCACGTACTACGCGCCGGGCAACGCGGTCCTGTCCGTCGTCGGCGACATCGACCCGGAGCAGACGCTCGCCTGGATCGAGAAGTACTTCGGCTCCATCCCGGCCCACGACGGCAAGCCCGCCCCGCGCGACGGCTCGCTGCCCGAGATCATGGGGAAGCAGCTGCGCGAGGTCGTCGAGGAGGAGGTCCCCGCGCGCGCGTTGATGGCGGCGTACCGGCTGCCGAACGACGGCACGCGCGCGTGCGACGCCGCCGACCTGGCGCTGACCATCCTCGGCGGCGGCGAGTCCTCCCGCATCTACAACCGGCTGGTACGGCGGGACCGTACGGCCGTCGCCGCCGGCTTCGGTCTGCTGCGGCTCGCCGGGGCGCCCTCCCTCGGCTGGCTGGACGTGAAGACGTCCGGCGACGTCGAGGTGCCGGTCATCGAGGCCGCGATCGACGAGGAGCTCGCCCGGTTCGCCGAGGCCGGCCCCACGGCCGAGGAAATGGAGCGCGCCCAGGCCCAGTTGGAGCGCGAGTGGCTGGACCGGCTCGGCACGGTCGCGGGCCGCGCCGACGAACTGTGCCGCTACGCCGTCCTGTTCGGCGACCCGCAGCTCGCCCTCACCGCCGTGAACCGGGTCCTCGAGGTGACCGCCGAGGAGGTCCAGGAGGTCGCCAAGGCCCGTCTGCGCCCCGACAACCGCGCGGTGCTGGTGTACGAACCCGTCTCCGGAGAGCCCGCGGAGGACGCGGATCCCCCGGAGGACCCCGAGGCCGAGGCCACCGTCGAAGCCGGCGACAAGAACGAGGAGGCGGCCAAGTGACCGAGCTCGCCACGATGGAATTCCACCCTCAGCCGCAGCCGGGCGAGGCCAGGCCGTGGGCCTTCCCGGCCCCCGAGCGCGGCACGCTCGACAACGGCCTGACGGTGCTGCGCTGCCACCGCCCCGGCCAGCAGGTCGTCGCCGTGGAGGTCCTCCTCGACGCCCCGCTGGACGCCGAACCGGCGGGCCTGGACGGCGTCGCCACGATCATGGCGCGGGCCTTCTCCGAGGGCACCGACAAGCACACCGCCGAGGAGTTCGCCGCCGAGCTGGAGCGGGCCGGTGCCACCCTCGACGCGCACGCCGACCACCCGGGCGTCCGTCTGAGCCTGGAAGTCCCGGCGTCCCGGCTGGCCAAGGGGCTCGGTCTGCTGGCCGACGCCCTCAGGGCGCCCGCGTTCGCGGACAGCGAGGTCGAACGCCTCGTCACCAACCGCCTCGACGAGATCCCGCACGAGCTGGCCAACCCGTCCCGCCGGGCCGCCAAGGAGCTCTCCCGGACCCTGTTCCCGGCGGACCTGCGCATGTCCCGCCCGCGCCAGGGCACCGAGGACACCGTCCGGAACATCGACTCGGCGGCCGTACGCGCCTTCTACGAGAAGCACGTCCGCCCCGCCACCGGCACCGTCGTGGTCGTCGGCGACCTCACCGGCATCGACCTCGACGCGCTGCTCGGCGACACCCTCGGCTCCTGGACCGGCTCCCCAGCCCAGCCGCGCCCGGTGCCGCCGATCACCGCCGACGACACCGGCCGTGTCGTCATCGTGGACCGCCCCGGCGCCGTCCAGACGCAGCTGCTGATCGGCCGGATCGGCGCCGACCGGCACGACCGCGTGTGGGCCGCGCAGGTGCTCGGCACCTACTGCCTCGGCGGCACCCTCACCTCCCGCCTGGACCGCGTCCTGCGCGAGGAGAAGGGCTACACCTACGGCGTGCGCTCGTTCGGGCAGGTCCTCAGGTCCGCGCCCGACGGCAGCGGTGCCGCGATGCTCGCCATCAGCGGCTCCGTCGACACCCCGAACACCGGTCCCGCCCTGGACGACCTGTGGAAGGTGCTGCGCACCCTCGCCGCGGAGGGGCTCACCGACGCCGAGCGCGACGTCGCCGTGCAGAACCTCGTCGGTGTGGCGCCGCTCAAGTACGAGACGGCGGCGGCCGTCGCGAGCACCCTGGCCGACCAGGTCGAGCAGTTCCTGCCCGACGACTACCAGGCCACGCTGTACCGGCAGCTCGCCGCGACCGGCACCGTCGAGGCCACCGCGGCGGCCGTCAACGCCTTCCCGGTGGACCGTCTGGTGACGATCCTGGTGGGCGACGCCTCCGCCATCAAGGAGCCGGTCGAGGCTCTCGGCATCGGCGAAGTCACGGTCGTCACGGCCGAGTAGCGGCACGCGCGCGTGAAGGGGCCCTGGTGACTGAAGCGTCACCAGGGCCCCTCAATGTCCGAATTGAAGGCTGGTTGCCTGTTTGCCCTGTGGGATGCGCTACAAACTGCGTCATCCGTTTGGGGATTGAAAGTGGCCCCCCTTAGCGTCGTCCGGGCTGTCCGTCAGGCACTGCGCCGCGTCCGCGGCACCGGACAGTCATCGCCGAGTCCCCGTACGGCGCGAGCCAGGGGAGCCGGGGACCCACTTGTGCAGTCCCTGGGGTGAATCGGACGCCCGCGCGTGTCGCGAGGGGGTCCGTAGGAGACCTTCCTGCTCCGAACCCGTCAGCTAACCCGGTAGGCGAGAAGGAAGGAAAGGACCAGCCACTACATGGCGTTCACGCGCGCCACCGGGAAGCACCGTGCCCCGAGCCGGATGAAGCGCTCCACCGCCCGCGCGGCGGGGATCGCGGCCCTCACCACCACCGGCGTCATCGGCACCCTCGCCGCCCCGGCCCTCGCCGCGGAGCCCGCGGCCGAGCAGACCGGCCTCATCCCGGTCATCACCATCGGCGACTCGGTCGCCGACCAGATCGACGCGCAGGCCGAGGCCCAGGAGCAGGCCGCCAAGGAGGCCGCGCAGAAGAAGGCCGAGGAGGCCGCGCGCAAGAAGGCCGCCGCCAAGGCCGAGAAGGAGCGCAAGGCCAAGGAGCGCGCCGCCCGCGCGGCCGCCGAGCGCAAGCGCCTCAACAGCTACGTCGCCCCGATCTCGGGCTCGTACATCTCCACCGGCTACAAGGCGGGCGGCGCCGTCTGGTCCTCCGGCAGCCACACCGGCGTCGACTTCCACGCGGCCAGCGGCACCTCCGTCCACGCGGTCGGCTCCGGCACCGTCGTGGAGGCGGGCTGGGGCGGTTCGTACGGCAACAACATCGTGATCAAGATGAACGACGGCACGTACACCCAGTACGGCCACCTGTCGTCCATCGGCGTCTCGGTGGGCCAGACGGTCACCCCGGGCCAGCAGATCGGCCTCTCCGGCGCGACCGGCAACGTCACCGGACCGCATCTGCACTTCGAGGCCCGCACGACCGCGGAGTACGGCTCGGACATCGACCCCGTCGCCTACCTGCGCTCGCACGGCGTGAACGTCTGACGACGGACCGCAAGATCTTCTGGAACCCCGGCTCATCGAGCCGGGGTTTCGCCGTTTCCGTCCCTCTGCTGTCCAAAAAATATCCATGGATTCCGGTCCGCCATCGGAAATTCCCGCTCTTTGCAATAGAGTCACTGAACACACGTCAATCGTCGACGTTTCACGGGGATTAAAGCGGAGGTCGGTCATGCGTATTCCGGCGCACTCGGTATGCACCGCGATCAGGGACGACATCGTCGCCGGTGTCTACGAGCGCGGGAGCCGCCTCACCGAGGAACTCCTCGCCCGCCGCTACGGCGTCTCCCGTGTCCCCGTCCGGGAGGCGCTGCGCACCTTGGAGGCCGAGGGCTTCGTGGTGACGCGGCGGCACGCGGGCGCGTGCGTGGCCGAACCGACCGAGCAGGAGGCCGCCGACCTCCTGGAGATGCGGATGCTCCTGGAGCCCCTGGGGGCCTCCCGGGCCGCCCAGCGGCGCACCGAGGCCCATCTGAAGGTGCTGCGCGGGCTGGTCAGGCTGGGCCAGGAGCGGGCCAGGCGGGGCAACAGCGACGATCTGCGGTCCCTGGGGGGCTGGTTCCACGAGACGCTGGCCCAGGCCTCCGGCAGCCCCGCGCTGACTTCGATGCTGACCCAGCTGCGGCACAAGATCTCCTGGATGTACGCCGTGGAGGCGCCCGCCAACCCCGTCGAGTCCTGGGCGGAGCACGGCGCGATCGTGGACGCGGTGGCGCGCGGCGACGGGGAGCGCGCGCGGGCGGTCACGGCCCTGCACACCGAGCGCTCGACGGTCGCGCACCGGCTCCGTTTCGGCAGTGCGGGAGAGCGCCCGGAGCGTGTGAGGAACTCGCAACATCCCGTAAACATGCCGAGCCTGCGGCATTAACACGAGGGCCGTATACAAAGAGGAAGTAATTCGCGGGAGATTATTTCCGCTGCCCGCCGACAGGAAATGCAAAGGGCCCGCCCGATAAACTCGGACGAGCCCTTCAGTGGTGCCGTGATTCAGTCGGCGCCGGTAATTCAGACGGTCTCGGGAAGCTCCTCGAGCCCCTCGGCGACCAGCTTCGCCAGCCGGTCGAGGGCGGCGTCCGCACCCTCGGCGTCGGAGGCGAGGACGATCTCCTCGCCGCCCTGGGCGCCCAGACCCAGGACCGCGAGCATGGAGGCCGCGTTGACGGGGTTGCCGTCGGCCTTGGCGATCGTCACGGGGATACCGGAGGCCGTGGTGGCCCGGACGAAGATGGAAGCGGGGCGGGCGTGGAGGCCCTCGGCCCAGCCGACGTTGACGCGGCGCTCAGCCATGTGATGCTGCCCTTCGGTGTTCAGGGTTGTCTAGACCAGTTTCCCACACGTGAAGTGTCTCCGGAGCGGTCCCTTGGTCCCGTCCGGGGTGAGTCGTCGGACCGCGGCCTCGGTCCGACTTCCGTCCTCTTGAGATGGTCGTGCGTTCTCCACAGACTGCCTCGCGCCGTTGTCGTACGCGAGCCGTAATCTGGGGCCCATGCAGACCTCGCCGGACCGGCACGAGTACCCCGCGCACTGGGAAGCCGACGTGGTGCTGCGCGACGGCGGCACCGCGCGCATCCGCCCCATCACCGTTGATGACGCCGAGCGCCTGGTCAGCTTCTACGAGCAGGTGTCGGACGAGTCGAAGTACTACCGCTTCTTCGCGCCCTACCCTCGCCTGTCCGCCAAGGACGTCCACCGCTTCACGCACCACGACTTTGTGGACCGGGTGGGACTCGCCGCCACGGTCGGAGGCGAGTTCATCGCCACCGTACGCTACGACCGCATCGGCACCGACGGAATGCCCGCGTCCGCACCCGCCGACGAGGCCGAGGTCGCCTTCCTCGTGCAGGACGCCCACCAGGGCCGGGGCGTCGCCTCCGCCCTCCTCGAACACATCGGCGCTGTCGCCCGCGAGCGCGGCATCCGCCGGTTCGCCGCCGAGGTGCTGCCCGCCAACAACAAGATGATCAAGGTGTTCACGGACGCCGGGTACACCCAGAAGCGCAGCTTCGAGGACGGCGTCGTCCGCCTGGAGTTCGACCTGGAGCCCACCGACCGCTCGATGGCCGTGCAGTACGCGCGCGAACAGCGCGCGGAGGGGCGGTCCGTGGAGCGGCTCCTCAAGCCGGGCTCGGTCGCGGTCGTCGGCGTCGGCCGCACCCCCGGCGGGGTGGGTCGCAGCATCCTCGACAACATCCGGGACGCCGGTTTCACCGGCCGCCTGTACGCCGTGAACAAGGCCTTCACCGACAAGGAGATCGACGGCGTCCCGGCGCACCGCTCGGTCCGCGACATCGAGGGCCCCGTCGACCTCGCGGTCGTCGCCGTGCCCGCCGAACACGTCCCCCAGGTCGTCACCGAGTGCGGCGAGCACGGAGTGCAGGGACTCGTCGTGATCTCCGCCGGGTACGCCGAGAGCGGGCCCGAGGGACGCGAGCGCCAGCGTGAACTCGTGCGGCACGCGCGCGCGTACGGCATGCGGATCATCGGGCCCAACGCCTTCGGGATCATCAACACCAACCCCGACGTGCGGCTCAACGCCTCCCTGGCCAACGAGACGCCCCGCCCCGGCCGCATCGGCCTGTTCGCCCAGTCCGGCGCCATCGGCATCGCCCTGCTGTCCCGGCTGCACCGACGCGGCGGCGGGGTCACCGGGACCACGGGCGTCTCCACCTTCGTCTCCTCCGGCAACCGCGCGGACGTCTCCGGCAACGACGTCCTCCAGTACTGGTACGACGACCCGGACACCGACGTCGTCCTCATGTACCTGGAGTCCATCGGCAACCCCCGCAAGTTCACCCGCCTCGCCCGCCGCACCGCCGCCGCCAAGCCCCTGGTCGTCGTCCAGGGCGCCGGCTCCGCACCCCAGGGCCACGCCGTACGCGCCACGCGGCTGCCGCACTCCACGGTGTCCGCGCTGCTCAGGCAGGCCGGCGTGATCCGCGTGAACACCATCACCGAGCTCGTCGACACCGGCCTGCTGCTCGCCCGGCAGCCCCTCCCGGGCGGCCCGCGCGTGGCGATCGTCGGCAACTCCGAGTCCCTGGGCCTGCTGACCTACGACGCGTGCCTCTCCGAGGGGCTCCGGCCGCTGCCCCCGCGGGACCTGACGACGGCCGCCTCGCCCGCGGACTTCCACACGGCCCTGTCGCGCGCGCTGGCCGACGACACCTGCGACGCGGTTGTCGTCACCGCGATCCCGACCGTGGGCGAGGGCTCCGCCGGGGACGCCGCGCTCGCCGAGGCGCTCAGGTCGGCGGCCGAGCGGACGCCGGGCAAGCCCGTCCTGGTGGTCCACGTCGAGCTGGGCGGACTCGCGGAGGCACTGTCCGCCGCCACCAGCACGGCACCGCAGGCCACCACCCCGAGCGCCTCCCACCCCTTCCGCGCCCTGGACCGCCTCGCCGCCAAGCCGGCCGAGGAGGCGCCCCGCAACTGCTCCCGCCTCATCCCCGCCTACCCCGCCGCCGAACGCGCCGTCCGCGCCCTCGGCGAAGCCGTGAAGTACGCCCAGTGGCGCCGCGAGGCCGCCGAGCCCGGCAAGGTGCCCGAGTTCGAGGACATCGACGAGAAGGGCGCCGCCGGACTGATCGACGGCCTCCTCACGCGCGGACAGGGCCTCACCCTCGGCACCGACGAGACCTGCGAACTCCTCGGCAAGTACGGCGTCCAGGTGCACCGCGCCCTGCCCGCCCCGACCCTCGACGCGGCCGCACAGGCCGCCCGCACCCTCGGCTACCCCGTCGCCCTCAAGGCCACCGCCCCGCACCTCAGGCACCGCGCCGACCTGGGCGGCGTACGCCTCGACCTCGCGGACGAGGAACAACTGCGGCGCGCGTACACCGAGTTGTGCGAGCTGTTCGGGGCGCCCGAGGAACTGCGCCCGGTCGTGCAGCGGATGGCGCCACGCGGCGTGGACACCGTCGTACGGGCCGTCATCGACCCCGCCGCCGGCGCCGTGCTCTCCTTCGGGCTCGCCGGGGCCGCCTCCCAGCTGCTCGGGGACACGGCGCACCGGCTGATACCGGTCACCGACCGCGAGGCGACCTCACTGGTCCGCTCGATCCGGACGGCACCGCTCCTGTTCGGCTGGAGAGGATCCGCGCCGGTCGACACCGCGGCGCTGGAGGAACTGCTGCTGCGGGTCTCGCGTCTCGTCGACGACCATCCCGAGGTCGTCGCGGTGACCCTGGAGCCGGTCGTCGTCGCCCCGTACGGGCTGAGCGTCCTCGGCGCGTCCGTGCGTCTGGCGCCGCCGCCCGCCCGCGACGACCTCGGCCCACGGACGCTGCCGGCGTACTGAGACACCCCTGATCGGTGCCTCGCAGTCAGTGGTCCCCCGTAGGATGGGGGTCATGGCCAAGACCAGTACGACGACCCAGGGGCTGCGAGCGGCGATCGAACGCAGCGGCTACTACCCGGCCCTCGTGGCCGAGGCGGTGGAGGCCGCCGTCGGCGGCGACTCCATCCGGTCGTACCTGGTCCACCAGGAGACGACGTTCGACCAGAACGAGGTGCGGCGGCACGTGACCGTGCTGGTCCTCACCGGCACCCGCTTCATCGTCAGCCACACCGACGAGCAGGCCGCCGACAGCACGTCCCCGACGCCGTACGCCACGACCTCCACCGAGTCCGTCAAGCTCGGCCGGATCTCGTCGGTCGTGCTCAGCCGGGTGGTCGCCAACCCCGAGCAGTACCAGCCCGGCACCCTGCCCCGCGAGGTCGTCCTGACGATCGGCTGGGGCGCGGTCTCCCGTATCGACCTGGAGCCGGCCGCCTGCGGCGACCCCAACTGCGAGGCCGACCACGGCTACACGGGCAACTCCACCGCCGACGACCTCAGCCTCCGCGTCAGCGAGGCCGGGGACGGCCCGGAGACGGTCCGGCAGGCCCTCGCCTTCGCCCAGGCCCTCTCCGAGGCGACCGCGGACGTCACCCGCTGATGTCCCAGCCCACCACCTGGGACCCCCACCCCGAACCCCTGGCCGTCGACTCCGCCCCGCTCCCCGAGTACGGCAGCGGCTCCCTCGCCGACCTCCTGCCCACCCTGGCCGCGGGCATGGACGTACCCGGCACGACCGCCACGATCACCGAGCTGACCCCCGCCGACCGGAACTGCGTGTTCCTGATCGACGGACTCGGCTGGGAGCAGCTGAAGGCACACCCGGACGAGGCGCCCTTCCTCGCCTCCCTGCTGGCTAGCTCGCGCGGCGGCACCGGCCGCCCGCTGACCGCCGGCTACCCGGCGACCACCGCGACCTCCCTCGCCTCCGTCGGCACCGGTCTGCCGCCCGGCGCGCACGGACTGCCCGGCTACACCGTGCGCAACCCGGACACCGACGAGCTGATGAACCAGCTGCGCTGGCAGCCCTGGACCCAGCCGCGCACCTGGCAGCCGTACCCCACGGTCTTCCAGCTCGCCCACGACGCGGGCGTGCACGCGGCGCAGGTGTCCTCGCCGACCTTCGAGAACACCCCGCTGACGAAGGTCGCGCTCAGCGGCGGCAGGTTCCTCGGCCGGCTGTCCGGCGAGGACCGCATGGACCTGGCCGCCGAGCAACTGGCCGCCGGCGACCGGTCGCTGGTCTACACGTACTACGCCGAACTCGACGGCGCCGGCCACCGCTTCGGCGTCGACTCCGACACCTGGCGCGGCCAGCTCATGCACGTGGACCGCCTGGTGCAGCGCCTCGCCGAGCAGCTGCCGCCGCGCAGCGCGCTGTACGTCACCGCGGACCACGGCATGGTCGACATCCCCTTCGACGAGCAGCACCGCATCGACTTCGACGAGGACTGGGAACTGCGCGCGGGCGTGGCCCTGCTGGGCGGCGAGGGCCGGGCCCGCCATGTGTACGCCGTCCCCGGCGCCGAGAACGACGTACTGACCTGCTGGCGCGAGGTGCTCGGCGAGCAGTTCTGGGTGGCCTCGCGGGACGAGGCGATCGCGGCGGGCTGGTTCGGGCCGCGGGTCGACGACCGGGTGTACGCGCGCCTCGGCGATGTCGTCGCGGCCGCGCGGGACGACGTCCTGATCATCGCGTCCGAGCGGGAGCCGAAGGAGTCGGCGATGGTCGGCAACCACGGCTCCATGACCCCCGCGGAGCAGCTGGTCCCGCTGCTCGAAGTACGCTCCTGAAGTCTTCTGAAGCCCTTGCCGTTCCCGAAGTCCCGCCCGTCGCTCCCCCTCGCCGAAAGGTGCTCAACTCCCCATGCCCGAGCTGGTGTTCTTCTCCGGAACCATGGACTGCGGGAAGTCGACCCTGGCTCTCCAGATCGAGCACAACCGCTCCGCGCGCGGCCTGCAGGGCATGATCTTCACGCGTGACGACCGCGCGGGCGAGGGCAAGCTGTCCTCCCGCCTCGGCCTGGTCACGGACGCGGTCGAGGTCGAGGACGGCCAGGACCTCTACGTCTACCTGGTCGACCACCTCTCCCAGGGCGGCCGCGCGGACTACGTCATCGCCGACGAGGCCCAGTTCCTGGCGCCGGAACAGATCGACCAGCTCGCGCGCGTCGTCGACGACCTCGGCCTCGACGTCTACGCCTTCGGCATCACGACCGACTTCCGCTCCAAGCTCTTCCCGGGTTCCCAGCGGCTGGTGGAGCTGGCCGACAGGGTCGAGGTCCTCCAGGTCGAGGCCCTGTGCTGGTGCGGCGCTCGCGCGACACACAACGCCCGCACGATAGGCGGCGAGATGGTCGTCGAGGGCGCCCAGGTGGTGGTCGGCGACGTCAACCAGGCGGACGCCATCGGCTACGAGGTCCTGTGCCGCCGCCACCACCGCCGCAGGATGACCGCGGCCACGTCGAAAGCCGCGGCACTGTCACCCGACGTGCTGCCCGTGTCCTAGAGACCCGGACGCAGAGCCGCGCCTCAGCGCGGTCCCTGTACCAGCGAGAAGCGTGCCCCCTCCGGATCCGCCACCGTCGCCACGCGGCCGTGGGGGCTGTCGTGGGCCGGGGTGAGGATGTGGCCGCCGAGGGCGGTGACGCGGTGGAGGGTCTCGTCGGTGTCGGCGACCTCGAAGTACGTCATCCAGTGCGGACCCCGGTCGCGGGGCAGGGAGTTGCCGACGCCGTGGATGCCGGCGACGGGGTGGCCGGCGACGTGGAGGGTGACGTAGTCGATGTCGGCGGAGACGACCGGTTCCTCCTCGTAGGCGAAGACGGTTTCGTAGAACTTGGCGACGCTTTCCGACTCGAAGGTGAGCAACTCGTGCCAGGCGGGAGTGCCTGCGACCCCGGCGATGCCCGTGCCGCGGTGGGCGCCCGCCTGCCAGACGCCGAAGACCGCGCCCGCGGGGTCCGAGCCGATGGCCAGGCGGCCCGCCTCGTCCGCGTCCAGGGGGCCCACCCCGATCGTGCCGCCGCACAGCCGTACCGTCTCCGCGGTCAGGTCCACGTCGTCCGAGGCGAGGTAGGGCGTCCAGGCGACGGGGAGGTGGCGGTCGGGCGGGAGTTGGCCGATACCGGCGACCTCCTGGCCGTCCAGGAGCGCCCGGACGTAGGGGCCGAGCTGCTGAGGGCCGGGTTGGAATTCCCAACCGAACAGGTCGCCGTAGAAGTCCTGGGTCGCGGTCAGTCCGTGCACCATCAGGCTCACCCAGCAGGGCGTGCCGGGCGCGTGCCGAGTGTGCGTCTCGCCGGTCATCGTCACTCTCTCCTCGACCCCTTGCGGCGGCCGTGTCACCACCGCACTCCGGAACCCCGTGCCGATGCTCGCACCACCCGTGGCGCGGCGCGCTCCGGGCGCGCCGCCGCTCGATGTCCCATGTCCGCAGAATGCCCGGTGTGCGGTTTCCCGTCCGTTTCTGCATGATTGCCGACGGGTGTCGATCGGCTGTACAGCATGTGCCCGATCCCGTACGCCTCGTGATCGGACCTGCCCGGCCTGGCAGAGTAGCCGGACATGGACGAAGCGGCCACCCCGTGCGCGAGGATGGGGGCCATGAACGCCATCATCTCCGCATCCGAACTCGCGAGCGCCCTGGTGGGGGAGCACCCGCCCGTTCTGCTCGACGTCCGCTGGCAGTTGAGCGTGGCCAAAGCGGCCGGTGAGCCGCCCTTCGACGGCCGGGCCGAGTACGCGGCCGGGCACATCCCCGGCGCGGTCTTCGTCGACCTGGACAGGGAACTCGCCTCCGCCGCCGGCGTGGGCGGCCGGCATCCGCTCCCCGATGTCGCGGAGTTCGGCGCCGCGATGCGCCGGGCGGGGGTGTCGGCCGGGACTCCGGTGGTCGTGTACGACGGCGGGCAGGGCTGGGCGGCCGCCCGCGCGTGGTGGCTGCTGCGCTGGACGGGTCACCCGGACGTGCGGGTCCTCGACGGCGGGTTGCCGGCCTGGGAGGGGGCGCTTCAGTCGTCTCTCCCCGGCCCCGCGCTCGCCGAGGGCGACTTCGAACCGGCCCCGGGAGCCGTGGGGTTGCTCGACGCGGACGCCGCGGCGGGGCTGGCGCGGTCCGGGGTGCTGCTCGACGCGCGCGCGGGGGAGCGGTACCGGGGTGAGGTCGAGCCGATCGACCGGGTCGGCGGCCACATCCCGGGCGCCGTGTCCGCGCCCACGAACGAGAACGTGGGGCCGGACGGGCGCTTCCTCCCGGCGGAGGAGCTGGGGGCGCGGTTCAAGGCCCTCGGGGCGAGCGACGGTTCCGAGGTCGGCGTGTACTGCGGGTCGGGCGTCTCCGGTGCGCACGAGGTGCTGGCGCTGGCGGTGGCCGGGATTCCGGCTTCCCTGTACGTCGGTTCGTGGTCGGAGTGGTCGTCGGACCCGTCCCGGCCGGTCGCCGTGGGGCCGGATCCGCAGTAGCCCGGCGTGGGGGCCGGGTGAGGGTGGGGCGCGCGGCCCGGCGCTGACGGGATGCCTCCCCCAGAGGGGGACCCCCAGCGCCCACCCGTGCCGCCCCAGGCGGCACGCATGTCCGCCGGCTGAGCAGAGAAAGGGCCCGCTGCCGTTGACCGGCGCGGGCCCTCATCCTCGTACGGCCGTCTCCACAACCGTACGACCGACTACTCCTGCTTCTTCCGCCGCGTCCCGAACACGATCTCGTCCCAGCTCGGGACCGCCGCGCGGCGGCCGGGGCGGACGCCGTCGGCCTCGGCCTGGCGGTCGGTGGAGCCGATGAGGCGGTCGCGGTGGCTGCCGACGGAGCGGGGCATGAGGACGTCCGCGTAGGCGGAGCCGGCCGAGGCCGCCGGGGCGGGGGGTTCCTCCTCCGCCGGTTCGGCGGGCGGTTCCTCCACCGGGGCGGAGGGCTCCGACGGGCGTTCCGGGACCACCAGGTCGCCCCGGAAGCTCGGGACCGCCTCCAGCAGGCTGGTCAGCGAGTCGCGCTCGGCCGTGGCCTCCTCGGCCGGCTCGGGAGTCGGCGCGGGCAGGCTCGGCCGGTCGAGGGCGCGGTCCAGCGGCCGGTCGCGCGGCAGCCGGGCGATCCGCGGAACGAACGGAAAGCTGGGCTCCGGCGCGGCGAGGTCGTCGGACTCGCCGATCAGCGAGCGGGCCTCCTCGTCGACGGCCTGGACGAGCCGCCGGGGCGGGTCGTAGGTCCAGCTCGCCGAGTGGGGTTCGCCCGCGACCCGGTAGACCAGCAGGACCTCCCAGGTGCCGTCGTCGCGGCGCCAGGAGTCCCACTGGACGGTGTCCTTCTCGGCGCCGCGCAGCAGCAGTCGCTCCTGGACGGCCTCGCCGAGCTGCGGACCGGCGTTCTCACCGGGCCGGCGGACGGGTGTCTTGCGGGCCCGCTCGGCCATGAACGCGCGCTCGGCGAGGACGGGGCCCTCGAAGCGGCGTACGCGGTCGACGGGGATGCCGGCGAGCTGTGCGACCTCTTCGGCCGACGCACCGGCGCGTATACGTGCCTGAATGTCGCGGGGGCGGAGATGACTCTCCACCTCGATCTCGATCTGGCCGAGGCGGGGACGGTCGCCGCGAACCGCGGCGCGCAGACGCTCATCGATCGGAAGCGTGTACTCCGTGCTGTCCGCAGCCTTCAGCACCAGCCGTGTGCCGTCATTCGAGACGGCCACGACACGCAGTTCGGGCATGGGGACCTCCCGGGTGGTGCCTGCCGACGTCACGTGCGTCGCTGCTTCCGCTAGTCGAGTGTGGCCTGCCCGGGTGCAGCCTGCCACAACCTTGCCGAGTTGCCCGGCGTGTCGGGCCGGGGCCCTGGATCGCCGTTATGGCACGGTTATCTATTCGCAACGCTAAGTGACCAACTCCGTCACCCTGTGCAACTAGCCCCCTCCAGGCGGCCCTTGAGGTCATGGACGCCCAGGCGGGAGACCGGACCCAGGGTTCGCAACAGTACTCCATTTGGGCCACGTGCGTGGATTGGCACGCCGCTCAACTTCCTGCAAGAGATGCAACTTGGCCGTCCCTGACGCGGAATTGCGGATCTTGAACGTGGCGTACTTCACGGAATCACCAGAAACGGAACTATTGGTTTCGCGCATACGTCCTTTTCTCGTGCAGTTGGTTGATCAAGTGCGGGAAAGGCAGGCAAGGCACCGGAATGCGTGAAAGGCCCGATGTCAGGGAAAAGCGGATCGATCTGAACCTGCCGCAGGTGGCGGGCGGAGCGGTGGCCGCCGTGGTGGCGGCCAAACTCGCCTCCTACTTCGGGGTCTACGGCACGATCCTCGGCGCCGGTCTCGTCAGCGTGATCGCCACCTGCGGGGGCTCCGTCTTCCAGCACTTCTTCAGGCGCACCGGGGAGCAGCTCCGGGAGGCGACGGTGCCCGCCAAGGCGCAGCCCGCGGAACAGCCGCCCCCTCCGGGGGAGTTCACGGAGGGCACGGTCTACCGAGCACGGGTCAGGGGCTGGAAGCGCCCGGTCCTCGCCGCGGCCCTCGTCTTCGGCCTCACCATGGGCGGGATCACCGCGTACGAACTGGTCTCCGGCAGCAGCTTCAGCGGCGGCGACGGCACCACGGTCAGCGGTGCCGTCACCGGCCACGACTCCTCGTCGTCCTCGAACTCCGGTGACGACACTCCCACTTCGACCGGCTCGGCCACCCCGTCCGCCACGGCCGACGGCGCCGATGGCGCCACGCCGTCGGCCAGCGCCTCTTCGGACAGCGGTACGGCGTCCAGCGCGACGCCGACTCCCAGCGCCTCGGACGACAGCGGCGACAGCGGCGACAGTGGGGACAGTGGGGAGACGCCGTCCGCCACGCCCAGCGAGTCGTCCGGCGCTACGAGCCCAACACCCGCCGCAAGTAGTCGTTCTGGAACCGCCGGTCAGGATCAAGACGATCCCTCAGGGCAGTGAACTCGCCGAAGCGCGGGTAGACGCCCTCGAAGTACTCGGCGTCGCGCGTGTGCACCTTGCCCCAGTGCGGCCGCCCCTCGTGCGCGGTGAAGATCCGCTCGGCGGCGGTGAAGTACGCCTGATAGGGCGTGCCCTTGACCATGTGGACGGCGATGTACGCGCTGTCGCGCCCCGACGCCGTGGACAGGGTGATGTCGTCGGCCGGCGCGGTGCGCACCTCGACCGGGAAGCTGACCCTGAGGCCGGAGCGCTCGACCATGGTCCTCAGTTCGCGCAGCGTCTCGATGACGGCCTCGCGCGGAACGGCGTACTCCATCTCCACGAAGCGCACCCGGCGCGGTGATGTGAAGACCTTGTAGGGGATGTCGGTGTAGGTCCGCGCGGACAGGGCCTTGCTGGAGATCCGGGCGATCGACGGGATCGTCCCGGGCGCCGCGCGGCCCACCCACTGGGCGACCTGGAAGACGCCGTTGGAGAGGAACTCGTCCTCGATCCAGCCCTGGAGCTGCGGGACCGGCTTCTCGGGGCCCGCGCTGCGGTTGTTGCGCTTGGTGTTGGTGCTGCCGGTGTGCGGGAACCAGTAGAACTCGAAGTGCTCGTTCTCGGCCCAGAGCTCGTCGAAGTCGGCGAGGACCTTGTCGATCGGCATCGGCTCCTCGCGCGCGGTGAGCAGGAAGACCGGCTCCACGGCGAAGGTGATCGCGGTGACGATGCCGAGGGCGCCCAGGCCGATCCGGGCGGCCGCGAAGACCTCGGGATTCTCCTTCTCGGAGCAGCTGAGCACCGAGCCGTCGGCGGTGACCAGCTCCAGGCCCTTGATCTGGGCGGCGATCGAGCCGGACTCGCGGCCGGTGCCGTGGGTGCCGGTGCTGGTCGCGCCGGAGACGGTCTGCTCCATGATGTCGCCCATGTTGGTGAGCGACAGACCCTCCCGCGCGAGCGCCATGTTGAGCCTCTTGAGCGGGGTGCCGGCCTCGACCGTGACCGTCATGGCATCGCGATCAATGTTGCGGATACCGGTCAACAGTTGAGGGCGGATCAATACACCGTCGGTCGCGGCGATCGACGTGAAGGAGTGGCCGGTGCCGACGGCCTTCACCTTCAGACCGTCCTCGGCCGCCTTCCGTACGGCGTCGGCGAGCTCCTCGACCGAGGCGGGAGTGACCTCCCGCGCGGGACGAGCGGAGACGTTTCCGCCCCAGTTACGCCACGTGCCGTTCTTCCCGCTCGCTGTGCTGCTCAACGGTGCCTCCCCGACCCGTAGCCGGCCCCTTGAGCCGGCGGTACCCCAGGAAACCGACCGTGACCGCGACGGCCCCGGACACCGCCGGAACCCCGTACCCGGCGCGCGCTCCGGCCGCGTCGATGACCCAGCCGGACACGGAGGAGCCGAGCGCGACCCCGACGGCGAGCCCGGTACTGATCCAGGTCATGCCCTCGGTCAGCTGCGCGCGTGGTACGTGCTGCTCGATGAGGGACATCGTGGTGATCATCGTGGGAGCGATGGCCAGACCCGCTACGAACAACGCCGCGGCCAGAAACGGCAAGTTTCCGACCAGTAGGAGGGGGATCATACTCACGGCCATCGCGCATATGCCCAGCAGCCAGCGAGGTTCGGGCGCCCCCTTGAAGCGCAGCAGCCCGAACACGATGCCCGCCGCGCACGAGCCCGCCGCGTACAGGGCGAGCACGACGCTCGCGGCGCCCTTGTGGCCCCGCTCGTCCGCGAAGGCCACGGTGACCACGTCCACGGCCCCGAAGATGGCCCCGGTCGCCACGAAGGTGGCCACCAGGACCTGGAGCCCGGGGGAGCGCAGCGCGCTGCCGCCGTCGCGGTGGCGCTCGCGCGGGTGCGGCGCGGGCTCGGTGGCGCGCTGGGCGGTCAGCCAGAAGACCCCGGCCGCCAGGAAGCAGGCGGCGAGCAGCGGCCCCGCCTCCGGGAACCAGGCCGTGGACAGCCCGATCGAGATGATCGGCCCGAAGATGAAGCAGATCTCGTCGACCACCGACTCGAACGAGTACGCGGTGTGCAGCCGAGGCGTCCCCCGGTACAGCTCCGCCCACCGCGCGCGGATCATCGCGCCGATGCTGGGCACGCACCCGATGCCCGCGCTGAACACGAACAGCGTCCAGTCCGGCCACCCGTAGTGCGCGGCGAACAGCAGCCCGGCCGCCGCGGTGAGCGCGATGAGCGTCGCCGGCCGCAGCACCCGGCGCTGCCCGTGCTGGTCGACCAGCCGCGAGACCTGCGGCCCCGCCACGGCGGCGGCCAGCGCGATGGTGGCGGACAGCGCGCCCGCCAGGCCGTACCGCCCGGTCAGCTGCGACACCATGGTCACCACGCCGATGCCCATCATCGACAGCGGCATCCGGCCGAGGAACCCCGCGGCGGAGAAGCCCTTGCTGCCGGGGGCGGCGAACAGGGCGAGGTAGGGGCTCGGCACGGGGGTCTCCGGTCGGACGGGGTCGGCTGCGGGCGCGGATGCGGTGCCGACAGTCCAGTAAGGCGTGAATGCGGCGGATACAGCTTACGAGTTAGGTGACCCTAATGCACCTGGCGGGCCGGTTCCGGAACTCCGTCCGTCACCCCGCCGTTTCCCGCCTGTCAGTACCGGATGACAGGATCGACCCATGCGAGACGCGCTCGATGCCACCCCCTACGACGCCCTGCTCCTGCTCTCGTTCGGCGGCCCGGAGGGCCCGGACGACGTCGTCCCGTTCCTGGAGAACGTGACGCGCGGGCGAGGCATCCCCAAGGAACGCCTGAAGGAAGTCGGGCAGCACTACTTCCTCTTCGGCGGGGTCAGCCCCATCAACGACCAGAACCGCGCCCTGCTGGACGCCCTGCGCAAGGACTTCGCCGACCACGGCCTGGACCTGCCGATCTACTGGGGCAACCGCAACTGGGCGCCGTACCTGACGGACACCCTGCGCGAGATGGTCGCCGACGGCCGGCGCCGCATCCTGGTCCTCGCCACGAGCGCGTTCGCCTCGTACTCGGGCTGCCGCCAGTACCGCGAGAACCTCGCCGACTCGCTCGCGGCGCTGGAGGCCGAGGGCGTCGAGCTGCCGAAGATCGACAAGCTGCGGCACTACTTCAACCACGAGGGCTTCCTGGAGCCCATGACCGAGGGCGTCCTCCAGTCCCTCGCCGACCTCCCCGAGGACGTCCGGGACGGCGCGCACATCGCCTTCTCGACCCACTCCATCCCGAACGCGTCGGCGGACACCTCGGGGCCGGTCGAGGACCACGGCGACGGCGGAGCGTACGTGGAGCAGCACCTGGAGGTGGCGCGGCTGATCGCCGAGGCGGTGCGCGAGCGCACCGGCGCCGACCACCCCTGGCGGCTCGTCTACCAGTCCCGCTCCGGCGCCCCGCACATCCCGTGGCTGGAGCCGGACATCTGCGACCACCTGGAGGAGCGCCACGAGGCGGGCGTCCCCGCGGTCGTGATCGCCCCCATCGGCTTCGTCTCCGACCACATGGAGGTCCTCTACGACCTCGACACGGAGGCCAAGGCCAAGGCCGAGGAGCTGGGCCTGCCGATGCGGCGCTCCGCCACGGTCGGCGCCGACCCGCGGTTCGCGGCGGCCGTCCGCGACCTGGTCCTGGAGCGCGCCGCCGTCGAGCGCGGCCAGGAGGTCACGCCCTGCGCCCTGGGCGCCCTGGGGGCGAGCCACAACCTCTGCCCGGTCGGCTGCTGCCCGGCCCGCGCCCCCCGCCCCGCCGCCGCGGGCGTCGACAGCCCCTACGCGTGAGGAGCCCCGTGACCGACCCCCTGCACACCGAACTGCTCCGGCTCGCCCAGGAAGCCGCCCGCAAGGCCGGCACCCTGCTCCGGGACGGCCGCCCGGCCGACCTCGCGGTGGCCGCCACCAAGTCGAGCCCCATCGACGTGGTCACCGAGATGGACATCGCGGCCGAGAAGCTGATCACCGACCTGATCTCCGCGCACCGCCCCGACGACGGCTTCCTCGGCGAGGAGGGCGCCTCCAGCGAGGGCACGAGCGGCGTCCGCTGGGTGATCGACCCGCTCGACGGCACGGTCAACTACCTGTACGGACTGCCCACTTGGGCGGTCTCCATCGCGGCCGAGCAGGACGGCGAGACGGTCGTCGGAGTGGTCGCGGCCCCGATGCGCGGCGAGACGTACCACGCGGTGCGCGGCGAGGGCGCCTGGGCCACGGGCGCGTGGGAGGGCGAACGCGAGCTCGCCTGCCGCCCGGCCCCGCCCCTGGACCAGGCCCTGGTCTCGACCGGCTTCAACTACGTCCTGGAGGTCCGCGCCCACCAGGCCGAGGTCACCCGGAAGCTGATCCCGCTGCTCCGCGACATCCGCCGCAGCGGATCGGCGGCGGTGGACCTGTGCGACGTCGCGGCAGGCCGCCTGGACGGCTACTTCGAGCGCGGCCTGAACGCCTGGGACCTCGCCGCGGGCGACCTGATCGCCCGGGAAGCGGGCGCCCTGACCGGTGGACGCCCCGGAGAGCGCCCCGCACGGGATCTGGCGATCGCGGGCTCCCCCGGCGTCTTCGAACCTCTCCAGCGCCTCCTGGAGGACTTCGGAGCCTGGCACGACTGAGAATCCGGTCGACTGAGAATCCGGTGAGAATCAAGAAAAGCCGACGGGCCCCGGTGCTGGATTCACCGGGGCCCGTCGTCGTGCTGAAAGCCGATCAGACGCTAGGCGCCGACCTCCACACCGTGCTCGGCGGCGAGGCGGCGCAGGTCGTCGAGCTCGGCCTGTTCCACCTCGGCGAGGAAGTCGTCGCCCTCGTCGCGAGCCCGCGTCAGGTCGGACTCGGTCGTCCTTATGCGCTGCAGAAGTCCTGCGGTGAATGCGTCCATGCTGCGCCCCCTCGTCCTGGGTCGTGGGTCGGTGGCACGGGGGTGTGCCGTTCGGAAGGGGCGATCACGTCTCCAGCAGATGCCCAGCGCTGCCCAGCTGGGCGGCGACGGCGCCGGACACCCACGCCCGCTCTGCGGAAAGCGGATTGCGGTGTACCGCATGGTGGTGCGGCACATGCGGAGCGTGATCGCGGGGTGTAAAGCCGTCCTCCCCCCGCTCCCTGTCACGGAAACCTCAACCCACCGAGAAAATCTCGCATTCCCGCGCCGCACACCTGTCCTTCACCCGGCCGTACAACGGAGCTTCAGACGGCCCTCACCCGTCTTACAGCCGACTTATGGCCGAAAAGGGCAGGATGGAGGTCAACACACTCACCGAAGCCCCTGCCCGCGTGCCCCGAGAAGCGCTACGCGGGTGGACACAGGAAGGACAAGCGACGTGCGCGTACTCGTCGTCGAGGACGAGCAGCTGCTCGCCGATGCGGTGGCCACCGGACTGCGCCGGGAGGCCATGGCCGTCGACGTCGTGTACGACGGTGCGGCCGCCCTGGAGCGCATCGGCGTCAACGACTACGACGTGGTCGTCCTCGACCGCGACCTCCCCCTCGTCCACGGCGACGACGTCTGCCGCAAGATCGTCGAGCTCGGCATGCCCACGCGCGTGCTGATGCTCACCGCGTCCGGCGACGTCAGCGACCGTGTCGAGGGCCTGGAGATCGGCGCCGACGACTATCTGCCCAAGCCCTTCGCGTTCAGCGAGCTGACGGCACGCGTGCGTGCCCTCGGCCGCCGGACCAGCGTGCCGCTGCCGCCCGTCCTGGAGCGCGCCGGCATCAAGCTCGACCCGAACCGCCGGGAGGTCTTCCGGGACGGCAAGGAAGTGCAGCTCGCGCCCAAGGAGTTCGCCGTCCTGGAGGTGCTGATGCGCTCCGAGGGCGCCGTCGTCTCCGCGGAGCAGCTCCTGGAGAAGGCCTGGGACGAGAACACCGACCCGTTCACCAACGTCGTCCGGGTGACCGTCATGACCCTGCGCCGCAAGCTGGGCGAGCCCCCGGTCATCGTCACCGTGCCCGGCTCCGGCTACCGGATCTGATCCGCCGTGGCCGCCGCTCCCGCGCCTCCCCAGGCGCCCCCGAAGCCCACCTGGGACCCGCGGCGGGTCGAGCCGCCGTTCCCCTGGCTGCGCCCGACCATCCGCATAAGGCTGACCCTGCTGTACGGCGGCATGTTCCTGATCGCCGGCATCCTGCTGCTGTCGATCATCTACCTGCTGGCCGCGAACGCGCTGAACGTCGGCAGTGACCTGCCCTTCAAGGTCGTCACCGGTTCCGTGTCCAGCGAGAGCTGCAACATCGGCTCCACCCAGCTGCCCGCCGCGGACCTCAACCACGCGCTCAACGAGTGCGTGAACGAACAGCGCCAGCACGCCCTCGACAACCTCCTCAGCCGCTCCCTCCTCGCCCTCCTCGGCCTCGCGATCATCGCCTTCGCCTTCGGCTACGCCATGGCCGGCCGTGTCCTGTCCCCGCTCGGCCGGATCACCCGGACCGCCCGAGCGGTGGCCGGCTCGGACCTGGCCCGGCGGATCGAGCTGGACGGCCCGGACGACGAGCTGAAGGAGCTGGCCGACACCTTCGACGACATGCTGGAGCGCCTGGAGCGGGCCTTCACCGCCCAGCAGCGCTTCGTCGGCAACGCCTCGCACGAGCTGAGAACACCCCTCGCGATCAACCGCACGCTCCTTGAGGTGCACCTCTCCGACCCGGGCGCGCCCGTGGAGCTCCAGCAGCTCGGGAAGACGCTGCTGGCCACCAACGAGCGCAGCGAGCAGCTCGTGGAGGGCCTGCTGCTGCTCGCCCGCAGCGACAACCAGATCGTCGAGCGCAAGCCCGTGGACCTCGCGGAGGTGGCCGAGCAGGCCGTCGACCAGGTGCACGCGGAAGCCGACGGCAAGGGGGTCGAGATCCGGGGCGAGCGCCAGTCGGCGGTCGTCCAGGGCAACGGCGTCCTGCTGGAGCGGATCGCCCTGAACCTCGTCCAGAACGCCGTACGGTACAACGTGCCGGAGGGCGGCTGGGTCGAGGTCACCACCGAGATCCAGCACGGCCAGGCGGTCCTGGTCGTGTCGAACACCGGCCCGGTCGTTCCCGCGTACGAGATCGACAATCTCTTCGAGCCGTTCAAGCGGCTGCGAGGGGCCGATCGCACCGGCAGCGACAAGGGCGTGGGGCTCGGTCTGTCCATCGTCCGCTCGGTCGCCCGGGCGCACGGCGGGCACATCTACGCACAACCACGCGAGGGGGGAGGGCTCGTGATGCGGGTCACCCTGCCGATCTGAGATCATGTCGCCGACACACGGGGATGTTCGCTTTGCGCGGAATTTTCTGGGCACTCGTCGAGCCGTCCCGTGTGTGATCGATCACAAGGGCGAATTTCAGGCCATCTACTGTCCGTGATCAAGAATGCTGTCGTAAAGCCGGGAAAGTCCGGGTTTTCGGGGGCCTTGATCACGGGAAGTACACGGTGAGACGCCTTTGAAGTGCGGCATTCGGACCGTGTACGGTCCCCATCGCCATCCCAGCCGATCACTCATGAGGAGTCCGGTTGGGTGTCGATTGAGTAACAGACCTTGATGTGAGGCAAAATCTCCGCCTCGGGTCGGGCACAAGTCCGGCCTCTCACGCGTTACGTGCGCTGGAGACACCGCAGACACCCAGAGGGGGAGAGCGACATGGCAACGGATTACGACACCCCACGCAAGACCGACGACGACGTCGACTCGGACAGCCTTGAAGAGCTGAAGGCCAGGCGGAACGACAAGTCGACCTCCGCAGTGGACGTCGACGAGTTCGAGGCCGCCGAAGGCCTGGAGCTGCCCGGCGCGGACCTCTCGAACGAGGAGCTGGCCGTCCGGGTCCTGCCCAAGCAGCAGGACGAGTTCACCTGCATGAGCTGCTTCCTGGTGCACCACCGCAGCCAACTGGCCCGGGAGAAGAACGGCCAGCCGATCTGCCGCGACTGCGACTGAGGACGGGTCGGCCGTGACTGGCTCGACCCCTCCCTGGAAGCGCCGCTCCCCCCTGCCGGGAGCGGACCAAGGGCCGTCCGACGGCCCTCACGGCGCGCGTGACGACGAGCGGGGCTCATCCGGTACAGCACCATCGGGTACGGGATCGGCCTCGCTCGAACCCGCGGCCGGCCGGGGTGACCTCCCGGCGCCCGCGGAGCATCCCGCGCCCGTCGCTCGCCGACGGGCCGCGGTGATCCGCGGGAAGGTCGGGGAAGGCGTCCGCAAGGGCGGCAGCCGGGCCAGGGCGGGCCTGGCGTACCTCGCCGACCGGATCATCGACAACGCGCCCAGAATCCCCGTACGCGACCTCTCGACGCTCCGCAGGCAGTTCCCGGGCCTGGGACCCGAGCAGCTCGCCGACAAGCTCGTGGCGGGCGCCGCGAACGCCTCCTCGACGGTCGGGGCCGGTGTCGGCGCGGCCGCGATGCTGCCCGTACCGCCGGCGATGCCGACCGAGCTGGCCGCGGAGATCACCGGGGTCGCCGCGATCGAGCTGAAGCTGATCGCCGAGCTCCACGAGGTCTACGGCGTGCGGCCGCCGGGCAGTCTCAAGGACCGCAGCACCGCGTATCTCAACTCCTGGTCGGGCGAGCGAGGCATCGACGTGACCAAGCCGTCGACGATCAACTCCGCCCTCAGCGGCCCGATGAAGAACCAGCTCCGCCAGCAGATCATGAAGCGCATGGTCCGGAACCTGCCGAACCTGATGCCGTTCATGGTCGGCGCGGCCGTGGGCGCGGTCATGAACCGCCGGGACACCAAGAAGCTCGCGGGACGCATCCGCGCGGACCTGCGGAAGATCCAGGTGCCCTGGGACGCGCTCGACCAGCTCCCGCCGCTGGAGACTCCGGCGCACCCCCTGGAGGTCGGGGACATCGCGAAGGAACTCGGACGCGGACACCACGGCGGTCCGCGGTAAGAGTTCCGTGAGATTCCCGCCGGGTGAAACCCCGCGCGAACGTTCTAGACGGTCGCCCGGGCCCGCTTGATCGCCTCCGCGAGCCGCTCAGGCTCCCGTGTCGACAGATACAGGTACGGCGTCGGGTCCTCGGGGTCCGTGACCTCCACGCGCAGCGCCGTCGGGATGTAGGCGCGCAGCAGCAGGAAGGCGCGGGTGTCGGCCTTGTACGTGCGCCAGGCGCGCGCCTCCTCCGGGTCCAGCACCTCCATGTCCCCCAGGGCCGTGACCGGGAGCTTCGCCTCACCGGCGATCAGCGCACCGCCCACCACGCGGATCCGGAGCGAGCCGTACGCGCTGGCGGCGACGGCCGCGACCGCGGTGCCGCCGACCAGGCCGCCGAGCAGCGGCAGCGTGCCGAACGGGAGCAGGATCAGGGCGAAGGAGAGCCCGACCAGGCACGAGATGAGCCACCACGAGCGGGGGGCGGTGAGGCGTTCTTCGTACGGGGTGGCGGAGAGCTGCATGAAGCCAAGCTTGGCACGGTGTTAGTAACGGGCCGACGCGCGGGTAAGGTCTGCGGCTGTGAGTGGTAGTTCCGCAGCTCTTCAGCCTCCCGCCGACGCCGTGAAGCCGGTGCGTCACCCTGACGCGCCCGCACCCGGCGAGCTCCTCGGCGCGCACTACGGCCAGTGCTTCGGCTGCGGCGGCGAGCAGGCCCACGGACTGCACCTGGCGGCCCGGGCCGGCGAGGGCGTCTCGGTCACCGCCGAGTTCACCGTCCGCCCCGCCCACCAGGGCGCCCCCGGCCTCGCGCACGGCGGCGTCCTCGCGACCGCCCTCGACGAGACGCTCGGCTCGCTGAACTGGCTGCTGCGCACCATCGCGGTGACCGGACGCCTGGAGACCGACTTCGCGCGGCCCGTCCCCGTGGGCACGGTGCTGTATCTGGAGGCCGAGGTGACGGCCGTCGCCGGGCGGAAGATCTACTCGACCGCCACCGGACGGATCGGCGGCCCCGACGGGCCCGTGGCCGTCCGTGCCGAGGCGCTCTTCATCGAGGTGAAGGTCGACCACTTCATCGACAACGGCCGTCCGGAGGAGATCCGGGCCGCCATGGACGACCCGGACCAGGTCCGGCGTGCCCGTGCCTTCGAGGTGAACCCGTGAGCCGTGACCCCCTGAGCGTACTGATCCGGCGCGTCGACCCCGACGTACCGCTTCCGTCGTACGCGCACCCCGGTGACGCGGGGGCCGATCTGCGGACCACCGAGGCGTGCGAACTGAAGCCCGGGGAGCGGGTCGTGCTGCCCACAGGGGTGTCTGTCGCGCTGCCGGAGGGGTACGCGGCCTTCGTGCACCCCCGATCCGGTCTCGCCGCCCGCTGCGGTGTCGCTCTCGTGAATGCCCCGGGGACGGTTGATGCCGGGTACCGTGGGGAGATCAAGGTGATCGTGGTCAATCTCGACCCGCGCGAGGCGGTGCGGTTCGAGCGCTTCGACCGGATCGCCCAGCTGGTCGTCCAGCGGGTCGAGCGGGTCAGCTTCCAGGAGGTCGCGGAGCTGCCCGACTCGGTGCGGGCCGAAGGGGGCTTCGGGTCCACCGGAGGCCATGCGGCGGTGGCCGGTACGAACAGCACAAGCGGTCAGGCCGCCGTCGGCGGCACAACGGGTGGGAATCGATACGCTTCGGTCGTATCCGACCGGGAAGGACAGTGACGTGTTCGGACGTCGCAAGAAGAAGGATGCCGCCGAGGGCGCGGCCGGCGAGGCCGAGCAGGTCGTCGACAGTGTCGACACTGAGGCGGACGACGAGGACGGCGCGCGCGAGCGCGTGAGGCTCGAACCCGAGCCTCGGCCCGACGGGCCCTGGGACGACTCCGAGGTGAGTGAGCCGGGCGAGGGCCGTGTGGACCTGGGCGGCATCTTCGTGCCCGGCGTCGACGGCATGGAGCTGCGGGTCGAGGTCGCGGGTGACGCGATCGTCGCGGCGACCGTCGTGCTGCGCGACAGCGCGGTCCAGCTCCAGGCCTTCGCCGCGCCCAAGCGCGAGGGCATCTGGGGCGAGGTGCGCGAGGAGATCGCCACCGGCATCACCCAGCAGGGCGGCATCGTCGACGAGGTCGAGGGTCCGCTGGGCTGGGAGCTGCGGGCCCAGGTGCCGGTGCAGCTGCCGGACGGCACGGGCGGCTTCCAGGTCGTGCGGTTCGTCGGTGTGGACGGCCCGCGCTGGTTCCTGCGCGGTGTGATCTCGGGCCAGGGCGCGGTGCAGCCGCAGGCGGCCGGGCTCCTTGAGCAGATCTTCCGGGACACGGTCGTGGTCCGCGGCGAGGGCCCGATGGCGCCCCGCGACCCGATCGTCCTCAAGCTGCCGAACGACGCGCAGATGGTGCCGGAGGGCGTCCAGCAGCAGGACCAGGAGGGCTCCCGCTTCTCGGGTGGCATGGGCCAGCTCCAGCGCGGCCCGGAGATCACCGAAGTCCGGTAGTAGCCAGAAGGCATCGAGGGCCGTACCCCATCGCGGGGTGCGGCCCTTTGTCATGCGCCGCCCTTTGTCGTGCGCGGACTCTTGACGGCGCATTGGTCTGTACCTACCGTCTCGGCCCAACGCGTCTGTTCATAAAGGCGCTTCACGTTCATATACGAGAACGGAAGGCCCCCCACGCATGCGCAGAACCGCTCTCTTCGCGGCTGTGGCCGCCCTCGTCGCCGGTGCCCTCGCCTGGCCCGCCGACGCCGCTCCCACCACCTTCGCCCACCCCGGAGTCACCGTCTCCAAGGGACAGTTGGACTTCGCCCGCTCCCAGGTCAACGCCGGCGCCCAGCCCTGGAAGGGCGCCTACGACCAGATGATGGCGAGCAAGTACGCCGATCTGAACCGCACGCCCAAGCCCCGCGCGGTCGTCGAGTGCGGGTCCTACTCGAACCCCAACTACGGCTGCACCGACGAGCGTGAGGACGCTGTAGCCGCCTACACCGACGCGCTCGCCTGGTACATCACCCGGGACGAGCGCTACGCCAAGAAGTCCATCCAGCTCATGGACGCCTGGTCGGCGGTCGTCACGGACCACACCAACAGCAACGCGCCCCTCCAGACCGGCTGGGCCGGCTCCTCCTGGCCGAAGGCGGCCGAGATCATCAAGTACACGTACACCGGAAGCTGGACCAACTCCGGGCGGTTCGCGACCATGCTCCGGAACGTCTACCTCCCCGAGATCATCAACGGCTCCAACTCCAACGGCAATTGGGAGCTGTCGATGATGGAGGCCGCCGTCGGCATCTCCGTCTTCCTGGAGGACAAGACGTCGTACGACAAGGCCATGGCGAAGTTCCGCACCCGCACCGCCGCCTACGTCTACCTCGCCTCCGACGGCTCCGTGCCGAAGACCGTGCCGAGCCAGAACCTCGACACCACCGCGAAGATCGTCGCGTACTGGCAGGGACAGTCCACCTTCGTCACCGGGCTCACCCAGGAGACCTGCCGCGACCTCACGCACACCGGGTACGGCATCTCGGCGATCTCCCATGTCGCCGAGACCAGCCGGATCCAGGGGCAGGACCTGTACGGCACCGACGTGGGCGAGCGGCTGCGGCAGGCGCTCGGGTTCCAGGCCAAGTACGAGCTGGGGACGGCCGTGCCGAGCCGGCTGTGCGGCGGCTCCCTGAACCTGGGGCTCGGGCCGGTCACCGAGGTCGGGTACAACGCCCTGCACAACCGGCTCGGCATCGCCATGAGCAACACGCAGACGCTGACCGAGCGGAACCGTCCAGCGGGCTCCAACAACCTGTTCGTGGCCTGGGAAACCCTCACCCACGGGGACAACCTGAGCTGAAACCGTTGATCGGCCGGGCGGCAGGTGGGGATACTGGCGCCCGGTCTTTCACGGGGGAGGGGCTCATGAGCCAGGTGGTCACCGAGACCATGGTGCGGGTCGAGAACGTCCACAGGACCTTCGGGCGGGGCGCCGGTGTCGTGCACGCCCTGCGCGGGGTGTCATTCGAGGTGCCGCGCGGCGAGCTCGTCGCGCTCAAGGGGCGGTCGGGGTCCGGCAAGACCACGCTCCTCAACATCGTCGGCGGGCTCGACACCCCCGACGAGGGGCGGATCGAGGTCGGCGGGCGTGACCTCGCCGGGCTCGACGAGGACGGGCTGCTCGCGCTGCGCCGCGATCACATCGGGTTCGTGTTCCAGTCCTTCGGGCTCATCCCGATCCTCACCGCCGCCGAGAACGTCGGGGTGCCGATGCGGCTGCGCCGGGAGGACCCACGCGCGCGTGAGGAGCGCGTCGACCTGCTGCTGGCCCTGGTGGGCCTCGCCGACCATGCGGGACAGCGGCCCACCGAGCTCTCCGGCGGCCAGCAGCAGCGCGTCGCCATCGCCCGCGCCCTCGCCAACAACCCCTCGCTCCTGATCGCCGACGAGCCGACCGGCCAGCTCGACGCGGAGACCGGCCACGGCGTGATGGAGCTGCTGCGGGCCGTCGTGCACAGCGAGAACGTCACCGCGCTGGTCGCCACGCACGACGCGACCCTGCTGGACCTGGCTGACCGGGTCCTGGAGCTGAGCGACGGGGAGATCGTCGAGGTCTGAGCCCCGTCAGGGTTGTGTCAAAGACGGTCCTTCGGGGGCCCGCGGGCCCATTTGGCGTGATTCTTGGTCGTAGGGTCGACGCTGCGTAGGCAGCGGTGACCGGAAGACAATAGGACCCATGGGACGCGGCAAGCTTCGGATCTACCTCGGTGCGGCACCGGGCGTCGGCAAGACGTACGCGATGCTCTCCGAGGCGCACCGGCGCGTCGAGCGGGGCACCGACTGCGTGGTGGCGTTCGTGGAGTGCCACGGGCGGCCGCGCACCGAGGTCATGCTGCACGGCCTGGAACAGATCGCGCGCCGGGAAGCGGCGTACCGGGGGAGCACCTTCGAGGAGATGGACGTCGACGCCGTGCTGCGGCGCGCCCCCGCCGTCGCCCTGGTGGACGAACTCGCCCACACGAACATCCCCGGCTCCCGCAACGCCAAGCGCTGGCAGGACGTGGAGGAGCTGCTCGCCGCCGGGATCGACGTCGTGTCGACCGTCAACATCCAGCACCTGGAGTCGCTGGGGGACGTCGTCGAGTCGATCACCGGGGTACGGCAGCGGGAGACCGTGCCCGACGAGGTCGTACGGCGGGCCGATCAGATCGAGCTGGTCGACATGTCCCCGCAGGCGCTGCGGCGGCGGATGGCGCACGGAAACATCTACCAGCCCGACAAGGTCGACGCGGCCCTCTCCAACTACTTCCGGCCCGGGAACCTCACCGCCCTGCGCGAGCTGGCGCTGCTCTGGGTCGCCGACCGGGTCGACGAGTACCTGAAGCAGTACCGCGACGAGCACCAGGTCTCGAAGATCTGGGGCTCGCGCGAACGGATCGTGGTCGGCCTGACCGGCGGTCCCGAGGGGCGCACGCTGATCCGGCGGGCCGCGCGGCTCGCGGAGAAGGGCGCCGGGGGTGAGGTACTGGCCGTCTACATCGCCCGCAGCGACGGGCTGACCTCCGCCTCGCCCAAGGAACTCGCCGTCCAGCGCACCCTCGCCGAGGACCTCGGCGGCACCTTCCACCACGTCATCGGTGACGACATACCCGTGGCGCTGCTCGACTTCGCCCGGGGCGTCAACGCCACGCAGATCGTGCTGGGCTCCTCGCGCCGCAAGGCCTGGCAGTACGTCTTCGGCCCCGGCGTCGGCGCCACGGTCGCCCGGGAGTCGGGGCCCGACCTCGACGTCCACATCGTCACCCACGACGAGGTCGCCAAGGGACGCGGACTGCCCGTCGCCCGCGGCGCCCGCCTAGGACGGGCCCGGATCGTCTGGGGCTGGGCGATCGGCGTGATCGGCCCGGCGGTCATGGCCCTGCTGCTCAACACCGTCCATCTCGGCCTCGCCAACGACATGCTGCTGTTCCTGACCGTGACGGTGGCGGCGGCCCTGGTCGGCGGACTGCTGCCCGCGCTGGCCTCGGCCGCGGTCGGCTCGCTGCTGCTGAACTACTTCTACACACCGCCCCTGCACAACTGGACGATCGCCGACCCGAAGAACATCGTCGCCATCGTGATCTTCGTCGGCGTCGGGGTCTCGGTCGCCTCCGTCGTCGACCTCGCCGCCCGGCGCACCCACCAGGCCGCCAGGCTGCGCGCCGAGTCGGAGATCCTCTCCTTCCTCGCCGGCAATGTCCTGCGCGGCGAGACCAGCCTGGAGGAGCTCCTGGAACGCGTCCGGGAGACCTTCGGGATGGAGTCGGCCGCCCTGCTGGAGCGCGGCGGTGACGTCGAGCCGTGGACCTGCGCGGGCCGGGCCGGCTTCGGACGCCCGGTGGAGCGCCCTGAGGACGCGGACGTGGACGTGCCGGTCGGCGACCACATGGCGCTCGTCCTGATCGGCCGGGTGCTGCCCGCCGAGGACCGCCGGGTGCTCGCCGCCTTCGCCGCCCAGGCCGCGGTCGCGCTGGACCGGCGGCGCCTCCAGGAGGAGGCCGACCAGGCGCGCGCCCTCGCGGAGGGCAACCGGATCCGGACCGCGCTTCTGGCCGCCGTCAGCCACGACCTGCGCACCCCGCTCGCGGGCATCAAGGCGGCCGTGTCCTCACTGCGCTCCGACGACGTGGCGTGGTCCGAGGAGGACCAGGCAGAGCTGCTGGAGGGCATCGAGGAGGGGGCCGACCGGCTCGACCATCTCGTCGGGAACCTGCTCGACATGTCCCGGCTCCAGACCGGCACCGTCACGCCCCTGATCCGCGAGATCGACCTCGACGAAGTGGTGCCGATGGCGCTCGGCGGGGTGCCCGAGGACAGTGTGGAGCTGGACATTCCGGAGACGCTGCCCATGGTCGCCGTCGATCCCGGCCTGCTGGAGCGGTCCGTGGCCAACCTGGTCGAGAACGCCGTCAAGTACAGCCCGCCCGGCAAGGCCGTCCTGGTCTCCGCCAGTGCCATCGCCGACCGCGTCGAGGTCCGCGTCGTCGACCGCGGCCCCGGCGTCCCCGACGAGGCCAAGGAGCGCATCTTCGAGCCCTTCCAGCGGTACGGCGACGCCCCGCGCGGTGCCGGGGTCGGGCTCGGCCTCGCGGTCGCCCGGGGCTTCGCCGAGGCGATGAGCGGCACGCTGAACGCCGAGGACACCCCGGGCGGCGGCCTCACCATGGTCCTCACACTCCGGGCCGCGGAGACGCGCCCCGATCTCTTCACGGAACACCTCTCAGCAGCAGAAACAGAAGCAGCAGCAGAAGCAGAACCGGAAAGGCAGGTCACATGACCCGGGTGCTCGTGATCGAAGACGAGCCGCAGATCGTGCGCGCCCTCGTGATCAACCTCAAGGCCCGCAAGTACGAGGTCGACGCCGCCCACGACGGCGCCACCGCCCTCCGCCTTGCCGCGGCCCGCCACCCCGACGTGGTCGTCCTCGACCTCGGCCTGCCCGACATGGACGGCGTCGAGGTCATCCGGGGCCTGCGCGGCTGGACCCGGGTGCCGATCCTCGTGCTCTCCGCCCGCCACTCCTCCGACGAGAAGGTCGAGGCGCTCGACGCGGGCGCCGACGACTACGTCACCAAGCCCTTCGGCATGGACGAGCTGCTCGCCCGGCTGCGGGCGGCGGTCCGCCGGGCCGAGCCGGTCGGTCCCGGCGAGGACGACGTGACCACCGTGGAGACCGAGGGGTTCACCGTCGACCTCGCCGCGAAGAAGGTCAACCGCGACGGCAACGACGTACGCCTGACCCCCACGGAGTGGCATCTGCTGGAGGTGCTGGTGCGCAACACCGGCCGTCTGGTGAGCCAGAAGCAGCTGCTGCAAGAGGTGTGGGGCCCGTCGTACGGGACGGAGACGAACTATCTGCGGGTGTACATGGCCCAGCTGCGTCGGAAGCTGGAGGCGGACCCGTCGCACCCGAAGCACTTCATTACGGAGCCGGGGATGGGGTATCGGTTCGAGGGCTAGTACCGCGGGTACGAAGGTGTCAGTGCACCCCGGTACGCTTCACATATGAGTGCTGTTCCGCGTTCCGAGAAGCCGGCGGGCCGGTTCCGGCGCATGCTCGACCGGCTCTCCTCGTCCCAGGAGGACCTGGAGTCGGAGGAGCTGCGGGAGGACGCCGAGACCGCAGGCTGCATCAAGATCGGTGACTGCCACGACCGACAGATCGTGACCGTTACTGGTACCTTGCGCACGGTCACGCTGCGCCCGCGCGCCGGTGTCCCGGCGCTGGAGGCCGAGCTGTTCGACGGCTCCGCCGCACTGGACGTGGTGTGGCTCGGCAGGCGCTCCATCGTGGGGATCGAGCCGGGGCGCAAGCTGATCGCATCGGGCCGGATCTCGATGAGCCGGGGCCGCCGGGTGCTGTTCAACCCGAAATACGAACTGAGACCCCTCGGTAGGGAGTAGCCGGTGACGTCGCTCGACAAGCCGACCGAAGAGACCGATCAGCACGACGCCCGGGCGGTGACCGAGGCCGCGCTGTTCGAGGCCTTCGGAGGCCTGCGGGGCATGGTCGAGACGGTGCTGCCCGGCCTCCTCTTCGTCACGATCTACACGATCAACAAGGACCTCCACATGTCCGCGATCGCCGCGCTCGCGGTGTCGCTGATCCTGGTCGTGGTCCGCCTCGTGACGAAGGACACCGTCAAGCACGCCTTCAGCGGTGTCTTCGGCGTCGCCTTCGGTGTCGTCTTCGCGATGATGACCGGCAACGCGAAGGACTTCTATCTGCCGGGCATGCTCTACACGCTGGGCCTCGGCCTCGCGTACATCATCACGACCCTGTGCGGGGTCCCGCTGATCGGCCTCATCCTCGGGCCGGTCTTCAAGGAGAACCTCTCCTGGCGCAAGCGCAACCCGGGCCGCAAGAAGGCGTACGCCAAGGCCAGTTACGCGTGGGGCGCGATCCTGCTCGCCAAGTGCGCGATCCTCTTCCCGCTGTACTGGTGGGCCAACACGGCCCAGCTCGGCTGGGTCCTGGTCGCCCTGAAGATCCCGCCGTTCCTGCTGGCGGTATGGCTGACGTGGGTCTTCCTGGCGAAGGCTCCCGCGCCCATCGACGTGTTCGCCGAGATGGAGGCCGCCGAGAAGGCCGAGGAAGAGCGCAAGGCGGCCCTGGCGGCCGAGCGCGGCGAGACGAGCGGCACGGCCCGGCACCGGCGCGAGGCGTAGTCACCTTTACGACGACGGAGGGCGCCCCGATCACCCGGGGCGCCCTCCGTCGTCGTACCGCCGGAAAACCTCAGTTCGACGCGTCCTCGCGGCGCACCGACAGCAGGTCCTCCAGTTGCTCCTCGCGCGCCGGAGCCGCCACGAACAGGAGTTCGTCGCCGGCCTCCAGGGAGTCGTCGCGGGTCGGGGTCAGGACGCGGTTGCCGCGGATGATCGTCACCAGGGACGTGTCCTGCGGCCACTCGACGTCGCCGACCTGGGTGCCTGCCAGGGCCGACTCCTCCGGGAGGGTCAGCTCGACGAGGTTGGCGTCGCCGTGGCTGAAGCGGAGGAGGCGGACCAGGTCGCCGACGCTCACCGCCTCCTCGACCAGGGCGGACATCAGACGCGGGGTCGACACGGCCACGTCCACGCCCCAGGACTCGTTGAAGAGCCACTCGTTCTTGGGGTTGTTGACGCGGGCGACGACGCGCGGGACGCCGTACTCCGTCTTCGCGAGGAGGGAGACGACGAGGTTCACCTTGTCGTCGCCCGTCGCGGCGATCACGACGTTGCAGCGCTGGAGCGCGGCCTCGTCCAGGGAGGTGATCTCGCAGGCGTCGGCCAGCAGCCACTCCGCCTGCGGGACGCGCTCGACCGAGATGGCGGTCGGCGCCTTGTCGACGAGGAGGACCTCGTGGCCGTTCTCCAGCAGTTCGCCCGCGATCGAGCGGCCCACCGCACCGGCACCGGCAATGGCGACCCTCATCAGTGACCGCCCTCCTCTTCGGGACCCTTGGCGAAGGACGCCTCGACTTTGTCGACCTCGTCGGTGCGCATCATCACGTGCACCAGGTCGCCCTCCTGGAGCACCGTCTGCGAGCTGGGCAGGATCGCCTCGCCCAGGCGGGTCAGGAACGCCACGCGGACGCCCGTCTCCTCCTGGAGCCGACTGATCTTGTGACCCACCCAGGCGGCGGAGGTGTGCACCTCGGCCAGCTGGACCCCACCGGTGGGATCGCGCCACAGCGGCTCGGCGCCCGAGGGCAGCAGACGGCGCAGCATCTGGTCGGCGGTCCAGCGGACCGTGGCGACCGTCGGGATGCCCAGGCGCTGGTAGACCTCGGCGCGCCGGGGGTCGTAGATACGGGCGGCGACGTTCTCGATGCCGAACATCTCGCGGGCCACGCGGGCCGCGATGATGTTGGAGTTGTCTCCGCTGGAGACCGCGGCGAACGCGCCGGCCTCCTCGATGCCCGCCTCGCGCAGGGTGTCCTGGTCGAAGCCGACTCCGGTGACACGCCGGCCTCCGAACCCGGAGCCCAGTCGTCGGAAGGCGGTGGGGTCCTGGTCGATCACGGCGACCGTGTGCCCCTGTTGCTCCAGGGTCTGGGCGAGAGCGGAACCCACTCGCCCGCAACCCATGATGACGATGTGCACCTAGCCCTACCCCGCAGTCCTGGTCATCTCGCTGACCTGCGAAAACACCCTGATCACTCTCTTCTCCAAGTCTGCCAGGCAACAACGGGGCAACAGCGTGGGGGGTTGCCCGGACACGAGCTTATGCGGCAACCGCGTCCATGACCTCACCCGTGTACGCGATGGTGGGTTCCCCGCCGTCGAAGGCACGGTCGATCACGTTGCGGGTCCGCTGTTCCGACTCGGGGTAGAGGTGGCCGTACACGTCCATTGTGATCTTGATCGAGCTGTGCCCCATGCGCTTCTGGATGACCTTGGGCGACTCTCCTCCGTCGATGAGGAGCGAGGCGTAGGTGTGGCGCAGCTGCTTGGGCTCGGTTCCTTCCGGGAGACCGGCGAGAGCGACCGTGGGTACCCAGACACGCGAGAACGAGCCGCGGTTGTAAGCCCTGCCGTCCTCCCGGGCGAACACGAGGCCGTGTGCATCCAGGGCTGTCATCTTGTGCTCGCGCAATGCCCGCACGACGGTACGGGGCAGTGGGATGGTGCGGTAGCTGGCCTTGGATTTGAGGGTCCCGAACCGGGGTGCGCCCGTGGCGCGATTGGAGCCGACGAGTTGTTGGTCGACCTTCACGGTTGCCGCGTCGAAGTCGAGACGATCCCAGGTGAGCCCCAGCATCTCGGAGGTACGCAGACCGCTGCCGGCGTTCACGATCGGCCAGGCGCGGAGGTGATCGGGCGTCGCCTCGGAGAGCGCCTCGACCTCGTCGACCGTCAGCGGCTTGACTTCCTCGGTCTCCGCCTCGGGCAGTCTGACCCGCACGCACGGGGTGCTGCCGATCTTCCGGTCGAAGACCGCCTCGGTGAAGACGCTGGCCGTGGTGTCGTAGATCTGACGGACTGTTCGGCCGGCGAGGTCGTCGCAGAGGTTGTTGACGAGCCGCTGGACAGTCGCGCCCACCCCATAAACGGCGACTTGCACCGGCCTATACATCAGCCAGGTCGCAGGAACGGGAACTGAGGGCCCGCCCATGGCGCGGTTGTCCTTACTACGCGACGTGGGCGGGCGGTCTGGGGAGCGGTGCTCCAGCGGACCACTGGGCAGAGGGAGGTAATCCGGCGGACGAGGGGGCGCTCTGCAGGCGGACGGCCCGTTCGCGCATCGTCCAGTGGAGCTGTTCCAGCCGGAACACACAGCGCTGGCAGGCGTACAGCGAGAAGGGCACCTCGGCCACCGTGATGTCGCCGATCTCGGCGACGGGGACACCGGTCTGCTCGCACCTGAAGCAGCTCCCGATGCGCCAATCGAAGCGGCTCCACAGTTCCTCCGGCCTCAACGCCATGGCGCCTCCTCCGTCCACTCGTGGGGCGGGGGTTGGTCGTCGATGAGGGGCAGAAAGGCGACAGGCCGTGCGTGCCACACGAAGGAAAAGGGCTCGGCCACGAGGGGCAACGTGAAGTCCGCGCCCCGTTCAAGGGCTGTCACGGCGTCACGCCAGCCCGGGTGGGTCCGGTCGACGAGAGGGTCCACCCAGGCCGGCGCGACAGCCGAGGCGACGATGCGGATCTGGACGCGTGCCCAGCGGACGGCTGATGCGGGGGTCGGACACCGGGCGGAGTTGATCCGACGGCCATCCACGTGACCCCACTCGCACCAGAATCCCGGCGTCAGGATGCTTTCGGCGTGTGTCAGCGCGGACGAGCTGTGCAGCAGCATGGGGTGATCAGGTCGCATGAGAACTCGGCTCGTTGTGGATCCACAGCAAGCGTCGGGCCAGGTTGGCCACGTTGCGCATGTAGAAGAAGGCGTGGAAGGCCGCGGTCTGCTGCGTGGGGCGGTTCTTTATCTCCAGAAGTCGGTAGGCCTGTCTGAACAGGTCTCTGACAGCAGGGTCTTCGTCGGCGC
>NZ_JBEYXC010000016.1:0-268408 GCF_040644695.1 Streptomyces sp. NPDC046909 | reverse complement strand
GCGGCATTGTTGAGGCGATAGCCCAGCTCCTCGGCCGCCGCGAGAACACGCCGCCGCGCCTCATCGGAAACATACGGCTCATTGTTCAGAACCCGCGAGACCGTCTTACGCGACACCCCCGCCACCCGGGCGACATCCACACCGCGCGGCGTCGGAGAGCCCAAGCGACGCTCAGCTCCAGATGTCATGAAATCTCCCAGATGAACGAATGTCTGCGTCGAGCGAGGTCATCGGTATGGCCGCGCTGTCTGATCGCGCGGTCATATCTACGCATCAGGCAGCGGTACGTCAAGAGTTCTCGCAAGGTCACCTCTGTCGCGCGGCGGAGGTCGCGGCGGTGTCGGCGGGTTGGTGCAGGCGGCTCCACGAGATTGACGGTGGCGTCCGTCGCCGGGTCAGTGCAGGTCAGATACTGGATTTCGGAAGTCGGGTGGTGTGTGCGGCAACTCCGTCGAGCGAGGTTGGGGGGCCTTGTGGTGGCATCCGAGAGGCTCCGGCCGCTAGAAGGTGCTGAACGCGAGCCCTTGACAGAGCGTCCCCTGAACGTTCACGCTTCCTCGCGTTCGCGGATCGGATTTGTTCGATCGCGTTGGTTTCTGGTCGCATAAGTGACCCGCCTTCTCTCATCCCTCGTCGGGTCGACGTGTCAGCCTGGATACGACGGCCCTCTCAGGAGCCGTTCATGCGTGATCTCTCGTCCTCCCTTCCTGCCCCCAGCCGTCGAGGTGTGCTCAAAGGCGTGGGTGGCGCCGCTCTCCTCAGTGCCGGGATCCCCCTGCTGAGCGCCTGCGGCAGCAGCGGCAGCTCGTCCGACCCGAAGACCGTCACCCTGGGTTCGAACCAGTCCGACGCCGTGCCGAAGAAGGCCTACGGCGAGATCTACACGGCGTTCACCAAGCAGTCCGGGATCACCGTCAAGGTCAACACGAAGGACCACAACACCTTCCAGGAGCAGATCAACTCGTATCTGCAGGGCACGCCGGACGACGTGTTCAACTGGTTCGCCGGGTACCGCATGCAGTTTTTCGCGCAGAAGGGCCTCGCGTCCCCGATCGACGACGTGTGGGAGAAGATCGGGGGCAACTTCCCCGACGCGATGAAGAAGCTCAGCAAGGGCGCGGACGGCAAGTACTACTTCGTGCCGCTGACCACGTACCCCTGGGCGGTCTTCTACCGCAAGAGCGTCTTCCAGCAGTACGGCTACGAAGTCCCTACCACCTGGGACGAGTTGGTCGCGCTGTGCAAGCAGATGAAGAAGGACGGCCTGGTCCCGATCGCCTTCGGCGACAAGGACGCCTGGCCCGCGATGGGCACCTTCGACCAGCTCAACTTCCGCCTCAACGGCTACGACTTCCACGTCGAGCTGATGGCCGGCAAGGCCGCCTGGACCGACGCCAAGGTCAAGGCCGTCTTCGACCACTGGGCCGAGCTGCTCCCCTACCACCAGGACGGCTTCATGGGCCGTACCTGGCAGGACGCCGCGCAGACCCTGGTCTCGAAGAAGGCCGGCATGTACCTCCTGGGCACCTTCGTGGCCCAGCAGTTCACCAACAAGGCCGACCTGGACGACCTCGACTTCTTCGCCTTCCCGGAGATCAACTCCGCGTACGGGCAGGACACGGTCGAGGCGCCCACCGACGGCTTCATGGTGAGCAAGTCGCCGAACAACAAGGACGGCGTCGCCAAGCTCATGGAGTACCTGGGCACCCCCGAGGCCGAGCAGATCTACCTCAAGGCCGACACCAGCGTGGTGGCCGCCTCCACCAAGGCCGACACCTCCTCGTACACCGTCCTGCAGAAGAAGGCGTACGAGATGATCTCGGGCGCCAAGAGCCTCACCCAGTTCATGGACCGCGACTCCCGCCCGGACTTCACCTCCACGGTGATGCAGCCCGGACTGCAGAAGTTCCTCCAGAACCCCAAGGACGTCGACAGTCTGCTGTCCTCGATCGAGCGCCAGAAGAAGACGATCTTCGCGTCCTCCTGAACTGAGCGGCTAAATGACTACCGAGACCCCCACGAAGAGCCCGGAGGCGGCCGCAGTGCCGCCTCCGGGCCCCGCGCCTGTCGTCAACCGGGTCCCGCAGGGCCACCAGCGCCTGCTGACCCGCCGTGACCGCGTCACGCTCGCCTTCATGGCGGGCGTGCCCACCATCCTGCACGTCGCCCTGGTCTGGCTCACCGCGATCGCCTCGATCGCGCTGGCCTTCACCACCTGGGACGGCATCGGCTTCGACTCCATCAAGTGGGTCGGCCTGGACAACTTCCGCCAGTTGTTCACCGACAACCCGCAGTTCTGGCCGGCCGTACAGCACAACATCATCTGGTTCGTCGTCCTGATCCTGATCCCCACGCCGATGGGCCTGTTCCTGGCCCTGCAGCTGGACAAGAACATCCGGTTCAGCCGCGTCTACCAGACCGCCTACTTCCTGCCGGTCGTGGTCTCCCTCGCGGTCACCGGCTTCGTCTGGCAGTTGGTCTACAACCCCGACACCGGCCTGATCAACAGCATCATCGGGGCCAACAAGCCCGGCCACTACATCGACTGGATCGGCGATCCCAAGCTCAACCTGTGGGCCGTGCTGATCGCCGCGTCCTGGCGGCACACCGGCTACATGATGATCCTCTACCTGGCCGGCCTGAAGGGCGTCGACCCGTCGCTGCGGGAGGCCTCCGCGCTGGACGGCGCGAACGAGTGGCAGACGTTCAAGAACGTCATCTTCCCCACCCTGCGCCCGACCAACACGGTCGTCCTGGTGGTCACCATCATCGAGGCGCTGCGCGCCTTCGACCTGGTCTTCGTCTTCAACAAGGGCGCCCAGGGCACCGAGTTGCTGTCGATCCTGATCACCAACAACATCATCGGCGAGTCCAGCCGGATCGGTTACGGCTCCGCGATCGCCGTCGTCCTTCTGGTGATCTCCCTCGCGGTCATCATCCCGTACCTGATCGCGACCTTCCGGAAGGAGCGGCGCGCATGAGCACCACCGTCGCCACCAGCGCGCCCGCGGGGCAGCGCACGCCCGTCCGTCCGGCCCGGATCCTGTTGCACGTGTTCCTGGTCGTCACCTCGCTGGCCTGGCTCGCCCCGCTGCTGTGGGCCATCTTCGCGGCGCTGCGGCCGTACTCGGAGACCAGCAACAAGGGTTACGTGTCCTGGCCGGACAAGCTGACCTTCGACAACTTCAAGAACGCGTTCGAGCAGTCGGACATGCTGCACTACTTTGGCAACACGCTGATCATCGCGGTGCCGGCCGTACTGCTGACCCTGTTCCTCTCGTCGATGGTTGCGTTCTACGTCAGCCGCTTCGACTTCCGGCTGAACATCGCCCTGCTGCTCGTCTTCACCGCGGGCAACCTGCTCCCGCAGCAGGTCATCATCACCCCGCTGTACCGCATGTACCTGCTCATCGACCTGCCCGGCATCACCGCCAGCGGCAAGCTGTACGGCTCCGCACTCGGCCTGGTCCTGATCCACGTGGCGTTCCAGTCCGGCTTCTGCGCCTTCGTACTGTCGAACTACATGCGGATGCTGCCGCACGAGCTGACCGAGGCCGCGCTGGTCGACGGCGCCTCGGTGTGGCGGATGTACTGGCAGATCGTGCTGCCGCTGTGCAAGCCGGCGATGGCCGCCCTGGCGACGTTGCTGTCCATCTGGATCTACAACGACTTCTTCTGGGCGATCGTGCTGATCTCGACCGGCGAGAACATGCCGATCACCTCGGCCCTGAACAACCTCTCCGGCCAGTACTTCACCGACCCCAACCTGGTCGCCGCGGGCGCGCTGCTGACCGCGATTCCGACGCTGATCGTGTACTTCGTGCTGCAACGGCAGTTCGTGAGCGGTCTGACGCTCGGCGCCAACAAGGGCTGACAGTCCATCAAGTCACCTGATTCCTGCTATGTCCCGGAGTAACCACCAGTGAGCACAGAACGCCGTCTTCGCCTGCCCGGCATCGCCTACGGCGGCGACTACAACCCCGAGCAGTGGCCCGAGGAGGTCTGGGCCGAGGACGTCCGCCTCATGCGCGAGGCCGGCGTCAACATGGTCAGCGTCAACATCTTCTCCTGGGCTCTACTGGAGCCGCGCGAGGGCGAGTTCGACTTCTCGCGCCTCGACCGGATCCTCGCCCTGCTCCACGACAACGGCATCGCCGCCGACCTCGCGACCCCGACGGCGGCTCCGCCGGCCTGGTTCTTCCGCGCGCACCCGGAGGCGCTGCCGGTCGGCAGGGACGGCAGGGGACTGTCGTACGGCAGCCGCCAGACGTTCTGCCCGTCCAGCCCGGCGTATCGCGAGGCGGCCCTGCGGATCGCGGGGGAGCTGGGTCGGCGCTACGCGGACCACCCGGCCGTCGTGATGTGGCACATCCACAACGAGTACGGCTGCCACAACGCGGAGTGCTTCTGCGACGTGAGCGCGTGTGCCTTCCGGCGCTGGCTGCGGTCGCGGTACGGCGACCTCGCGGCCCTCAACGACGCCTGGGGCACCACCTTCTGGAGCCAGTGGTACTACGACTGGGACGAGATCATCCCGCCCCGTACCACCGGCGCCGATCCCAACCCGACCCACCGGCTGGACTGGCGGCGCTTCTGCTCCGACGAACTGCGTTCCTTGTACAACGCCGAACGGGATGTGCTCCGTCATGCCGCGCCCGGCGTCCCGGCCACCACCAACTTCATGGTGAACTTCAGCATCGAGGCACTGGACTACTGGCGCTGGGCACCGGAGCTGGACATCGTCTCCAACGACCACTATCTGCGCTCGACCGACCCCGAGTCGCAGATCGACATCGCCCTCTGCGGTGATCTGGTGCGTTCGATGGCAGGTGCCCCCTGGTTGCTGATGGAGCACTCCACGGGTGCCGTCAACTGGCAGCCGGTCAACAGGGCGAAGAATCCTGGTGAGTTGCGCCGCAACGCCCTGGCGCACGTCGCCCGCGGCGCCGACGGCATTCTCTTCTTCCAGTGGCGAGCGGCGAAGGCCGGCGCCGAGCAGTGGCACTCAGCGATGCTGCCCCACGCAGGCACGGACAGCCGCATCTGGCAGGACGTTGTACAACTCGGCGCCGACCTGCGCGCATTGGCCGAGGTGCGTGGCAGCAGCAACCCCGCGAAGGTAGCCATCGTCTGGGACTGGGATGCCCGTTGGGCCTTGGAACTACCCTCCCAGCCCAGCGGTGAACTGCGCTTCCTGGACCTGGTGAGGGACTGGTACACGCCGTTGTGGAGGGCGGGCGTCGCGGTCGACTTCGTGCGCCCTGACACCCCCGGCCTGGACCGCTATCAGCTCGTTCTCGCCCCCAGCCTGTACCTGGTCGACGACGCGGGCGCGGCCAACCTCACCGCGTTCGTCGAGGGGGGCGGCACCCTGGCCGTGGGCTTCCACAGCGGCGCGGTCGACCAGAACTGCCATGTGCGCCTGGGTGGCTATCCCGGCGCCTTCCGAGAGATCCTCGGGGTGCACGCGGACGAGCTCTTCCCGCTGCTGCCCGGTCAGTCGGTCGGCCTGGTCGGCCAGGTCCCGCAGGGCGCGACCGCCGACCTGTGGACCGAACGCCTCCGGCTCACCGGGGCGCAGGCCGTCGCGACGTACGCCGACGGATCGCTGGTCGGAGTGCCGGCGATCACTCGGCACGCCTACGGGAGTGGAACCGCCTGGTACGTCGCCACCCATCCGGACTCCGACACGCTGGCCGCCGTCCTGGAGCGCATCGGCCAGGAGGCGGGCGTACGGCCGGAGCACGAGGTACCGGTCGGCGTCGAGGTGGTGAGGCGGCGCGGCTCCGATGGCGACTACCTCTTTTTCATCGATCATGCCGGTCACGGCGCCGAAGTCCCCGCCGAAGGAGTCGAACTCCTCACGGGCAAGCCGGTCGTCGGCTCCGTCACCGTCCCCCGAGGAGGCGTCGCCGTGGTTCGTGGAGCGCGGCTTGATTGAGTGAGCACGGAATCGAGCGTCGGCCGACTCGGGGAACCTTGGTCCAACTCCATGGCTCAACATCGGAGGGCACGACCAGCCCCCGGGCCGGCTCAGTTGTCCGGGCCCCGTGGTCGCTGACAGCGCACTCCACGGGGCCGTCGCCACACCGCCCTCGCGTACGGCGCCGATGGCACCCTCTTGGGCAGGGGCAGGGGCAGGGGCTTCGGGTCTGAGACCTTCAGGCAAACGCGTCGACACCGGTCAGTTCCGACGAGATCGTCCACAGGTGTGCCGCCTGCTCAGGGTCGATGGCCCACTTGTTGACACCGACCCGGTCGGTGATGTCGGTGGCCTCGTCGTAGGCGGGGGCAGGGTCGGCGATGCGGCAGTCCTCCAGGTAGATGCCGCCCAGCCCAGCCAGCTGGGGCGACGTCGCTGCCCACACCTGAGTGGCTGCACCCTCTTCCGGGGTCTTGAATCCGTCCTGCGGGATCGGGTTACCGTCCTCGTCGTACCATCCGTTCGCGACCACTTCCTCCTTGGGAATGTGACGCAGGAGGGGAGTGAGGATGCCGCCGGGGTGGAGTGCGAAAGCCCGCACGCCCTGTTCGCGGCCGAGTCGGTCCAGGTGGACCGCGAACAGGACGTTTGCGGTCTTCGCCTGACCGTACGCCTGCCACTTGTCGTAGCCGTGCTGCCAGTGGAGGTCGTCCCAGCGGATTCCGGAGAAGTGGTGGCCTCGCGAGGACACCGAGACTACGCGGGCGCCCTCGCTTGCGATCGCCGGCCACAGCCGGTTGACCAGCGCGAAGTGGCCGAGGTGGTTGGTGGCGAACTGAGCCTCCCAACCGGGGCCGACCCTGGTCTCGGGGCAGGCCATGATCCCGGCGTTGTCGATCATGAAGTCGATCGGGCGGTCAGAGGCGAGGAAGCGCCCGGCGAAGGAACGTACGCTGTCCAGATCGGCGAGGTCCAGCTCGTCGACCTCGACGCCCTCGACATCCGACAGTGCCTCCTGTGCGACGGCGGGCCGACGGGCCGGAACCACGACCCGCGCGCCCGCCTTCGTGAGGGCGCGCGTCGTCTCCAGCCCGAGTCCCGAGTAGCCGCCGGTGACGACAGCGAGCTTTCCGGTCAGGTCCAGGTCGGTGAGAACATCGTCGGCGGTGCTGTGGGCGTCGAAGTCCGATCCGATCTCGTTCTGTGCAGTGATCATGTCAAGAGGCTAGAACTTTGAGTTCTCTCGAAGTCAAGCGGAAGCCGGTTTCTCGGTAAGTCAGTCGGTCTCGCTGTGGCCAACCTAAGGGGGGAGTCTTTTCTCCTACGCAGCCCGTACCCAGGCAAAATCCTTCCCCTCCTGGCGCGTGTAATTTCCTGGCACTGTTATCACGAGGCCAACCGCGCGCTGCGCCCTCGTGCCCTGCTGAGTACCTATGTGCGGCAGGGAAATCTCTGACGCGAGCGAGAGGCGTTCCTCTTCAACGGTTCGGCTTCTGCCGGTTCCTCAGCGCCGAGGCGTCCGACCCGCCTGCTCATCCGTCAGGAAAGAGAACACCCCCCCATGTCCGTGACTCAGTTCCGTCCCGGGACGTCACCTCTCGTTGCCCCCGAACCGCGCTGGAGCGCCCGTCTCTGGGCCGTCCTCGCCGTTCTGTGCCTGGTGCTGTTCCTCGACGGTCTCGACGTCTCCATGGTCGGCGTCGCCCTGCCCTCCATCGGCCACGACCTCGGCATGGCCACCGGCTCGCTCCAGTGGATCATCAACGGCTACGTCCTCGGCTACGGCGGACTCATGCTGCTCGGCGGCCGCACCGCCGACCTGCTCGGCCGTCGCCGCGTGTTCCTCGCCGCGCTGGCCGTGTTCGCCGCCGCGTCGCTGCTCGGCGGCCTCGTCGACAGCGGTTCGCTGCTGATCGCCACCCGCTTCGTCAAGGGTGTCGCCGCAGCGTTCACTGCACCCGCCGGTTTGTCGATCCTCACGACGACGTTCCCGGAGGGACCGCAGCGCAACAGGGCCCTGTCGGTCTTCAGCCTCTTCGGCGCCCTCGGCTACTCCTCGGGCCTGATCCTCGGCGGCCTGCTCACCGGGTTCGGCTGGCGCTGGACCTTCCTGATGCCGGTGCCGCTCGCCCTTCTCGCGCTGGTCGTCGGCCTGATCCTGATCCCGCGCGACCGCCGCACCGAGACTGGCGGCCAGGACCCGGCCGGAGCGGTCACCCTCACCGCGGGCATGCTGCTCGCCGTCTACGCCGTGGTTACCGCCCCTCAGACGGGCTGGACCTCCGCGGCGACGCTCGCCGCCTTCGGCGTCGCCGTCCTGCTGCTGCTCGCCTTCGTCCTGATCGAGCAGCGGGTCCGCCACCCGCTGGTCCGCTTCGGTATCCTGCGCAAGGCCACCACGGTGCGGGCCAACCTCAGCATCGTCGCGCTGATGGGCTCCTACCTCAGTTTCCAGTTCATGATGACGCTGTTCCTGCAGGACGGCCTTGGCTGGTCACCCCTGCGCATGGCGTTCGCGCTGCTGCCCGTCGGCCTGATCGTCGCCGTCGGCTCGCCCCTGACCGGCCGACTCGTCAACCGCTTCGGTACCGCACCGCTGATCATCGCCTCGATGACGTCGTCGACACTTGGTTACGTCTGGATTCTGGCCACGGCCGGCTCGTCCCCCGACTACCTGTTCGCGATACTCCCGTCAGTGATCCTTCTGGGTGGCGGTTTCGCGTTCGGCTACAGCGCCATCATGGCCCAGGCCACCGAGGGCATCGACGACTCCGAGCAGGGTCTTGCCTCCGGCCTGGTACAGACCTCCGGGCAGGTCGGCGCGGCCCTCGTCCTCGCCGTGCTCACCGCGGTGCTGGCCGGAGCGGGCGACAGCGGCGCCGACTTCACCGTCTACCGGCCCGGCCTGAACCTCGTCACCGGCGTCGCCGCGATCGGACTGTTGCTGAACCTGGTCCCCGCGCTGCGCCTACGGCGACGCTGAAAACCAGTCGGTACGAACGGCGAGGGCCCGGCAGCAGAGCTGCCGGGCCCTTTGGGAATGCGCAATCAGATGGTGGCCGTGTCGATCACGAACCGGTAGCGGACGTCACTCGCCAGCACCCGTTCGTACGCCTCGTTGATCTCGGACGCGGCGATCAGCTCGATCTCTGCGCCGAGCCCGTGCTCCGCGCAGAAGTCGAGCATCTCCTGGGTCTCGGCGATGCCGCCGATAGCGGAGCCGGCGATCGACCGGCGGCCCATGATCAGGGAGAAGACGTTGACCGAGATGGGCTCCTCGGGGGCGCCGACGTTGACCAGAGCGCCTTCGATCTTCAGCAGGTTCACGTAGGCGCTGAAGTCGAGCGGGGCCGAGACCGTGGAGACGATGAGGTCGAAGGTGCCGGCCAGCTCCTCGAAGGTCTTCGGGTCGCTGGTGGCGTAGTAGTGGTCGGCGCCCAGCTTCAGGCCGTCGTCCTTCTTGCGCAGCGACTGGGAGAGGACCGTGACCTCTGCGCCGAGCGCGTGCGCGATCTTGACGCCCATGTGGCCGAGGCCGCCCAGACCGACGATCGCGACCTTCTTGCCGGGGCCGGCGCCCCAGTGCCTCAGCGGGGAGTACAGGGTGATGCCGGCGCAGAGCAGCGGCGCGGCCTCGTCGAGGGAGAGGCCGTCGGGGACACGGACGACGTAGTTCTCGTCGACGACGATCTTCTCGGAGTAGCCGCCGTAGGTGGGCTCGCCGTCCTTGTCGAGGTAGTTGTACGTCTGGATCATGCCGGTGCCGGTGCAGTACTGTTCCCGGCCCGCCTCGCAGTTCTTGCACTCGCGGCAGGAGTCGACGAAGCAGCCGACGCCCACACGGTCACCGACCTTGTACTTCGTGACACCGGAGCCGACCTCGGAGACCACTCCGGCGATCTCGTGGCCGGGGACCATCGGGAAGATGGCGGTGCCCCAGCCTTCGCGGACCTGATGGATGTCGGAGTGACAGATGCCGGCGAACTTGATGTCGATCAGGACGTCGTGCTCGCGGACCGCACGGCGCTCGATGGTGGTGCGCTCCAGCGGAGCCTTCGCCGTGGGAGCGGCGTACGCGGCGACAGTGGTCATGGGTGGATATCTCCTAGCAGCGTTCTTGTGCCCGGCTGCCTTCTGTCCGGGCACCATTTCGAGCATGCCTCGTCGCCGCGCACTTACCAGGGGAGGAAATATTCCTACGTTTGGCGTGCCTGTCATTGGCAGGGGCAAGCTCATGGGCATAGCGACCGCGGGTCCAAGAACAACTGCTTCTGGGTGATATGAATCACCTTCGATAGAGGGGGGTTAATTTCTCCTCTTTTCGCGTCCATGTCCACGTGTCAAGGTCGAGTTCTGACATTTCTCGCCCATGGGCCACGGATTGGGAATTCATGTCCGTGGCCATTGAACCGCTGACGGGACGCAAGGAATCGATGAGCAAGGTCATCTTCATCACCGGCGCCGACCAAGAGTCGGAGGAGCGCCCATGACGACGTCGACGCTGGACCGGCCGGAGGCTCCCGCAGTCGTTCCGGAGCGGCTGTCGCCCGTCGAGCGATCCGGGAAGCGGAGGGTCCGCAGCGCGTTGTGGTGGGTGGCCTGCCTGGTCTGCGGCGGTCTTCTGGGCCTTGCCCTCGCCGTCGTCGGCACTCTGCGCGGACGGGCGCCGTCCCGTTTCCGGGTGGGGGTGATCACGGTCGGAGCGGCGATACAACTGGTGCTGGCCGGTTCCTTCGCGGTGGCCGGAGCCGTCGGCGGCGGTCCGTGGGAGGCCGCCCGTGCGGTGGTCAACGCACCGGTCTCCGGGGCGGCCCTGCTCTACGGTGTCGGCAAGGGCGGCGAGTTGCACCAGAACGACAACGGGACCACGGCGGTGGTCCTGGATCACGGGGTCGTCCGCGCCGGCACCATGTTCGGAACCGTCTTCCTGACCGACCAACGCGTGGAGGCGAACACACCGCGGACAGACCGGCTGTCGGAACACGAGGCCCGGCATGCCGACCAGTGGGCGGCCTTCTCGATTGGCGCCGGTCCGGCCACCTTCCCCACGTTGTACGCCCTTGACGAGATGTTCTTCCCGGGCGCCTTCAACCACTTCGAACGTCAGGCCGGTCTGCAGGACGGCGGCTACGACACTCCGTCGGACTGCCCGTCCATCGCGGGCCGACTCGCCGTTGTCTCCGTCGGCCTGGTGGCAGGCTCCGTCCTGGTCATTCGGCGCCAGATCCGCCCTGCGACTTCGTCCCGGTCGTGAGGGCTATTCCTCCGGGGCGTGCCCGGCCAGGCGCACCTCTTCGTTGTCGAGGGCTGCCTGGAGTCGGCGCAGGACCGTGTCGTCGATTCGGCGGTCATCGCGTAGGCGGACAACGGTGGCACGTTTGTGCGCGACGAGTGCGAGACGGAGCGCGGTGTCGTCCTGGTCGTGGCGCAGAGCCGGGTGATCGTCCGTGGCTCCGCTGCCACGGGCGTGTACGGCGGCCAGGTGCACCTCGTACTCCTGGCGCAGCCGCTCGACGACCTGCGGATCGGTCCCCAGCTCGTCCGCGAGGTCCGGCATGGCCTTGAAGGCCTCCTCCGCGGCGGTGGTCTCCGCGAGGACCAGCTCCTCCTCGACCGACGTGTCACGCGGGAACCGGGCCCAGCGCACCGCGCCCGGCAGCAGCAGTCCCTGCCCGACCAGCGTCACCACGATGACGCCCGAGGTCACGAAGACGATGAAGTCACGGTCGGGGAAGGCTTCCCCCGAGTCAAGCGTCTGCGGTACGGACAGCGCCACGGCGAGCGAGATTGCGCCCCGGAAGCCGGCGAACCCGCTGACCACGCGGGCCCGGTGACTGATGCGCAGCTCCTGTTGCTGCGGGCGGCGGTCGATCATACGGATCAGATAGGCAGACGCAAAGAGAAACGCGAATCGGACGGCGACGACGACGCCGGAGACGACGGCCACCGCGATGAGCGCATCGTGGAGGTCGGAACGGCCGAGGGCGCGGACCGCGTACTGGAGCTCCACCCCGACGAGAACGAACAGGGCGCCGTTGATGATGAACGTGGCCAGCGGCCAGAACGCCAGCGCCTGGCGACGGTGCTCGGCGCGGATCAGGCTGGGGGCGACCTGCGCCATGATCAGTCCGCACACGACGACCGCGAGAACCCCCGACGCCTCGACGAACTCGGCGACCAGGTACGCGGTGAACGGTGCCAGGATCATGACCAGGTTGCCCAGCAGAGGGTCGTCCAGACGCCGCCTCAGGTTCATGTTCACCCACGCGATCGCGACGCCCACCGCCGCTCCGCCGCCGTAGGCGAGCAGGAACAGCCCACCGACGTGCGGCAGGGTCAGGTGCTCTTCACCGACCGTGATGCCCACCGCGAGCCCGTAGACCACCAGGGCGGTGCCGTCGTTGACCAAGCTCTCCGCGCGCAGCACGGTGACCGCGCGACGCGGCAGAGCACGTGCCAGGACGCCGACCGCGGTCGCGTCCGTGGGCGCCACGGCCGCACCGAGTACCCACGCCGGCCCCCACGGCAGCCCGAGGGCGTGCCCCGCGGCCGCGACGGCCCACGCCGTGAGGATCACGAGGACGGTGCTCATCAGCACGATGCCCCGCAGGTTGGTGCGGATCTCCCGCGAGGATGTGGTGAGGCTCTCCCAGTAGAGCAGCACCGGCAGGAAGAGGAGCAGCACCACATCCGGTGGCAACTGGGCTTCGCGTACCTGTGGGATGAGTCCCAGGAGGAGACCCGCCCCGAGCAGCAGGACGGGTGGAGCGACACCGAAGCGACGCCCCACTGCGTGGCACACCAGCACGGCCACGCCCAGCAGTACGACGAGTTCGAGACCGAGCAAGGTGCATCTCCTGGCGGAGCGAAGGACGGGAGCTCAGGAGCCGAGGGCGTCGACCACATGCCGGACTCCGCGGTGAGAGTCTCATTGCGGCGGGGTGCGTTCCAGGGGAGGAAAAATGTCCCCCTTCGAACCGCGAACGCTTCGCCTGAGCTGTCCCTTCCTGTCAGTGGATGTGGCTGTCGAACCAATTGACGGCGACTTCGGGGTGCTCGCTGAAGTAGTTGTAGCCGTCGAAGCGGCGACTTGTGCCGTAGATCCAGTGCATCTCCTTGTCCGCGACGGGGATGGCGTCGTGGACGGCCTGCACGGCTTCGGGTGTCGTCATCACATCGTCGTGCACCTGGCCCACCAGTGTCGGCACGGTGATCGCGGAGGCGTACTTCGCGGGCGATTGCTCGTCAAGGCGGAAGCCGGTGCGCTCGAGGACGGCCTGGTCGAGACGGTCGTAACCGCCTTCGAAGCCGATGACCTTCGAGAACTGCTCGCCGATGGAGCGACCCTCCAGCGGTTGGTGCAGAACCATGGCCTGGATCTCGGCGAACTCCTCGGGATGCTTCGCCCAGGCGACCGCAGTCGAGTTGCCGCCCAGGCACACCGAGAGCAGGGCCTTCTTCATGCCCGCCGTGTCCGGGCGCGCGACGGCGTAGCGGAGGGAGCCGATGACGTCGCGGTACTCGGTGAGGCCGATGGTGCAGATGCCGCCGTTGCCGTAGCCGCTCATGCCGTGGTTGCGCAGGTCGTAGGTGAGGACGTTGTAGCCGGCGTCGTGCAGCCCCTTGTAGGCGGGCAGGAAGTTGACCTCGAAGCCGCCGAAGCGGTCCCAGCCCGGCAGATGGCCGGGGTAGCCGTAACGGTTTCCGGGGGAGAAGTGGTTGTGGATGATCAGCCGGTCGGAGTCGGCCGGAATGAACCAGCCTTCGAGCGGGACGCCGTCCATCGACGCAAACGTCACGTCCTCGTAGGCCAGGCCCAGTTCGGAGGGGCGGCGCAGCAACGGCGCGCGTCGTCCGTCGGTGGTGCCTTCCGTCCATTGCCCGACGAATCCGTGGAATGCCAGCTCGGCCATGTCGACTTCGGCCATGATGTGCTCCTCTCGAGCTGGATGCTATGAGCAGGGATGTTCGTTTTGCTGGTCTTCTCGGCTGAGGTGGCGAGAGCCGTTTTGAGGTGTACCTGCCGTTATCGGGCGACGTAGCCGCCGTCGACGGGTAGGGCTACACCGACGACGAAACTCGCACCGGGGCTGCACAGCCACAGGACGGCCTGGGCGATCTCCTCGGCTGTACCGAGGCGGTTGATGGGTTGATTGGCCTCGGCTTCGGCACGGTCGAGATCACCCTTGGTGATCATGTCGCGGACCATGGGGGTGTCGATGGTGCCGGGGCAGACGGCGTTGACGCGGATGCCGCGCGGGGCGTACTCCAGGGCCGCGCTCGTGGTGAGGCCGATAACGCCGTGCTTGGAGGCGTGATAGGAGGCCCGGCCGGGCAGGCCGACCAGGCCGCCGAGGGAGGAGCAGTTGACGATGGCTCCGCTGCCCTGGGCGCGCATGTGGCGCAGTTCGTGTTTCATGCAGGCCCACACGCCGCGCAGGTTGATGGCGTTGACACGGTCGAAGCGTTCGGCGGGTTCGTCGGCGGCGTCGCTGGCAGGGATCTGTATGCCGGCGTTGTTGTAGGCCATGTCGAGGCCACCGAAGGTCCGGGCCGTGCGGTCGACCGCGGCGGCGACCTGCCTTTCGTCACTGACGTCGCAGGTGAGAGTGAGGACTTGGTGACCCGCGTCGGTCAGATCCTTCGAGGCCGCGTTCAGAGCGGCTTCGTCGATGTCGGTGAGGGTGACGGCGGCTCCGGCCTCGGCGAAGGCACGGGCGGTCGCCAGTCCCATGCCGGAGCCCGCCCCGGTGACGAAGGCGACCTGGCCGGTGAAGTCGTAGGCGGGGTTCATGTGGTGTCTCCCGTTGGGCGTGGGCTGCGTCAGGAGGCGGCTTCGATGGTGACCTCGGTGGCGATGGCGAGGTGCTCGGTGTCGCCACCGTTCAGGTGACCGAGGATGATCAGGCCCTTATCGCTGGAGCCGCTACCGCGGTAGAAGAGGGCCAGGTTGCCCCAGGGCGCGTAGTACGCCAGGTCGCCGGGCCTGGCTTCGGCGGCGTCCGGGGCGCCGGAGGTGGACAGCCGACGGGGCAGGTCGGCGATCCGCTCCGTCTGGTGGAAGTCGCTCAGATTCAGAGTGAGCGGAAGCAGAGCGGCGAAGTCACGGGCGGCGGCGCTGGCGTTGAGGGTCGCGTCGATCTGATGGCCGTCGATGGTGAGCCGGATGTTCATGGACGGGTTTCGGTCGGAGGGCGTCGGGGGCGCCGTGGCTGTCACAGCCCGGTGGGGTGCGGCTCCGGGCGCGGAGGCCGGAGAACTGGGTCGCACGTCCTCGCTGCAGCCGGTCACGGCCAGAAGAAGGGCGCCGGCCGGGAGGGTGCGGGTGGTGAGGGCGCGAAGGGTGGCCGGGGACATGGGCAACTCCCAATGGTCGATACGAGATGGGTTTCGCGCGGCGGCGAGGCCGTCCCGTTCGTGTTGGTGTCCCGCAGCCGGTGACTCGGGTGCCGGCGGTACTGACCAGGGCCGTAGCGAGGGGGGTCCTCGTTACGTGAGAGGGCTCGGCTGGGGACCGGACATCCGCCGTCCGGCCCCCAGCCTTGTGCGGCCGCGATGATCAGGGCTTCAGCAGTGCCTTGATGGCGCGGCGTTCGTCCATCGCCTTGTAGCCCTCGGCGACCTGGTCCAGGGGCAGGGTGAGGTCGAAGACCTTGCCGGGGTTGATGTGGCCACTCAGGACGCGGTCGATCAGGTCGGGCAGGTAACGGCGTACGGGCGCGGGGCCGCCCCGCAGGCCGACCTGGGAGAAGAAGAGTTCCTGACCGTCGACGGCCACCTCGTGGGGGACACCGACGAAGCCGACGTTGCCGCCGGGCCGGGCCGAGTGAAGGGCCTGCTGCATGGACTGCGCCGTGCCGACACATTCCAGCACGCTGTCGGCGCCGATGCCGCCTGTGAGTTCCTTGACGCGGGCGATGCCTTCCTCGCCGCGCTCGGTGACGATCTCGGTCGCGCCGAACTCCAGGGCGAGCTTCTGACGGGATTCGTGACGGCTCATGGCGATGATGCGCTCGGCGCCGAGCTCCTTGGCGGCGATGACCCCGCACAGGCCGACCGCGCCGTCCCCGACGACCACCGCGGTGGACCCGGGCTTCACCTCGGCGGCGAGGGCCGCGTACCAGCCGGTGCCCATGACGTCGGAGACGGCGAGCAGGCTAGGGATGAGACCGGCGTCCGGGTGCTCGTCGGTGGCGACCAGGGTGCCGTGGGCGTTGGGGATGCGCACGTAGTCGGCCTGGCAGGTGCTCATGAACTCGCGGTTCAGGCAGGAGGACTGCCAGCCCTTCTGGCAGTTGGCGCAGGTGTTGTCGGAGGTGGCGAAAGAGCCGACCACGAACTGGCCCGGCTTGACGTTGTTCACGTCGCTGCCGACTTCCTCGACGATGCCGACGTACTCGTGGCCCATCGGGTGCGGGTCGCCGATGGGCTCCGCGCCGCGGTACGGCCACAGGTCCGAGCCGCACACGCAGGTGGCCACCGTGCGGATGATCGCGTCGGTGGGCCGGAGGATCTTCGGGTCGTCCAGGTTCTCGAAGCGCACGTCGCCGGGGGCGTGGATGACTGTGCCGCGCATGGTGGTTGTTCCTTACTGCGAGAGACTCGTGTCGTAGCTTGGGCCGAAGACGGCTGCTCTCTACCGAGCCTCACACGGGTGGGCAAGCGCGAAAAGCGGAGAAATCCATCCGGGGAGCGAGACAAACGGGGGACGGATTCCTCCCCCCTTTGGCGGGTGGGATCGGTGTCATCCTGGGAAGCATGACCGGCAGCGTTCCCCTCAACGAACTGGGAGAGTTCCTCAAGAAGCGCCGTTCGGAGCTGAGCCCACGCACAGTCGGCCTGCCCGAGAGCGGCAGGCCCCGTCGGGTGACCGGGCTACGCCGTGAGGAGGTCGCCCAGCTCGCTCACATCAGCACCGACTACTACACGCGACTTGAGCAGGGCCGTATACAGGTGTCCTCCTCCGTCCTTGAGACGCTCGCGCGGGTTCTGCACCTCGACGACGACGAGCGGGGCTATCTCTTCCAGCTCTCGGGCAAGACCACGACCCGCACCCGGCGACGTGGACGGCAGAAGGTGCAGCCGCAGCTGCAGCGGGTACTGGACGATCTCACGGCTACCCCGGCCATTGTGCAGGGGCGGCGTGGAGACATCCTCGCGTGGAACGCGCTGGCTGCCGCGCTGGTCACCGATTTCTCCCGGATCCCGGAGAAGCACCGCAACTATCCGCGGATCGTCTTCACAGACCCCGCGATGCGCAGTTTGTACGCCCACTGGGAGACTTCCGCGCACATGGCTGTCGCTCAGTTGCGGATGGAAGCGGCGCAGTACCCGGAAGATCCTCGTCTGATCGAGCTTGTCGGTGAACTGTCCATGCGCGATGAGCAGTTCGCCCAGTGGTGGGGTGATCGTCGCGTCGCTGCACGGACAGTGGGCAGGAAGACCCTCAACCACCCTGTGGTGGGCGAACTGGTCCTGGACTGGGACACGTTGACCACCAACACGGATCCCGATCAGCATCTGACAGTCTGGACAGCGGCTCCGAACTCGCCTACACACGAGAGACTACGCATCCTCGCGTCCTGGGCCGCGGACCAGAGCCTGCCCCCGTCGCAACCGGCAGCCTGAGGCACTCCAGCCGCACGGGCTCGGCCGGCCGGTTGGCTGTCTTCACCTGCTCCTGGCTGACGCTGCTCCCGGTTGCCGGAGCCCGTCCGCCGTGCCGGTTTCAGGCCCGGACCGCCGTCTGCGTGTCCCATGTCGAGGACGCGGCCCTCTCATCCACCAATAGCCGCTGGTCGGGCATCCTGCCTACAGCTTCCGGTGCGGGGGCCGTACGGGGAAACCCGGACACAGGGCTGCTCTTCTACGTACGGGTACACCGGCACCGTAGACGTGCGCTGCCTCGCCTCGAAACCGCGCGGTCCACGCACCCTTGCTTGCCGAGCATGCCTTCGACCTTGCTGTCCGGCGCAGGAGCCGGTGAAAGCGACAGTGTGAGGGTGACAGGCTCCGACCTCTTCCCTCGGTCCGGGGCACATGCTTTCATCAAGTGATCCGATCAGTTGATCGGAATTCTCCTCGTCGATCGCCCCGCGAAGGTACCCGCGAAAGGGAGCACAATGCGCGCAGCCGTCATGCAGTCGGGAAGGATCTTCACTGCCGACTTGCCGGAACCGCACCCAGCTGCCGGTCAGCTCCTGGTGGAGCCCATCGCCGCGGGCGTCTGCGGCAGCGATCTCTCGGCCTGGCAGCACACGGACGCCTTCCTGGTCGCCCACGAGGAGACGGGCGCCCTGGGCGAGGTGTTCGACCCGGCCCGCCCCCTGGTGATGGGCCACGAGTTCACCGCACGAGTGGCCGGTCTCGGTGACGGGGTGGAGGGCTACGACCTGGGAGACGAGCTGGTCGTCCTGCCCGGCGTGATGGCCCCCGACGGGCGAGTCCACACCGTCGGCTACGCCAACGACTTCCCGGGCGGACTCGCCGAGCGCTCCGTCGTCTGGGCCTACGGACACCTCAAGATCCCCGAAGGCGTCTCGCCGGTCCTGGCGGCGGTGACCGAGCCCCTGGCCACTGGCGTCAACGGCGTGCTCAGGTCGGCGGTCGAGCCCGGCGACGGAGCGCTTGTGACCGGCACCGGCCCGGTGGGCCTCGGAGCCGTCATCGAACTGGCCGCCCGAGGGGTCGCACCGATCGTGGTGTCCGACCCCTCCGCCAGACGCCGGGAGATCGCCCTTGCTTACGGGGCCCACATCGCGATCGACCCGCTCCGCGAGGATCCGGTGGAAGCATGGCGGAAGAACGCCCCCGCCGGCCGACGGCTGCACATCATCGAGGCATCCGGGGCCACCGGTCTCCTCGCCTCCCTCATGGCGACCGCCCCGGCCTATACCAGGATCTCCGTGATCGGCTCCGGCATGCGCCCCGAGGAGATCCGCCCGGTCATCGGAGTCCTGAAGAACACCACCCTGGAGTTCGTCGGCGGCCCCGGATTCGGTGAGACCGAGTACGTCGCCTTCGCGCGGGCCTTCGCACACCTGCGGGAGGGGCGCTTCGACCCGGCCCTGATGGTCACCGGATACGCCGGTCTGGACGCCGCAGCGGAGGTGTTCGCCACGCTCCGGCCGAGCAGCCCGAGCATGATCGAGCACGTCAAGATCCTCATCCGGCCCGACCTACCCGGGTCCGCCGTCCTGAGCCCTCAGGAAGCCCCCGCCCCGTGAGGCCGGTCATCGGCACCACCGTGACCCGTGACAGCCACCCTCACCGGTTCTGATCTTCCACCAGGAGTCCCCATGACCTACGCCCTCGATCCCGAGCTCGTCGAATGGGCTGCTGCCCTTCCTGAATTCTCCTTCACCGACTACGCCGAGCTTCGTGCCGCCGAGGAGGCGGCGCTGAGTCAGGCTCCGCCTCGCCAGCCGGCCGTCCCGTTGGACGTGCGTGATCTCACCGTTCCGGGCCCCTCTGGCGCGCCGGACGTTCCTGTGCGGGTGTACGCACCCTCCGGGCGCGATGGCCTGCTGCCGGGGCTGCTTTACATCCACGGGGGAGGGTTCGTCATGGGCAGCGTCGGTGGCTTCGACTCCGAAGCCACTCGCATCTCGGCCGAGGTAGGCGCCGTCGTCGTCTCGGTCGAGTATCGGCTCGCACCCGAGAGCCCGTTTCCGGCGGGGCTGGAGGACTGCTACGCGGCGCTGACCTGGGTCGCTGCCCATGCTGACGAGCTGGGCATCGACACGGGCCGACTCGGCGTCGGAGGCGAGAGCGCCGGTGGGGGCCTGTCGGCTGCGATCGCCCTGCTGGCCAGAGACCGGGGAGGCCCGAGTCTGTGCTTCCAGTACTTGGGCATCCCCGAGCTGGACGACCGGCTCGACACCTCTTCGATGCTCGCCTTCCATGACACCCCGGTTATTTCCCGGGCATACGTCGAGCTCAGCTGGGACTACTACCTGGGCGAGGGGAAACGCGGGGGCCCGGACGTCTCGCCTTACGCCGCCCCGGCTCGGGTCGCTGACCTCTCGGGACTTCCTCCTGCTTATGTGGCGGCCTGTGAGTTCGACCCGTTGCGAGATGAGGGCATCGCCTACGCGCAGCGGCTGCAACAGGCAGGTGTCCCCACGGAACTGCACCTTTATCCGGGCACCTTCCATGGTTCGACGCCGTTCGTCCCGGACGCGACGGTGAGCCGCCGCATGGTGGCGGACCAACTCGACGCGATACGCAGGGGCTTGGGCGCCGAACGCTCGCGGTGAGGTGAGGCCGCCGTAATGAGCCCGTGCACTGGCTCTGACGTCGTTAAACGGGGTCTGGCACAAGTTCCGTGATCCGGTTACGCCTTGTAGTTGTTGATCTTCTTGTGCTGTGTGCGGAAGGCGCCTTGAAATCGTTCCTCGTGTGGGTGGCATGGCCGACATTCGGTGGCCATGAACGAGGTGTTGTCCCGGCTCCAAGAGCTGTTGTCCCTGTTGGTCCCCGGTGTCGCCGTAGATGCGCGTGGCGAGGCGATACGTGTCGAGGCCCGGTGCACAACCGCCGGGGCCGCCTGCCCCGGGTGCGCCCGCTGAACGTCGGGGACGAGGTCCTCGCGATCCTCGACCGGCTCCTGCACCACTGCGAAGTGATCGCCATCAATGGTCCAAGCTACCGGATGAAGAACCGCCTCAAGACCATCGAGTGGGAGGCCGAAGTGGCCTGACAGCTGGGGACGTTCGTCTGTACGCAACTGGCGAGAGAAGTCCGTACGCCGACAGAAGGCATGACGGCTTCGCAGTCACTCACGTTCCCGTGAGCAGGTCATGGCTCTGGTCCGACCGAGCAGCACGCATGAGCCGCAGCTGGCCGATCTCTGCTGCGTTCTTCATCAACTCGGCGTTCACCCAGGCCACCGTGTCAGCGACAGTGCGCGCCGGATCGTCCTGCCATGGGAAACGAGCCGTGGCATCAAGATCAGCATCGGTGAAGGTTTCCAGCACAACCAGCCACGCCGACCGAAGCTCCCGCAGCCATGCGACGGCGCTCTGAGGATCACCGCTCCACGTCACCTCGGCCCGCGGGCGTGGATTGCGGCCGCCCGCGTGCTCGACAGCAGCATCCCACCACCAGCCGATATGCCAGCTGAGCCAACCGATGGTCGGAACAGGCACCGGATCAGGCTCCTCTTCCGCCCAGTCCGGGACCCAACTCCCATCATGTGATTGACGCACGGTCCAGCAGCGCGTGGCCGGCGGTTCCCACAAGTTGGCTCTGACGTCGTTAAACGGCCCCGGCATGTTGGCTTCCAGCGGCCCCAGTTGGTGGGTCGCACGGGCGCATTGAGGGGTGGTGACGGGGCGAAGTGGCCCCACCTCAGCTCTTGCGGTGAGACGGTTCCTGTGGTTTCCGGCAGGGGCGGTGCTGCGGATGTCTTTGTCCAAGCAGGAACTGTTCGACCGGATCCGGCGGGACAGCTGGCAGCGGGAGCTGTCGATCCGCGCTCTGTCGAAGAAGTACGGCGTTCACCGCCGCCTCGTACGGGAGGCACTCTCCTCGCCGGTGCCCACCCCGCGCCGCCGGGCGGTGAGGACGTCACCTCGGATGGAGCCGTACAAGAAGACGGTCGACGCCTGGCTACGGGCCGATCTGGAGGCTCCGCGCAAGCAGCGGCACACCGTGCGGCGGATCGTTGCGCGGATCGAGGAGGAGTTCGGCGAGGCGATCCCGTATCCGACGGTCCGGGATTTCGTCGCGGCCCGGCGCAAGGAAATCGCGGCCCAGGCGGGGGCTCCTGTTGAGGCGTTCGTGACCCGGCACAACGCGCTCGGTGCGGACGCCGAGGTCGACTTCGGGGACGTCTATGTGGACGTTGCAGGCCAGCGCACCCGCTGCTACCTGTTCGCCTTCCGCCTGGCCTACTCGGGCAAGGCCGTGCACCGCATCTCACGCTCCTGCGGTCAGCAGGCGTTCTTCGAAGGACACGTCCACGCGCTGACCACGCTGGGCGGTTATGTGGGTGACACTCTTCCGCGATCTCATGTTCCCGGTCAGGATGGTCGCTCCCGTCGAGGTGCTCGGATGGCCGGGCAGCCGCCGTTGGTACGACGCGTCGATGCTGCAGGGAATCCTGCAGCATCGCTCGGACATGCCCTGGTCGACGACTACTTGGAGTTCGTGGCGGCTCGCTGTCGGCCGAACACCATGCCGGCCGCCCATCCACGGGTGGTTGGCCGCGGCGCGCGGATCGTGGATGAAGGGCACTGGGACGGGTTGCACACCAGAGCTGGACGTCGCGTCACCACCGGCGACGCCATGTGCCGGCGGCGGCTGAATTTCAGGCGCCGCCGACAGCCATGCCCCCGCCCCGCCGCAATCAGCCTTTCGGGCCCGCGGTCGGCCTGCTGCAAGCCCTGTGGAGAGCTCCGGCGCCTCTGGCGTCAAGCACTTGCCGGGGAGGCAGTCAGTTGAAAGCGTCGGTCATGCAGTCCACCCGGCAGTCGGCAGCCTCATAGCGCTGGCGGAGGGCGGCAGCTGCTTCTTCGCGCTCCACAAAGAGGTACCCGTAGTGCTGGCGCCCCACCCTGGTCACGTCTCCGACCGTGACGTTGGCCGGTTCGCCGTGTGCGGCCCGCCGACGCGCTCCGGCGATTGCCATGTCCGCAGAGCGCAGCAGGTTTCTGGAACGATCCCGGATCACGGCTGCCTGGGCGCGTTTCTCCGAGAGGGGACGCAGGACACGTCCTCTCCAGACGTAGACAGCGGCGACAAGGATGAGACTGAGCTCTACGAACAGGAGTCCGCCTGGGCGTGAGGTCGCATCTATCCAGTCTTCACCACTCGCGTGGTGATCGTCATGCCCGCGTCGGCGGCCGATTGTCGGAGCGACTTGATGTCATCGAGTCCTTGCGCAACGCACGAGGCTCCCGTGCCGTTGAGAGAGGTGTTCGAAGTCTCAACCCGCTGGCACAGGAGCCGCGTTGGTTCCGTATCCTGCCTGTGAGCATGGAGAGTGCCATCTGCGGTGCGGACTGGCCCATATTCTGCCTGGCTCCGTTTGGGATGCCCTGAGTGCGATCTGCCGTCCGTGCCGGGATGGTGCAGCCACCGGGTGGGCTTGCGTGTCCGCATAGGGGCCTTGCCTCGGCACCGTCACAGGTCTGACCGTCTTACCGCCGGGTGTGTGGCCGGGTCGGCGACAGCCGGGCCGACTACTCCCACAAGCACCGCCGACATGCGGTGAACGTGCAGGAGGTGACCGACCCCTCCGGGCGGCTGCTGTGGATCACGCCGACGATGCCCGGCTGCGCGCACGATGACTGCGACCCGCGCCCACCGGATCATCCGGATCTGTGAACGCCAGGGCGTCTCGATCCTCGCCGAACACGCCTACATGGGAGCCGACCCATGGGTGACAACACCCCTCAGACCCCCGCCGGGCCGTGACCTCACGCCGACCCAGCAAGCCATCAGCCGAGCACTGGCCACCGCACGGGCACCGGTCGAACGCGGCGTCGCACCACTCAAGTCCTGGCGGATCTTCCGCAAGTCCCGGTGCAGTCCGAATCGAATGTCGTCAATCTCCGCGGCCGTGCTCACTCCGGAGCGGCAACACTGAAAGACCTCACTGACCCTTGGCGAGTCGGGGCATGAAGCGGAAGCGGGCGATGTGGTACTGGATCGCCGCCTTGCCCTTGCCGGTCCTGCATGAGGAGCCTGCCGCGGCGGCGCAGGTGGACGTCGGGCAGTCGTGCGATTCCACGTGTCCTGTCTGTGAGGCAGGGCTTGATCAAGTTCCCGGGGTTGGGGAGCTGGTCGGGTTTTTGACCGGTTGGGGTGCATAGCAGCGCAGGCATGTGCTTCGTGATCATTGGAGTGTCGAAGCTCAACGATCATGAGGTGGCCCGTGCCTGCCACTGCATCTTCTTCCACCCCCGCCGTGCTGGTGAAACTGGGACCCCTGCCATTACCTGCACCATCAGCCCCACACCGTCCGTCAGGCGCCCTTCGTCAGACGCGCTCGTAGATCGCGCCGGAGTCGTTCCTGCGCAGCATGCCGTCGTCCACGAGGGCGCGGCGCAGGGTCACCCAGTCGTCGAACCACTCACCGCAGATCGCGTTGACCTTGGCCTCGGGATAGGGCACGCCGGGCTCGAACGAGTCCTTCACCACGTCCAGCACCCGGCTGCGCACGTCCTCGTTGCCCGGGATGGAGGTCAGTCGGCCGCGCCGGAAGTAGGAGCCCGTTCCTCCCCGCCGGCTCGCCCGGCGACCCTGACCTCCGCCTGAACGGCCAGCCGGAAGGTGTCGTCGAGCAGGGTGTACGTGTGTAGCTCACGGTCGAGGGAAGCGATTCTGACGTCCGCCAGCCTCTGCAGGGCCACGGCGGCGGCCGGTGAGCGCAGCCCGGCCCATTCGGCGACCTCGGCCACGGTCGTCGCCCCGAGAGCGAGGGCCGCGTAGGCGGCGCGACGGTCGTTCTGGGCGGGCGCGCCCACCAGATCGCGGCAGGAGGGCTGATGGGCGTCTGCGGGGGTGTGTTCACCGCGTGCGTTCTGGTTGTCGTTCGGGGTGGCTCTGAGGGCGTCATACGGCCCCGGCATGATGGCGATCGACGGCAGAGACAACTGCACTCCGTGCAGCTCGCCAGTGCTGCCTGGCCCCATGGGCAAGCCGGGCGGATTCCCGGTCGGGGTGTGGATGAGCGGCCGGGTCAGCTGCACGATCTCCACGATGCGCACCTTCCTGCCTCTGGTCGCTCTTTGGCTCGCCCTGGCGCGAGCCCGCAGACCGCCGACGACTCATCGGGGCCGATGATCAGTTCGTCGCTGACGGCGTACCCATCGGTACCCGCTGCCAGGGCGTCCCGGAGTGATGCTCAGGCCGGTGAGGCGGCCGGGCTGGTGTCCGTCCGGGGCTGTCCCAGTGCGCTTCTCAGCCCTCCGACGGCAAAGGCGAGGAGGGTGCGCCGCGTGGTGTACGCCGCGTCGCCCGGAGCGAACCAGCTCTCGGGGCCGCGAGCCATGAGGAGGATCAGGGCCTCGACTGTCAGACTCCATGCGTTCGTGAGATCGTCTGCGGGCGTATCGGGGAAGGCGCGGTGGATCAGTGTCTGCAGCCGGTCGGTCGCCGGGGCCGCCGACGGCATCATCTGATCGCTTCCGCTCAGCGTCAGCTGGCCGACGATGGACAGCCAGCGTGCCCCTCCCGCGCGGTCACGCTCCAGGAGGGCGGCGTAAGGAGCGATCAGCGCCTCGAGGATCTCCTCGGGGTCGGGGCGTCCCGCCTGAGCGAGCAGAGCATCGCATCGCGCGGAGATGTCGGCGACGACCTCGCGGCCCCGCCGGAGGAGGACCGCGTCCAGCAAGGCCTCCTTCGTGCCGAAGTGGTAGTGCACGGCGGCCGGTGCCAGTCCCGCCGCCGCGTTCACGGCGCGTACCGAGACTGCCTCCACTCCCTGTTCCGCGAAGAGGCGCTCGGCCGCGTCCATGAGAGTCGCGCGAGTCGCTTCTCCGTCGTGGGGGCCCTTGCGGCGCCTCTTCTGCTCTGCCACGCCCAGTTCCTTCGCTCTCGGTCCGCTGTCGGCCCGTGTCCAGGTGAGAGCCTAACCGGCGCTGCACGGAGGGAACCCCTCCTTGAAAGAATTTGATTGAAACAATTGATTCGATCAGTCGATCGGCATAGTGTCGGGCGACATCGAGTGAGTGGAGCCGCCGCTCGCCCTTCTTCCCCTTGCCCCTGCCGTGGGCAGGGTGGCCGAGCCTCGTTCGCAGGTCCCTTTCGGGACGCGCGCTCCAGACCACCTCGTATTTCGTACGCCCGTTTCGACGCGACCGGGCCCTGTTTTCCGGGCCCGTGTCGCGCTCCATCCCGCAAGGAGGCGGTATGGCGCCAAGGAAGCGACGGCCCACCGACGCCCCGGCCGATCCCGAACTGCTGCTGAGGCTCTTCACCACGGTCGCCCGGGCACGCGCCCTGGAAGACGCCCTCGCGGTCCACATCCGGGACCACGGATTCGCCGGCTTCTGGCATCCGGGCAAGGGCCAGGAGGGTGCGGTGGCCGGGGCCTGCGCCGCACTGCGCACCGACGACTACCTCTTCTACCAGGGCCGCGGGGCCACCTGGCCGTTGGCCAAGGGGATGGGACTCCAGCCGATCATCGGCGACCTGCTCGGCAGGGTGACCGGCTCCACCGGCGGCAAGGGCGCCGGCGTCCCGCACTGGGCTGACCCGGCGCTCGGCATCATGGGCGAGGGCGCCACCCTGGGCAGCGTGTACCCGATCGCAGCCGGAGCCGCCCTGTCGGCCAAGATGCGCGGTACCGACCAGATCGCGCTCGCCGACTTCGGAGACGGGACCTCGCACCGCGGGACCTTCCACGAAACCCTGATCCAGGCCGCCTCGTGGAAACTCCCGCTCATCTACTTCTGCGAGAACAACGGCGTCTCCGTCTCCACCCGCTTCGAGGACGTCAGCCCCACCCCGAACGTAGCCGACCGCGCGTCTGCCTACGGCATCCCCGGCGTCGTCGTCGACGGCCACGACGCAGTCGAGGTCCACCGGGTGACGCTCGAAGCCGTTGAGCGGGCCCGCGCCGGTGAGGGACCCACACTGATCGAGGCCAAGGTCACCCGTGTCGGCGGGCACTGGGAGGGCGACGCTCAGCAGTACCGGCCCGACGACTACCTCAAGGACTACCGGGACCCCATGGCGGTCCTTCGGGCCCGTCTTGGCGAGGACCAGGCTGAGGCCGCGGACAGGATTGTCGCGGATGCGGCGGCGGAAGTTGCGGAAGAACTGCAGCGTGCCGAGGAGGCGGACCTTCCCGACCCCGCGATCATCATGAAGGACGTGTTCGTATGACGACGCTGACCGACAGCCGCCCCGCCACCGAAGCGGCGGGCGAGGGCACTCATGTGACCACCTATCAGGCGGCCCAGGGAGAAGCCCTCGTCGAGGAGATGCGGCGCGACGAGACCGTTTTCTGCATGGGCCAGGACCTGCGAATGGGTGGGTTCTTCGGCGGTACGCGCGGCATGGTCCAGGAGTTCGGGTTCGAGCGGGTCGTGGACACCAGCATCACCGAGGCCTTCATGGTCGGCTGCGCGGCCGGCGCCGCGATGACCGGGATGCGTCCGGTCGTGCAGATGGGATTCGCCGACTTCTCCCTCATCGCGGGCGACGAGATCTTCCAGAAGCTCGGCAAGTGGCGGCACATGCACGGCGGCCAGTTCGAACTGCCCGCGGTCATCGTCATGCCGATCGGTCCGAGCGGCGGCGCGGGACCCGAGCACTCCGGCTCCATGGAGATGCTCGGCATGCACTTCCCCGGCCTGAAGGTGGTCGTCCCGTCCGACCCCTGGGACGCAAAGGCGCTGCTCAAGGCCGCCGTACGCGACCCTAACCCGGTTCTCTACTACCCGAGTAAGCAACTCGACTGGATTCGCGGCCCGGTCTCCACCGATCCTGACGAGATCATCCCGCTCGGCCAGGCCGCCGTACGGCGCACCGGCACCTCGGCGACCGTCATCACCTACGGCTGTATGACACGGCGTGCCCTGGAGGCCGCCGAGAAGCTGGCCGGTGAGGGGATCGAGCTGGAGATCGTCGATCTGCGCACCCTCGTCCCGCTCGACCTGGACACGGTCACCACCTCCGTACTACGCACGCACCGGGCGCTCATCGTGCACGAGGCCCCGCGCACCGCGGGCCCCGGAGCGGAGATCGCGGCCGCCATCCAAGAACGGTGCTTCTGGCACCTCGACGCGCCGATCATGCGGCTCGGCGCGGTCGACGCCCCGGTACCGGCCAGCCGGCACCTGGAACAGCACTGCTTCCCCAGCGTCGCCGACATCATCGAGGCGGCCCGACGGCTCGCCCGTATCTGACCCCGCCGAGCAGCCGGAGACCTGACATGACGACTCTGATCGATGTCCGCCTGCCCCACATGGGCTCGGTGGAACGCGCGGTGATCACCGCCTGGCACAAGAGCCCAGGCGACAAGGTGGCCGTCGATGAACCGCTCCTGGACGTGTCGACGGACAAGGTGGACACGGAGGTCGCCTCCCCGCAGGAGGGGACGCTGGTGCAGATCCTGGCGCATCCCGACCAGGAGGTGCCCGTCGGCGAGTTGATCGCCCGCTTCGCGCCCCTGGACGCCAGCGACTCCGACGTCGCCGCGGCGCTCGGCGGGGCTGAGGCGGCGACTACCGCGGCCACCCAGGCAGGGCAGGCGGACCCCGCGGTGCAGGAACCCCCCGGCGCCAGGACCGAGCCCGTCCCGCAGCAGCCCGCGACGCCCCCGAGCTCGGGGACCCCGGCGCGGCAGCAGATCGCCGTGGTGCACAGGGACCTGGACGGTCTGTCGCTCGTCCTCAACGGGGCCCTGCGACACCTCGCTGTCGAGCCGGCCGACACGGACCACTTCAGCGCGCACACCACCTCCCCGCTGGTTCGCCGCATGATCAAGGAAGCCGGAATCGACCTTCGTGCCGTGCGTGGCACCGGCCCGGGTGGCCGTGTCACCCGTGGCGACGTCCGCGCTCACATCGAGGCCGCCGCGGCTCCCCGGTCGCCGATGCAGCCGCTCACCCCCGAACCGGCGCCCGCAGCCACGCCCGCCCTCTCTGCGGCCACCGGCACGCGCCCGTCCGGATACGAGGACATCCCCTGCCAGGAGGTGCCCCACACGCCCGTCCGCAAGGCCACCGCCGCGCACATGGTGGCCTCGGTGAGCACGGCACCGCAGTTGACCGCACAGGTCGACGTCGATTTCACCCGCCTGGCCGCCGCCCGCGCCGAGATCAACACCGAGCGTGCCGGGCAGGGCAAGGACAAACTCAGCTATCTGCCCTTCATCGCACGGGCCCTGGTCGCGGTGATCGGTGAACACCCGGACATCAACGCCACGTTCACCGACACCCACCTGCTGCGCTGGCAGACGGTCAACCTGGGCGTGGCCGTCGACGTCGAGGCCGGGCTCTACGTACCCGTGGTGCACGGCGCACAGCGGCTGAGCCTGCACGGCATCGCGGAAGCGATCACCGACCTCGCCCAGCGCGCCAGGAACCGGCGTCTGAAGTCGGCCGACTTGGAAGGCGGGACGATCACGATCAGCAACTCCGGCAGCGTCGGCGGTGTGATCTCCACGCCTATCCTCACCCACCCGCAGGTGGCCTCGCTCGGCGTCCCGGCGGTCGTCCGCCAACCCGTGGCGGTGACCGGCGAGAACGGTGAGGAGTACGTCGCCGTCCGTCCCGTCGCCCGGCTCGGTCTCACCTTCGACCACCGCGCCATGGACGGCTCCGGAGCGCTGCGCGCGCTGCTCGCCCTCCAACGAGCCCTGCAGGAGTGGCCGGCCGACGCCTACCGCTGAGCACCCGCCCGACACCAGGCAAGTACCGCACAAGAGGAAGGCAGTCATGACGAAACTGGATGGCAAGGTCGCGCTGATCACGGGGGCCGGGCGGGGCATCGGCCGGGAGATCGCCCGCAAGCTCGGCTCCGAGGGTGCCCGGCTGCTAGTCAACGACCTCGACCGCGAACCCGCCGAGGAGACCGTCGCCCTGCTCGCCAAGGACGGCATCGAGGCCGTGGCCTTCCCAGGCAGCGTGACCGAACCCGACTTCGGCGACCGGTTCGTGGGGGCGGCGCAGGACACCTTCGGCCGGCTCGACATCATCGTCAACAACGCCGGCTACACCTGGGACTCCGTGGTGCACAAGACCACGGACGAGGCGTTCGACGCCATGCTCGACGTCCATCTGCGCGCGCCGTTCCGCATTCTGCGCGCCGCCACCGGGGCGTTCCGCGCGGCCGCCAAGCGTGATGCCGAGGCGGGGGAGCGCACCGTACGCAAGGTGGTGAACATCAGCTCGGTCGCGGGCCTCGGCGGCAACGTCGGACAGGCCGGCTACGCGTCCGGCAAGGCCGGCGTGGTGGGACTGACCAAGACGCTCGCCAAGGAGTGGGGCCGGTACCAGGTCACGGTCAACGCCGTCGCCTTCGGTCTGATCGCCACCCGGCTGACCGAGGCACCCGCGGGCACCGGCGCCACCATCGACGTCGGCGGCCGGGACATCAAGGTCGGGATCGGCGACGAACTGCGCAGCGCCATGGAGGCGGGCATCCCGCTGGGTCGCGCGGGTACGCCCGAGGACGCGGCCAACGCGGTCTATCTCTTCACCATTCCCGAGTCCGACTACATCACCGGCCAGGTCGTCGTGGCCGGTGGCGGCCTCGTCATCTGAGCAGGCCGACCCGCACACACAAAGGAGCGACAACACGATGCCGGGATCCGTCATCATCGGCGGGGCACGCACCCCGATCGGCAAACTGCTCGGCGCCCTGTCCGGCCTGCCGGCCCCCCGCCTCGGCGCCGCGGCCGTCGCGGCGGCCGTGGAACGCGCCGGAATCGAACCGGACCGGGTCGGCACGGTGGTCATGGGCACGGTCGTCCAGGCCGGCGTGGGCCCCAACCCGGCCCGCCAGGCCGCAGCCCTCGCCGGTCTGCCCATGGGCGTGCCCGCCACCACCGTCAACAAGCTGTGCCTGTCCGGACTGCACGCGGTTGCGCTTGCCGACCTCATGGTGTCCGCCGGACTCCACGACGTCGTCGTCTGCGGTGGTATGGAGTCGATGACCCGCGCACCGCACCTGCTGCCCGGCGCCCGTACCGGCTACCGCTTCGGACCTGCCACCGCACTGGACGCCCTTGACGCCGACGCGTTGGGGTGCGCCTTCGACAGCATCTCCATGGGTGCGGCCACCGAGGGCTACCAGGCACACCTCGGCATCTCTCGCGAGGAGCAGGACGCCTTCGCGGCCCGCTCCCACCAGCGCGCGGCCGAGGCGGCGCAGGCCGGGCGGTTCGCCGACGAGATCGTGCCGGTGCCTGTCCCGACCCGCGGTGCAGAGGTGACGGTCACAGACGACGAGGGGATTCGCGTGGGCATCACCGCCGAGTCCCTCGGGCGGCTGCGGCCGGCCTTCGCGCCGGACGGGACCATCACCGCTGGTTCCTCCTCGCAGCTCTCCGACGGTGCCTGCGCCCTCGTCGTCACCAGCCGGGACTTCGCCGAGCGGCACGGTCTGGCACCGCTCGCGGAGATCGGGGCGTACGGCACGGTGGCGGGTCCCGACCCGTCCCTGCTGTCGCAGCCGGCGAACGCCGTACGCGACGCGCTGGCCCGTGACGGGTCGCTGAAGGCTTCCGACCTCGACCTGCTGGAGATCAATGAGGCCTTCGCGGGAGTGGCGATCCAGTCCACCCGTGAACTCGACGTCGACCCGGACCGAGTCAACGTCAACGGCGGCGCCATCGCGCTGGGTCATCCCGTTGGTATGAGCGGCGCCCGCCTCGTGTTCTCCCTCGCCCTCGAACTGCGCCGCCGAGGCGGCGGGACAGGAATCGCCGCCCTGTGCGGAGGCGGCGGGCAGGGCGACGCACTGCTGCTGAGGAGCACCTCGTGAACACACCCACCGTGCCGTCGAGGGCACGGCTCATCGACCCGGCCGTGGTCGGCACCGGTACCGCGCCGCACACCGTCCTCGTCGAGGCGGGCCGATTGCGGCAGTTCGCCCACGCCATCGGTGAGCGCCGACCCGAACACGTCGACGAGGCGGCGGCCCGGCGCGCGGGCCACCCCGGCCTGCCCGTGCCGCCGACATTCCTGTTCTGCCTGGAGATGGAACGCCCCGACCCCTGGGCCTGGCTGGCTGACATCGGCGTGGACCTGGATACGGTTCTGCACGCCGAGCAGTCGTTCGTTCACCACCGCTCCACCTGGTCGGGTGAGCGCCTGACCTTCGCCTCGCGCATCACGGACGTGACCGCCAAGTCGGACGGCGCCCTGCAGTTCGTCGTACGGCAGACCCGGGTCACGGACGAACAGGGCGCCGAAGTAGCCGAGTTGAGCACGACGCTCGCCGTCGTACGGCGTGGTACCGGCCCGGACGACGAAGGGGACACGCAATGACCGGAACGACACCGCTCAGCCTGCCCCTCAGCCGCTCTCTGCCCCCGGTGACGCGCACGGACCTCGCCCTCTACGCCGGGGCGTCGGGTGACCACAACCCCGTCCATATCGACATCGACGCAGCCCGGCGGGCCGGTCTCGACGATGTCATCGCGCACGGCATGCTCTCCATGGCCTGGGCGGGGCGCGTGCTGGACGAAGTCGCCGGACCCGGATCCGTTCAGGCGTACCGGATGCGCTTCACCGCGCCGGTGCACATCGGCGACCGCCTGACCGTCACCGTGCGCGGCTCCGAAGAAGAGCCCACGACCGATGTCGAGGTGCAGGTGACCGACAGCGAGGGAGCCGTCAAGGCGCGGGGCACCGCGCGGCTGGCTCCGAGCGCACTGAGCACGGCAAGGAGCCGAAGCACATGACGCAGCCCGTCCCGAGCGCGAACGAGACCGTACGCGGCGTCGACCCCGAGCGGCTCGCACAGTTCCTGACCCGAGCCGCCGGTCCGTGGACGCCCCCGGCGGAGGCCATCCGCGTCTCGCTGCTGTCCGGTGGACGCTCCAACCTCACCTACCGCGTCGACTGGGGTCCTTTGCGCTGGGTGCTGCGCCGCCCGCCGCTCGGCCACGTCCTGCAGACCGCCCACGACATGCTGCGCGAGGCCCGCGTGCTCACCGCGCTCGCCCCCACCGACGTGCCGGTGCCGCCCGTCGTCGCCGTCTGCGAGGACGACAGCGTGCTCGGCGCGCCCTTCTATGTCATGGAACTCGTCGACGGGTTGGTGCTGCGCACCGAGGAGGACCTCTCCGCACTGGACCCGGACACCGCCCGCACACTCGCCCACGGTTTCGTCGACACACTCGCTGATTTGCACAACGTCGATCCGGCCGAGGTGGGACTCGCGGACTTCGGCCGTCCCGAAGGCTATCTGGAACGCCAAGTCGCCCGCTGGAAGAAGCAGTTGGCGGCCTCGACGTGCCGTAGCGTGGCCGGGCTCGGTGAACTGGGCGACGCCTTGGGCGCGGCGCTGCCCGTCACCCAACGGCACACCCTGGTCCACGGCGACTACCGGCTGGACAACGTCATCCTCGACCCAGCCGACCCGGCCTGGCCCCGCGCCGTACTGGACTGGGAGATGGCCACCCTGGGGGATCCGCTCGCCGATCTCGGGCTGTTCCACCTCTACTGGATCGGCTGGGCCGGCATCGACAACCCCATCGCGGGCACGCCCGGGCTGCACCCCGCCTTCCCCCGCTGGGAGGAACTGGCCGACCGCTATGCCGAGCGCAGCGGCCTGAAGCTGGACGACCTCAGCTGGTACATGGCCTTCGCCCACTACAAGCTGGCCGTGATCCTCGAAGGCATCCACTTCCGCCACCAGCAAGGACTGACCGTCGGCGACGGCTTCGAGTCGATAGGCGCGATGGTGCCCGAACTCGTCGAACGCGGCCGCACCCACCTCAACGGCTGACCCCGCCGGCGCCGACACGAACGGACACCGACATGGATTTCTCCTTCGACAAGCGCACCGAGGAACTCCGCGAGAACCTCACCGACTTCCTGCGCACCCACGTCATCCCCGCCGAACACCACTTCGCGGAGCCGCACTTCGCCCCGGGCGCCGCCGAGGTCCCCGGAGCCCCCACCACCGGCTGGGGCCGCCCGCCGGTCATGGCGGAACTCCGCGCGGAGGCGCGCGGCCGTGGACTGTGGAACCTCTTCCTGCCCCACTCGCCGCTGGGCGCCGGTCTGTCCAACCTGCAGTACGCGCCCCTCGCGGAGATCACCGGCTGGAGCCCTCAGATCGCCCCCGAGGCGCTCAACTGCTCGGCCCCGGACACCGGCAACATGGAACTACTGTCCATGTTCGCCACCGAGGCGCAGCGCGAGCGCTGGCTGGAGCCGCTGCTGGACGCGCGGATCCGCTCCGCGTACTGCATGACAGAGCCCGGCGTGGCCTCGTCCGACGCGTCCAACATGCGCTTGACCGCCCGGCGTGAGGGGGACGAGTACGTCCTGAACGGCCGCAAGTGGTGGGCCACCGGCGCCCTCGCCCCCGAGTGTGAACTGCTCGTCGTCCTGGCGGTCACCGACCCGGACGCCGGGCCGCGCGAGAGCCAGAGCATCCTGCTCGTCCCCGCGGATACCGAGGGCGTGCGCGTGGTGCGCGGCCTGGCGGTCTTCGGCTTCACCGACGCCGCCCACGGCGGCCACGGCGAAGTGGTCTTCGACGACGTACGGGTGCCCGCCACCAGTCTGCTGGGCAAGGAGGGAGAAGGCGCGCGACTGGCCCAGGCCCGCCTGGGACCCGGCCGCATCCACCACTGCATGCGACTGGTCGGCATGGCGGAGCGGGCGCTGGAGCTTATGTGCGCCCGCGCCGACGAGCGCACCGCCTTCGGCCGCCCGCTCGCCGAACACGGCGAGATCCTGGGCTGGATCGCCGAGGCCAGGGTCCGTGTCGACCAGCTGCGACTGCTGGTCCTGCAAGCGGCCTGGCTCATCGACGAGGTGGGCGCGCGTGAGGCCCGTACCGCGATATCCGCCATCAAGGTCGAGGCGCCGCGGACCGCCGAGTGGGTCGTCGACCGGGCCGTCCAGGTGCACGGCGCGGCCGGCATGACCCAGGATCTGCCCCTGGCCATGCTCTGGGCGCAGGCCCGCGGGCTGCGCTTCGCCGACGGCCCGGACGAGGTGCACCGGATGGTGCTGGGCCGCCGGGAACTCGCCCGGCAGCGGGAGCGAGGCCTGAGCAGGGGAGACGCGCGATGACGACCCGAACCTCGCCTCCCGGCACGCTCCTCACCGCGGCGGACGCGCCGGTGCGGGTGGAGCGGGACGGCGCCGTCGTCCACCTCGTCCTGGCACGCCCGGACACCGGTAACGGCTTCGACCTCGACTTCGTCACCGCGCTGCGAGCGGCCGTCGAGCAGATCGTCGCCTGGACGGGGGAGCCGGACAGGACCGGCGTCGGTGCGGTGCTGCTACGGGCAGAGGGCAGGAACTTCAGCGTCGGCGGCGACCTCCGAGCCTTCGTCGCTCAGGAGAGCGACATCGGCGGATACGTCAGGGCCGTCGCCGAGGCCGCGCACGCGGCGGTTTTCGGGCTGGCCGGCCTGTCCGTCCCCGTCGTCGCGGCGATCCAGGGAGCCGTCGCCGGGGGAGGCGTCGGCCTCTCGCTCGGCGCCGACCTCGTGGTGGCCGCGCGCTCGGCGAAGCTGCGCCTTGCCTACACGGCTCTCGGGCTCACCCCCGACTGTGGGGCGTCCTGGTTCCTGCCCCGACTGCTGGGCGAACGCCGGGCCCTGGACCTGGTGTTCACCAACCGGGTCCTCGGCGCTGCCGAGGCCGAACAGTGGGGGCTGTTCAACCGGGTCGTCGACGACGAGGACCTGACCTCCGTCGCCGGGGCACTGGCGAGCGCTCTGGCCGGCGTACATGTCCGTGCCCTCGGTCGGGCGAAGCTGTTGGTCCGGGCTGGGCAGCTCGACGAACTCCGCGATCACCTCGACTGCGAGGCCGACTTCATTGCCGAGGCCGCGTCGCGAACCGAGGTCGGGGCCGCCATGCGCCGGTTCCTGGAGGGCTCGCGCCGCAGACGCGACTGACGGCGTTCCGAGCCCCGACATCCCATCACCTGCGTCGGAGCAGGCCGCCCACGCATCGACTCCGGAGGCATCCTTGTCCAGCCCCGCCACGCCGACGCAGCCCACCCAGCTGTACCGGCCCCAGCACCCCGTCCGCTTCGTCACGGCGTCCAGTCTCTTCGACGGGCACGACGCCGCGATCAACATCATGCGGCGCATCCTGCAGGCCCAGGGCGCCGAGGTGATCCACCTGGGCCACAACCGCTCGGTCAGCGAGGTGGTGGACGCCGCGTTGGAGGAGGACGCCCAGGGAGTGGCCGTCAGCTCCTATCAGGGTGGCCACGTCGAGTACTTCGAGTACCTGGTCCAACTACTCGAGGAGCGCGGGGCCGGGCATGTGAAGGTCTTCGGGGGCGGCGGCGGAGTGATCGTCCCGGAGGAGATCGATCGTCTGGCGCGCTCCGGTGTCCGCATCTTCTCGCCGGAGGACGGGCTGCGCCTGGGGCTCGCCGGAATGATCAACTCGATGATCGAGGAATGCGACCGCGACCTCTGGAAGGAGGAACCGGCCGATGCCGAGTCCGTGCTGAACGGCGAGCGAACGGCACTGGCCCGTCTGCTCACCGGCCTGACCGGCAGCGGTGTGCCGGAGGCGACACTCCACGCCGTGCAGGCGGCCGCGGCCGTGCGCAAGGTGCCGGTACTCGGCATCACCGGCACCGGAGGTTCCGGAAAGTCCTCGCTCACCGACGAACTGGTGCGCAGGCTGCGCACCGACCAGCACGACGACCTGCGCATCGCGGTCCTGGCCGTGGACCCGACGCGACGGCGCGGCGGCGGAGCCCTGCTCGGCGACCGCATCAGGATGAACTCGCTGGACGGAGACAAGGTCTTCTTCCGCTCCCTCGCCACCCGGGGCAGTCACGAACTTCCCGACGGTCTCCACGAGGCCATCGCCGCCTGCGAGGCCGCCGGACACGACCTGGTGATCGTCGAGACACCCGGCATCGGGCAGGGCGACGCCGCGATCGTGCCGTTCGTGGACATCTCGCTGTACGTGATGACCCCCGAGTTCGGGGCGGCCTCCCAGCTGGAGAAGATCGACATGCTGGACTTCGCCGACGTGGTGGCCATCAACAAGTTCGAGCGGCGCGGCGCGCAGGACGCGCTGCGCGACGTGGGTCGCCAACTCATCCGTAACCGGGAGGAGTTCGGAAAGCAGCCGCAGGACATGCCGGTGTTCGGCACCAGCGCCGCCACCTTCAACGACGACGGCGTCACGGCCCTCTACCAGCACCTGCGCAGCCTCCTCGCCGACAAAGGCATGACGGTCCGTCCGGGCGCGCTGGCTGATGTCGCGGTACGGCATTCCAGCGGCGCGGCCCAGATCGTGCCGTCGGCCAGGGTCCGCTACCTCGCCGACATTGCCGAGGCCGTGCGCCGCTACCACGCGGACACCGCCGTACAGGCGAAGGCCGCGCGACGGGTACAGGTGCTGGCGGAGGTGCGCGAGGAACTGGCGACGTCGGGAAAGGCCACGGAGGCCGTCGACGAGCTGCTGACGGAGGCACACGGTCAGTTGGATCCGGCCGCGCGGAACCTGCTGGAGGACTGGCCCGAGACCGTACGGTCGTACTCCGGGGACGAGTTGCTGGTCACCGTCCGCGACCGGGAACTGCGCACAGCCCTCGTCCGTGAGTCGCTGTCCGGCAACCGGATTCCCCGCGTTGCCCTGCCCCGCTTCACCGACCACGGTGAACTGCTGCGATTCCTCCGTGCCGAGAACCTGCCCGGCCGCTTCCCCTTCACGGCAGGAGTCTTCCCCTTCAAGCGCGAGGGGGAGGATCCAGCCCGGATGTTCGCCGGCGAGGGCGACCCCTTCCGCACCAACCGCCGATTCCGGCTGCTGTCCGCCGACAGTGAGGCGACCCGCCTGTCCACGGCCTTCGACTCGGTCACCCTCTACGGCCGTGACCCCGGCGAACGCCCGGACATCTACGGCAAGATCGGAACCTCGGGTGTCTCGATCGCCACGCTCGACGACATGAAGGCGCTGTACGACGGTTTCGACCTGGTCTCCCCGACAACCTCCGTGTCCATGACCATCAACGGCCCGGCCCCCACCATCCTCGCGTTCTACCTGAACACGGCGATTGACCAGCAGCTGGACGTCTTCCGCGCCGAACAGGGCCGCGAACCGGACGCGGCAGAGACCGCCGAGGTGCGTGCCCGTACGCTCCGCTCCGTGCGCGGCACCGTGCAGGCCGACATCCTCAAGGAGGACCAGGGGCAGAACACCTGCCTGTTCTCCACCGAGTTCAGCCTGCGGATGATGGCCGACATCCAGGAGTGGTTCATCGCCCACCAGGTCCGCAACTTCTACTCGGTGTCCATCTCCGGCTACCACATCGCCGAAGCCGGCGCGAACCCCATCAGCCAGCTCGCCTTCACCCTCGCCAACGGGTTCACCTATGTTGAGGCCTATATGGCGCGGGGCATGGACATCGACGACTTCGCCCCGAACCTGTCCTTCTTCTTCTCCAACGGCATGGACCCCGAGTACTCGGTCCTGGGCCGGGTCGCCCGCCGCATCTGGGCCGTCGCGATGCGAGACCGGTACGGCGCGAACGAGCGCAGCCAGAAGCTGAAGTACCACGTCCAGACCTCAGGACGCTCCCTGCACGCCCAGGAGATGGACTTCAACGACATCCGCACCACCCTCCAGGCGCTCATCGCGATCTACGACAACTGCAACAGCCTGCACACCAACGCCTATGACGAGGCGGTCACCACCCCCACCGAGGACTCGGTACGCCGGGCGCTCGCCATCCAGCTGATCATCAACCGGGAGTGGGGCCTGGCGATGAACGAGAACCCGCTGCAGGGGTCGTTCGTCATCGACGAGCTGACCGACCTGGTCGAGGAGGCAGTGCTCCAGGAGTTCGAGCGGATCAGCGAGCGCGGTGGCGTGCTCGGCGCCATGGAGACCGGCTACCAACGCGGCCGTATCCAGGACGAGTCGATGCTCTACGAGCAGCGCAAGCACGACGGCACCCTGCCCATCGTCGGCGTCAACGCCTTCCGCAACCCGCGGGCGGACGCCGAGGAGGCCACGGCGGTCGAACTGGCCCGGGCGACCGAGGACGAGAAGCAGTCACAGCTGCGGCGCGTACGCACTTACCAGGAACACCGACGGGACGAGGCACAGTCCGCTCTCGCCGCCCTCAAGCAGGCCGCCACCCGTGGTGACAACGTGTTCGCCGTCCTGATGGACGCCGCCCGGGTGTGCTCTCTCCAGCAGGTCACCGAGGCCTTCTTCGAGGTGGGGGGCCAGTACCGGCGCAATGTCTGACCGGGGCCCGGCTCAGCGCGGCGGGGGAAGGAGCTGTTCGGTCCAGATGGTCTTGCCCGATCTCGTGTACCGGCTGCCCCAGCGGTCCGTGAGCTGGGCGACCAGGAAGAGGCCTCGTCCCCCTTCGTCCGCCGCCTGGGCCCGGCGCAGTCGTGGCTGGGTGTTGCTCGGGTCGGACACCTCGCAGACGAGCGCACGGTCGCGGATGAGGCGCACTCCGACAGGCCCGTCGGCGTAGCGGACCGCGTTGGTGACGAGCTCGCTGACCACCAGTTCGGTGGTGAAGGCCAGATCGTCGAGGTGCCAGTCGGCCAGCTGACGTACCGTCCGCTCCCGTGCCTCCGCCACGACGGACGGTTCGGCGGGGAACTGCCACACTGCCATGTCCTCGCCGGACACGCCTCGGGTGCGTACGAACAGCGCGGTGGCGTCGTCCTTGCCGGGTGTGGTGATCAGCTGGTCGACGACGTGGCGAGCCGTGTCGTACAGGCTCACGCCGGCTTGTGTCGTTTCGTCGAGCAGGTGCCGCAGCCGATCCATACCGACTCCGATGTCAGCCGACGGGAACCCGATCAGGCCGTCCGTGTAGAAGGCGAGCACGCTGCCCGGCTCCAGCTCGATCTCGCACGGCTCGAACGGCAGTCCGCCGACACCGAGTGGCGGGCCGGGCGCGACGTCCACCATCCGAGCCCTGCCTCCCTGCTCCACCAGGGCGGGCGGCGGGTGTCCCGCGCTCGCGAGCGTGCACCGTCGCTGGGCCGGATCGTATACGGCGTACAGGCACGTCGTTCCCAGTACCTCACCCCGTGGGCCCGATGCGTCCGTGTACTGTCCGGCCATTCTGCGCACGAGGTCGTCGAGACGGGTGAGCAGTTCGTCGGGCTCCAGCTCGAGGTCGGCCAGCGTCTGGACGGCGGTGCGCAGCCGGCCCATCGTCGCAGCGGCGTGAATACCGTGCCCGACGACGTCTCCGATGACGAATGCCGTGCGGAGGGACGGCAGGGGAACGACGTCGAACCAGTCCCCGCCGACCCCGCTGCCGGGGTCGGCCGACACGTACATCCCCACCGTCTCGGCCGTGGTGTCCTCGAACTGCGTAGGCGGCAGAAGACTGCTCTGTAGCGTGGCAGCGGCCTGCTCCTCGCGGACGGAGCGTCGGCTGTTGTCGAGGCTCAGTGCCGCCAGAGCGGCGATCTGCTCGATGAGGGTCGCGTCATCGGCGTCGAACCAGGTAGCCGTCGGCCCGAGCCGCCACACGGTGATGCCGCTGAGCAGCAGGCTCCGGGCGTACAGGGCGACACTCAAGCCGGAGCGTGCCCCTTCGGGAAGCACCGCTTGGACGAGGCCGGAATCGTCGTCGAGTGTTGCCTTGAGCAGGTCGAGATCATTGATCAGGACCGCGCGTCCACTGCGCAGCTCTTCCAGCGCGGGAGAGTCGGGAACGACCGGGGTGTCAGCTCCGGCTCCGGGCGGTCCGGATGGCCATTCACCGGCGTGCGCTGCGGCGCCGAGTCGGCGTAGGCCCAGTTGACCGAAGTAGGTGACGTCGGCGAGCTCGCCGCCCTCGGCCACGGCCTGGGCGACGTCCACCATCGCCATGTCCGCGAAGTCGGCCACGAGCAGAGTGGCGAGTGTTTGAGCGATCCGCGAGGCATCGGGGCAGGAACCGAGACCCGCCGACGCTCGCAGAAGGTCCATGTCGCGCCGCAGCCGGTACTCGACTGTGCCGTGATCCATTGCCTTCTTCGCTTCCGTCGGCGGGGAAGAGTAGAACACTTCGGTCAGGAGGACCCCTGGGGCTCATTATCGCGCAGCGGCGTCTGGAATAGCCGGTGCGCGGAAAGGGCCGAGGGACGGGAAGAGCCGCAGCGGCGGCTCGCCCCGCCCCTCGGGGCGCTTCTTGGAGAGTCAGGACTCGACGGTCTTCGGCGCGGGCCTTCCGTGGGGGATCAGCAGGCCGACCAGGGTTGCCACGAGCGCGAAGCCGGCGCAGGCGAGGTAGGCCACCGTGAAACCGGTCCCGGTGTAGATGGGGCTGCCCTGGACCAGCTGTCCGACGTTCTGCAACAGGATCACGTACACGACCTGGACAGCGGCGGTCGAGCCGAGGGTCTGCAGCAGACCCGCCATGCCTGCGGTGATGGCCTGCTGGTCGACCGGAGTCGCCTCGATGACCAGGTTCGGGATCGCCGCATAGGCGAGGCTGGCACCGGCCGCCAGGACGCTGAAGCCCACCAGCACCTGCCACTTCTCCTCGTGGTAAAAGGCGCTGAACGCCGCGGATGCGGCCATGACCAGGGACCCGACGACCGCCGGGAACCGTGCTCCGATCCGGCGCATGTACAGGCCCGCGATGAAACTCGGGACACAGGTGGTGATGCCGGCCGGGACGGTGAACAGCGTCAGCTGCATGGCCGTCGACCCGAAGCCGTAGTCCCCGCCCAGCGCACGGGGCGTCATGGCCATCATCGGCAGGATGGTCGAGTACGCGCCGACCGCGCCGTAGGCGAGACCGGCGACGACGATGGTGGTCAGGACGGGGCGGCGCGAGACCAGTCGCAGATCAACGAGCGGCTCCCGGATCCTGCGCTCCACCACCACCCACAGGAGCAGGAGGGCGACGCCACCGACGAGGCAGCCGAGCGTTTTCGCCGAGGACCAGCTCCAGGTCGCCGCTTCGCTCAGACCGAGCAGCACCAGCCCCACGCCGGCGCCCAGCAGCACGACTCCCGTCCAGTCCAGCCGGGACCGGGCGCGCACCTGCGACTCAGGGACCGCGAGCAGGCCCAGGAAGGCGATGACCGAGAGGACGGCGAGCAGCCAGAACACCGACCGGAAACCGTGGTGGTCGACGAAATAGCCGGCGATAAAAGGTGCGGTGATCGTGACGACACCCGTGCCGCCGACGGTGAGACTGGCCGCGAAGGCGAGCCAGCGCTTGGGCAGGATGTCACGCATCAGCGAGTACGAGAGCGTGGCCAGCGGCAGCATCAGCCCTTGCAGGGCACGGCCTGCCAGAAGGGTGGGGAAGTTCGGCGCGAGGGCGGCGACGAACCCGCCGACGACGGCGGCGAGAGCGCCGACCGCCATCACCTTCTTCTTGCCGTACAGGTCTCCGAACTTGCTCATGACCGGTCCGGCCACGCCACCGACCAGGGTTAGCGAAGTGAACACCCAGCCGACCTGATCCGTGCGGTAGTGGACCGCGATCTCGGTCACCGCGGGGGTCAGCAGGCTGTAGGAGAGGCTGAGCACCTCCAGCGGCCAGAGCAGCGCGACGAGAATGAGTACGAAAGCGGTGGTTGAGCGCACGGCCGGTGCGCCGCCGTCCTGCGCGGTGGTTCCGGTGGGGCCGTGGTCCGTTGTCGGCGGCTCTTGTGCCGCTCCCGAATGGGTCTGCGTCATCGCAGCGCTCCTCGTGGAGGAGTAGGGAAGGGGATGGTGCTTCTCGCTGACCCGGCCGGGGCGGTATGCATGAAATGCGTAGATGGCGACAGGGTGGCCGAAACGCTCCCCTGCGGTTGTGTGGACACAGTAGGAGCGCGACATCATCCGGTCAAGTGATTGAAACACTTGATTTATAGAGCGGTTATGCGCTGGAAAAGCAGTGGGGCCGCACCTCTTGTGTGCGGCCCCACCGTCGTCGGACGTCTGCTATCCCGCGCTGGACGCGGTCCGGGGTCGTCGTGGTCGGCGCCGTGGCGCCGTGATCCCGTCGAGGGTCATCGCCAGGTACTGCTCGGCCAGCTCCTGCGGTTTGAGCTGCCCGTTCGGCCGGTACCACCGGGCCGTCGTACCGATGGCGTCCCGCACGAATCGGTAGACGATCCTCGCGTTCAGTGTGTCGCGGAAGATCCCGTCGTCGATGCCGTCCTCGAGCACCTTGGTCCACAGGCGTTCCACGTCCCGCTGTCGCTCGTCGAGGTAGCTGAAGCGCGAGAACTCGTGGAGGTAGTGCTGCTCGTTCTGGAGCACGATCACCGCGGCATGGTGGTGCTCGATCGACTCGAAGGCGGCCCGCACCAGTCGGCTGAAGGTATCCCTCGGGTCGGTCCCGGACTCGGTGATCTCCCGGTAGGTCCCCAGCAGCTCGTCGAAGTAGCTCGTGAAGAGCTCGTCGGCGATGGCTTCCTTGGAGTCGAAGTGGTGGTAGAGGCTGCCGGACAGTACGCCCGCGGCGTCGCCGATCGCGCGCACCGTGGTCGCCTTGTAGCCGCGCTCGGCGAACAACTCCGCCGCGATGCGGACGATCTGGGCGCGGCGTTCGGATGACGCTCCGGTGTCGGCCGCCGACTTGCGGGTTCGGCGCCCCGTCGATGTGTGCTGTTGTGCGATCCCCTTGGCCACGCGCGCCAGTATCTGCCCCCGGCGGACAGTTGTGCAAATGCTTGCTTGCTGAGGGCGCGCCGTCTCCGGCCTGCCGGATGCAGTGGCGTCAACCGCTGTGCAATCACTTGATTGGATCGTTCGATCGGCTTACAGTCTCGGCCGTGACCGGGCGATGGAGCCGATGGGACCGGCTCCGCGCCGCCCTCGTCGCCCGGTCACGGCCGCGGCAGAGTACGGGAGGTACGTATGCCGGGATCAGTCATCGTCGCAGGGGTTCGCACGCCCATCGCGAGAGTGGCCGGAGGTCTGCGGGACCATTCGGCGGTCGGTCTCGGCGCCCTGGCGATCGCCGCCGCCGTTCGGGCCGCGGGCATCGACGGGGGTGACGTGGACGCCGTGGTGATGGGCAGCGCAGTGCAGGCCGGGGCCGGGCCCAATCCGGCGAGGCAGGCGGCGGCCGACGCGGGAATCCCGATGGACGTCCCCGCGACCACCATCAACAAGCTGTGTCTGTCCGGCCTCACGGCCGTCGCGTTCGCGGACCAGCTCATCAGTACGGGCCAGCACGACATCGTCGTTGCGGGTGGCATGGAGTCGATGACGAACGCCCCACGTCTCCTGCCTCCGCGACACCATGCCGAGCGAGGCGCGCGCGGCGCGAACTCCGTCGACCACGACGCTCTGCGCTGCGCGTTCGATGGGGAGATCGCGACCGTCGCCACCGAGCGCTACCAGGAACTGGTCGACGTCCCCGCCGAGCAGCGGGACGAGTTCGCCGCCCTGTCGTACGCCAAGGCCCTGGCCGCGGACAAGGCGGGCAGGCTGACGGAGGAGATCGTCCCGGTGGGCGCAGGACCCGCGAGCGTCGACACGCTCCTCGAACACGACGAGGGCGTGGGTCCCCAGGCCACCACTGGGGCGCAAGGACGCTGTCACGCGCAGCCCTCCGACGGTGGGTGTGCGTTGGTGCTGATGAGGCGGGAGCACGCCATGCGGCTCGGACTCGACTGGCTTGCGGAGATCGGTGCCTACGGCGTCACCGCGGGAACGGATCCTTCTCTCTTCGGGCAACCGGCTGCCGCCGCTCGCGACGCCATGCGTCGAGCGGGCCGCATCGCCGTACGGGACGTCGACCTGTTCGAGATCAACGAGGCGTTCGCGGGCGTGGTCATCGCTGCCATGCGCGATCTCGGTCTCACCTCCGACCGCGTCAACGTCAATGGAGGCGGCATCGCCCTCGGGCATCCCCTCGGCATGACGGGTGCCCGTCTGGTCCTCACGCTTGCCCTGGAACTGTACCGGCGCGGCGGGGGAGTGGGGGTCGCCGCACTGTCCGGCGGCGGAGGGCAGGGGGACGCGGTCCTGCTGCGTGCGCCTGCGCGTCGGTGACCGGTACGGCGGGTCACAGTGCGGTGGCCCCGCCGTCGATGCTGAAGGCCGCACCCAGGACGTATCCGGCATCCGGGCCGAGCAGGTAGGCGACGAGCCGCGCGACCTCCTCCGGTTCGGCCCACCGTCCGGCCGGCGTCGCCTCGACCGCCTCTTTCACCATCTCCCGGTACGGCAGGTTCATGGGCGTGGCGATGTAACCCGGGCACACCGCGTTCGCGCGGATGCCCAGCGGCCCGTACTCCACCGCGAGCCTCTTGGTCAGGCCCAGCACGCCGTGCTTCGCGGCCGTGTAGGCGACGCCGCCGGCGCTCGCGACCAGCCCCGCGAGGGAGGAGACGTTGACGATCGCTCCCGCGCCACGCTCCAGCATCGATGGCAGTACCGCCCGGGCTGCGAGGAAGGGACCGGTGAGGTCGACGGACAGCACGCGCTGCCACTGGTCGGGCGACATCAGATGGCAGAGGGCCGCATCGTCCGGGATCCCCGCCACATTGGCCAGCATGTCGACGCCGCCGAGCGCGTCGACGGCGGCGTTCACCGCCCGGTCCACTTCGTCGACCGAGGTGACGTCGGCGGTCAACGCGAGGTGTCGTTCGGTGCCGCCCGGCAGCCCGGCCGCCGTCTCCTGCGCCGCGTCCGTGCGTACGTCGAGCGCCGCCACCCGTGCTCCTCGCCGCGCCAGTTCCTCCGCGACCGCCTGTCCGATGCCGGAACCGGCGCCGGTGACCAGAGCGGCTTTGCCTTCGAATTCCCCCACGGCGAACGTCCCTTCGCTGAGGTCGGGGCTGCCATCTCAGTATTTAACCAAGCACTTGCTTGTGTCTAGACTAGCGCTTGCTCAAGTCGTAGTCTCCGGGCATGCCACTCGTCGACAGGGACATCACGGACGGCTACGCGCTTGGCATCGACGTCGGCGGCACCTTCACGGACATCGTGCTCGCCGGACCCCTCGGCCAGGTCGCCGTCACCAAATGCTTGAGCTCGCACGACGACCCAACCGAAGGCATCCTGCGGGGTGTGCGGTCGGCGCTGTCCGAGGCCGCCGTGACACCCGCGGCGGTCACTCGCGTCGTGCACGCCACCACCCTCGCCACCAACGCCATCCTGGAACGTCAGGGCGTACGTGTCGCCTATGTGACCACCCGGGGTTTCCGCAGCATGCTGCCGCTCGGCCGCTACGCACGGGTCGAGGAGGACCGCTACGACATCCACTTCGATCCGCCCGCCCCGCCGGTCGCACTCGCCGACTGCTTCGAGGTCCCCGAACGGGTCGACCACCACGGGACCGTCCTCGTCCGCCTGGACGAGGACGCCGTACACGAGGTCGCCGCGCGGATCGCCGCTACCGGCGTGGACGCGGTCGCCGTCTGTCTACTGCACTCCTACGCCCACCCGGAGCACGAGCGCCGGGTGGCCGAGATCCTGCGTGAGACGTTGTCTCCGGATGCGACCGTGGTTGTCTCCTCGGACATCTGGCCCGAACTGCGCGAGTACGAACGCGCCACCACCACCCTCATGTCGGCCTACGTCGGCCCGGTCATGACCCGCTATCTGCGCAGGCTGGAGTCGCGGCTGGCCGAGTCCGGCATCCAGGCCACCGTGCAGGTGATGGAGTCCGGCGGCGGAGTGATGTCGGCCGAGCTGGCCGGACGCCGTGCCGTGGCCACCATCGAGTCCGGCCCCGCGGCCGGAGTGATCTCCGCGCGGGCCACTGGACTGGCCGTCGGCAGGCCGGACGTCATCTCCTTTGACATGGGCGGTACCACCGCCAAGGCCTGCGTCATCCGCGACGGACGGCCCGACGTCACCCGGGAGTTCCACGTCGGCGGAAAGGGCAGCTTCGGCGGCAGGCGGGCCGGCACCGGCGTCCCCGTCAAGACGCCGGCCATCGATCTTGCCGAGGTAGGCGCGGGCGGCGGCTCCATCGCTTGGGTCGACGACGTCGGAACCCTGCATGTCGGCCCCCGCTCGGCCGGCTCCCAGCCCGGACCGGCCTGCTACGACCTGGGCGGCACCGAACCCACGGTCACCGACTGCAACCTCGTCCTCGGCTACCTCGACCCCGACACCATCGCCGGCGGCACCCTCGCCCTGCGCCGGGACCTGGCCGAGCGGGCGATCGACACCCGACTGGCCGGTCCGCTGGGCGTGGACCGCGCCGTCGCCGCGCACGCGGTGCACGAGATAGCCAACGCCACCATGGGCGGCGCCGTCCATGTGGTCACCGTCCAGCGGGGCATCGACCCGCGCGGCTTCGCCGTCGTGGCGTTCGGCGGGGCGGGCCCGATGCACGCGGCGCGCGTGGCCGAGCGGTTCGACATCGACACTGTCATCGTCCCGCCGTCCTGCGGTGTGGGCTCCGCCGTGGGCCTGCTGGTCACGGACCTGAGCACCGACCGGGTGCTGACCCGGCCGGTGACGCACGCGGACGCCGACCTCGACGCGCTGGAGCGGACGTTCACCGAACTGAGCGGGTCCGCCGCCCTCGATCTGGGCGTCCAACTGGCCGATCCCGACGTGGAGGTGCACCGCTCGGCAGACGTTCGCTTCACCGGACAGGCCCACGAACTCACCGTCTCCGTCTCCGGCAGCCCCCTCACCAAGGCCGACCTCGACGAGGCCGCCGAGCGGTTCTACGCCGAGTACCACCGCGCGTACGGCATCGAACTGCGCGGGCCCGTCGAGTTCGTCAGCTGCCGGGTCCGGGTGACTCGCGTGGTGCCCAAGGTCCCCGTGAGCCGCAAACCGGGCGGCGCCGAAACCGCCTCGGGAGGCCTCGCGCACCGCCCGGTCTGGTTCCGCGAGTACGACGGCCACCGGGCGACCCCCGTGTACGACCGGGCCCGCCTGCGCGACGGTGACGCCTTCGACGGCCCGGCGATCGTGCAGGACGCCGAGTCCACCGTCGTCGTCCCGCCCGCCTGGCACGCGCGCGTCGACGCGGAGGGCAACGTCGTGCTGAGCAGGACCCAGAGCCGAGCGGGAGGAACCCGATGACGGACACACTGACCTCCGAGGTCTTGCGCAACGCCCTGGCCGTGGCCGCCGAGGAGGCGAGCATCGTCGTGGTGCGCTCGGCCCACTCCACGTTCATCGTGGAAGGCTCCGACGCCTCGGCCGCGATCCTCGACCGCGAGGGCCGGCTCATCGCGCACTCGGTCGCGACCACGCTGATGAACAGCATGGCCCTGTCGGTGGCGCTGCCCTACGTCGTCGAGGACTTCCCGTTGGAGTCGATGCGGCCGGGCGACGTCTTCATGACCAACGACGCCTACGGCGGCGGCATCCACACCAACGACCTGCTGGTCTTCCGTCCCGTATTCGTCGACGGCCGCGTCGAGTACTTCACGGCCACGCTGATCCACGTCTCCGACCTCGGCGGCATCTCGGCCGGCGGCATGGCCACCCTCGCCACCGAGATCTACCTGGAAGGCCTGCAGCTGCCGCCGGTGCGGATCGCCACCGCCGCGGGAACCGACGACCAGATCACCCGCATCCTCGCCCTCAACAGCCGTACCCCGGACAAGGTCCTCGGCGATGTGCGGGCCCTCATCGCCGGTACGACGGTCGCCGCCGGACGGGTGGAGAAGCTGCTCGGCGAGTACGGTCCGAAGGCCTTCCGGCAGGGCGTCGTCGACTACCTCGACCACACCGAGCAGCGCACCCGCTCCGCCCTCACACAGTTCCACGGCGGCACCTACCGCTCCGAGTACGCCATCGACGACGACGGCATCCACCCCGACGCGTCCTACACCGTGCGGGTCGCGGTGACCATCGGCGACGGCAGGGCCGTACTCGACTTCGAGGGCACCGACGCCCAGGTGGCCGCGGCGGTCAACTCCAGCCTCTCCCAGTCGCTGGCCGCCGCGGTGTTCGCGGTCCGCTGCTTCCTCGACCCCACGATCCCCATGAACGACGGCTGCCTGCGCGTGCTCGACGTCCGCCTCCCGGAGGGCTCCCTGCTCAACGCGCAGTCCCCGTACCCGTGCGGGGGGCGCTTCATCCCCTGCTACGCCGCTATGGAAGCCATCTGGCAGGCACTGTCGGACGCCTTCCCGGAGCGCGCCATCGCCGCCTCCGGCATCCTGCAGCCCTTCACCATCGCTGCGCACGACGCCCCTTACTGGATCCACCTGGCCTACGACTTCGGCGGCGTCGGCGCGCGCAGCGGCAAGGACGGACCGGACGCCACTGGGGTCCACTTCGGCCTGGGCCGTAACTCGGTACCCCAGGTCGAACCCGTCGAGAGCCGCTGCCCGTTCGTGGTCGAGAGCATGGAGTACGTACCCGACTCCGGCGGCGCCGGCCGCTGGCGGGGCGGCCTGGGCACCCGCACGGTCTTCCGTCTGCACGCCGACGCCCACGTCACCACGCGGGGCGACCGGCTGCTGAACCCGCCCCGGGGACGCGACGGCGGGACGGCCGGAGCAATCGGTGGCTTCTACCGGCTCACCGGTGACGGCAGCAGGCAACGGCTGCCGTCGAAGATGAACAACGAGCTGTTCCGGGCCGGCGAGGCGTTCGTCGTGGAGACCAGCGGCGGCGGCGGAATCGGGCAGCCCGCCGTCCGGGACATCGACCTCGTGCTGAGCGACCTGGCTGACGGCCGTGTGACACCCGAGGCCGCGACCGAGGTCTACGGCGTGGTCCTCACCCCGAGCGGCGAAGTCGACCACGACGCCACACACGCCATTCGCTCCGCCCGACAACCGTGATCCGCAAGAGCCGCTTGATGAACACCGCGATCCACAGGCGCCCCGGCGCCCGCGGCGCGCTGCACGCAGAGCAACCGATACGCAGGGGAGACCGATGAAGTTCTCGATGATCTTCGAAGCCCAGACGGCGGACTCGTCGCCGGCGGCGGAACAGCAGGTGCTGCGGGACTGTGTCGAACAGGCCGTCCTGGGCGAGGAGATGGGCTTCGACCGGGTGTGGGCGGTCGAACACCACGCACTGGAGTGGTACGCCCACATGAGCGCGCCGGAGATCTTCCTGACCTGGGTGGCCGCGCGCACCTCCCGCATCCGCATCGGCCACGGCGTGGTGTGCATGCCGTTCAACTACAACCACCCGGTGCGCGCGGCGGAACGGGCCGCGATGCTGGATGTGCTCTCGGGCGGCCGGGTCGACGTGGGCGCCGGCCGGGGCGCCACCCTGCAGGAGATGGCGTTGTGCGGGGTCGACCCGGAGCGCACCTATGCCGAGGTGGACGAAGCCCTGCGGCTGTTCGGGTCCGCCTGGCAGAACGAGACGTTCGAGTGGCACGGTGAGCTGCTCGACATCAAGCCCCCGGAAGGCAAGTACCACAAGATCCTGCCCCGCCCCGTGCAGACCCCGCATCCGCCGCTGTTCCTGGCCTGCACCAAGCGGGACACGGTGAAACTGGCCGCCGAGTACGGTGTCGGCGCCCTCGTCATGGGGTTCGCCGGACCGGACGAGATCCGCCTCTACCGCAAGATCTACGACGAGGCGATCGCCGCGCGCACCCCGGACACCATGGTCTCCACCGTCGCCAACGACTCGCTGGTCGCCCTGTGCCCGACCATCGTCTCCGACGACGCCGAGAGCGCCCGCCGCTACGGCGTCCGCGGGCAGCGCTTCTTCGCCGAGTCCATCGCCTACTGGTACGGCGGCGGCGAACCCCCCGCGCTGGAGTTCGGTGACGACCCGCTGGGCGATCTGGAGGAGCGCAAGCAGGCCCACATCTCCCGGCTGCACGAGGCGCAGATCCCGGTCAACCCCGAGACCGCGGCGCCGTTCAACGTCAACCACGCCTATGGCGACGCCCAGCGGGCGATCGACTACGTGCAGCAGCTGGTCGACGCGGGCGCCGACGAGATCATGTGTCTGATCCAGATGGGCTTGGTCCCGCACGAGGTGTGCATGGAGACCATCCGCCAGTGGGGCGAGACCGTCATCCCGCACTTCCGCGACCAGCAGAAGAAGGCCTGAGCACATGCCCGGCCTGGAGGGGAAGGTCGCGCTGATTACCGGGGCGGGCCGGGGGCAGGGCGCGGCCGAGGCCCGTCGGTTCGTCGCGGCGGGAGTCCGGGTGGTCGTCACGGACGTGCTCGCCGACGACGGCAAAAGCGTGGCCGAAGAGTTGGGCGACAGCGCGGTGTTCGTGCCCTTGGACGTGGCCGACCAGGAGCAGTGGCGCCTCGCGGTGAGCACGGCGGTCGAGATGTTCGGCCGCCTGGACGTCCTCGTCAACAACGCGGCGATCTACGGCACCCGGCCACTGTTGGAGGAGACCGCCGAGCGGCTGGAGCGGTTCTACCGGGTCAACACCATCGGCGCGGTCCTCGGCATCCAGGCCTGCGCGCCGGTGATGCGGGAGGGCGGCGGAGGCTCGGTCGTCAACATCTCCTCCGCCGCCGGTCTGGCCGGCTACCCCGGTCACGCCGGCTACGGCGCCACCAAGTGGGCGCTGCGCGGCCTGACGAAGACCGCCGCCCTCGAACTCGCGCCGTACCGCATCCGCGTCAACTCGGTGCACCCCGGCGTGATCGACACCCCCATGATCGCGGGCGCCTTGTCCGGGGCGGACGAGGACTTCCCGCACGTGCCGCTGCGCCGGGCCGGCAGACCTGAGGAGGTCGCCGAACTGGTCCTCTTCCTCGCCTCCGACACCTCCTCCTACATCACCGGGGCCGAGTTCACCATCGACGGCGGCGCCTTGACCGGCCCCGCCCTCCAGGACGGACGGTGACACCGTGGCCCTGTCCGCCACCGCGGCGGCGATCGTCGCCGAGATCGACCTGGTCATGTCCCGCATCGGCACGGAGATCACCGACGCGGCCGAGGCCCGGAAGCTCATGGCCACCCCACCCGAAGCTCTCACCGATCCGACCCCCGTCGGCTCGGTCGAGGACCGCACCGTACCCGGGCCGCACGGCCGCACCGTGCCGGTGCGCGTCTACCGGCCCTTGGACGAACCGGCCTCGCCCGCGCCGCTGATGGTGTTCTGCCACGGCGGCGGCTGGACCTTCGGCGACCTGGACGGACACGACGACATCTGCCGTCGGCTCGCCAACCGGACCTCCTGCGCTGTCGTCTCCGTCGACTACGGACTCGCCCCCGAGCACCCTTTCCCCGAGCCGCTCGAAGACGTCTACGCGGTCCTCGAGTGGGCGGCACGGCAGGGTGGTCCGGTGGTTCTCGCGGGCGACAGCGCCGGCGGGAACCTCGCCGCCGCCGCGGCCCTGCTGGCCCGGGACCGGCACGGACCCGCCGTTGCGTTCCAGCTGCTGATCTACCCCGTGCTCGACACCGACTTCACCCGTCTGTCCTATGTCGAGAACGCCACGGGGTACCTGCTCACCGCCGACCACATGCGTTGGTTCTGGGACCAGTACGCCATCGACCCGTCGGCTCGCGCCGACCCGTACGCGGCACCGCTGCGGGCACCCGACCTCACCGGGCTGCCCCCGGCGCACATCGTCACCGCCGAGCACGACGTGCTGCGCGACGAGGGCGAGCACTACGCCGAGCGGCTGCGCGAGGCCGGGGTGTCGGTCACCGCGCACCGCTGTGCCGGCGCCTTCCACGGTTTCTTCGGATTCGGAGCCCTGCTGCCGGTCGCCCGCGAGGCGTTCGGCGAGGCGGTGGCCCAGGTGCGGGCGGCGCTCGACCGCCCCTGAAACATCGTCACATCCCGCTGTCCGGTCGGGAAGCGAGAGAGGCCAGCATGTCCCTGTTCTTCGGATTCATCCTCACCGGCCTGGTCTCCGGCGCGATTTACGCGCTGATGGCCTCCGGCCTGGTGCTGTCCTACACCGCTTCGGGCATCTTCAACTTTGCTCTGGGCGGCATCGGCTTCGTCAGTGCGCTGACCTACTTCGAGCTCAACACCGGCCTCGGCATGCCGGTCGTCCCGGCCGCCGTCATCGCCGTCTGCGTCATCGGACCGCTCATCGGACTGGCCCTGCACCGGCTGATGTTCAACGAGCTGTCCAGGTCGGGCGAGGTGGCACAGATCGTGGCCACCATCGGCCTGCTGGTGGCGCTGCCCTCCCTAGCCCTGTTCCTCGTCGAACAGGCGATCAGCAGTCTCCACCTCGGCCTGGCGAACCCGGCGAACCAGTACTCGGTGCCCGGACTGGGCCCCTCGCCCGCACACCACTGGAAACTCTTCGGCGAAGTGGGCGTCGACTCCAACCAGCTCATCACCTTCGTCGCCGCCGCGGTCGTCGCGGCGGGCCTGTGGTTCCTGCTGCGTAGGACCTCCCTGGGGCTCTCGATGCGGGCGACGTCGGACCGCCGTGACCTCGCCGCCCTCCGCGGTGTGGACCCGGACCGGGCATCGGCAGCCTCCTGGATGCTCAGCTGCCTGCTCGGCGGACTCGCCGGCGTCCTCGCCGCACCCGTCGTGGGCCTGGACTCCAGCGCGTTCACCGTGCTCCTGGTGCTCTCCGCGACCGCCGCCGTCTTCGCCCGGCTGCGCTCTGTCCCCGTCGCCTTCGGCACCGGCCTGCTGCTCGGCGTCGTACAGAACCTCGTGGCCGGGTACGCCGACTTCGCCGGAGGCATCCCGGGCTTCCGCTCCTCCTTCCCTGTCCTGCTGCTCTTCCTGGGCCTGTTGTTCTTCAACCGCTCCCGGCGCCGGATCGCCGGATCGGTCGCCGAGGACGCGCCGCCGCCCGACTACCTGGCCGACCTTCCGCCCTGGCGGCGCGCCCTGCCGTGGGCTCTGGCGGTGGTCGCCCTGCTCGTCTGGCTGTTCTTCTTCGCCTCGGACTTCTGGGCCGGTCTCGCCGCCCAAGGGCTCGCCTTCGGCGTCATCTTCCTGTCGTTCGTGATCGTCACCGGCATCGGAGGCATGGTCAGCTTCGCGCAGGCCACCTTCGTCACCGCCGCCGCCCTCGTCACCGGCGCGCTCACCGCGCGCGGGGTGCCGTTCGGCGGGGCGGTGCTCGCCGGTGTCCTGACGGCCACCGTGCTGGGTGCGTTGGTCGCCCTGCCCGCCCTGCGCCTGGGCGGCCGGGTGCTCGCACTGTCCACGCTGGCGCTGGCCATGCTCGGCGACAAGCTCCTCTTCCAGCTCGACGCCATGACCAACCACCAGCTCGGCTGGGACCTGCCGACGGTGGCGATCGCCGGCTTCAACCTCACCGACCCCCGGGTCATGACGGTGTTCCTGCTCGTGGTGGCGGGCATCGTCTCCCTCGGCATCATCAACCTGGAACGGTCGAGCACCGGCCGAGCCGTCCTCGCCGTACGCAGTGCCCCCGCCGCTGCGGCCACGCACGGCATCTCGGCCACCCGCACCAAGCTGGTCCTGTTCATGTCCTCGGCCGCCATCGCCGGACTCGGCGGCGTGCTCGCCGCCATGTACAACGGCCGCATCATCAACACTGACTACCCCGCCTTCGCCGGGTTCTTCTGGCTGGCGGTCGTCGTGGTCCAGGGCGTGCGCCGGGTCGGTCCCGCGTTGCTCGCCGGGTTCCTGGCGGCCGTGGCGCCGCAGCTGTTCTCGTACGTCACCGACTCGCCGCACATTCCCAACATCCTCTTCGGGGTGGGCGGCATGGTGTTGGCCAAGTACCCGGACGGGGCCGTCTCCCAGTTCTCCGAGATGCGGCACCGGCGCCGGAACCGCCCCTCTGCCGCTGAGCCGATCGCCGCACCGGCCCGGGCCACGAAGGTCACCGAACCCGCGCCCGCCGCCGAGCTGGCCGAGTCCGCCGAGCCGACCGTCCTCGAACTGCGCCAGGTTGACGCGGGCTACGGCGATGTGCCCGTGCTGCGGGGCATCGACCTCGTCGTGCGCCGCGGCGCCGTGGTTGCCCTCCTCGGAGCAAACGGGGCAGGCAAGTCCACGACGGTGGGCGTGTCCACTGGCCAGGTCGCGGTGACGGGTGGGCACGTGATCTTCGACGGCACCGACGTCACCGCGTGGCCCGCACACCGGCGCGCCCGGGCCGGACTCTTCACGGCGCCCGAGGCGCGCGGCGTGTTCCCCGGCCTGACCGTGGAGGAGAACCTCGGTACCTGGCTGCGCGACGCCGACGAGATCGCGGAGGTCTACGACCGCTTCCCGATCCTGGCCGAGCGCCGACGGGGACTCGCGGGGGTCCTTTCAGGAGGCGAGCAGCAACTGCTCACCCTCGCCCCGGTGTTGGTCCGACCACCGAAGCTGATCGTCGCGGACGAGCCCGCGCTCGGTCTCGCACCGCGCGTCGTCGACCAGATATTCGAGGTCTTCGCCGAACTCCGCGACCGGGGTGTCTCGCTTCTGCTGGCCGAGGAAAAGGTCCACGACGTCCTCGCCATCGCCGACGAGGTCGTCTGTCTGGCCGCCGGACGCGTGACCTGGTCGGGGCCGCGCCGGCTGGTCGACGAGCCCCGACTCGCCGAGGCCTATCTGGGCATCACGGCCGAAGCCCCGACGACCAGGAACACGGTGCAGGCATGAAAACGACAGCCGAAGAGCTCGACACCCTGCAAGCGACGACCGTCGGCGCGCCGGCCGCCTTGGAAGCCGAGGACCTCACCGTCCGCTTCGGCGGAGTGCGCGCGGTGAACGCCGTCTCGCTGCGGGTCGCCCCCGGTGAGCTGCTGGGCCTCATCGGCCCCAACGGGGCGGGCAAGACGACCCTGTTCGACGCAGTCTCGGGCCTGAACCGGCCCAGTGCCGGTCGGGTCCTGCTCGGCGGCCGCGATGTCACCGGTGAGACGGCGCTGAACCGGTCTCGGCTGGGCCTGCGCCGCACCTTCCAGCGGCAGCAGGTCTTCGGCCGGCTCTCCGTCCTCGACAATCTGCTGGCCGCACTGGAGTGGCATGGCGGCGGAGGCGGCCTCATGGCCGACGTGCTGGGCCTGCCGTCCCGCCGCCGACTGGAGCGCGTCCGGCGAGCGCGGGCCGAGGAGACGCTGCACGAGGTCGGCCTGTGGGAGCAGCGCGACACCTACGCCGGTCATCTGCCGGTCGGTCTCGCCCGCCTGATGGAGCTGGCCCGCGCGGTCGTGGACGAGCCGTCGGTGCTGCTCCTCGACGAGCCGACCTCGGGGCTGGACGAGGCGGAGTCGTCGCGCCTCATCGGCATCGTTCACCGGCTCATGGAGAGCCGGTCCACCGCGGTCCTGCTCGTCGAGCACGACGTGCGGTTCGTCATGGACAACTGCGGGCGGATCGTCGTCCTCAACCTCGGCGAGGTGCTCATGGAGGGCAATCCCGCCGAAGTGGCCGCGGACGAGTCCGTTCGCGAGGCGTATCTGCGCGGATGAGACGCAACGAGAGGAGCTCGATGACGGAAACGCCGGAAGCGAAGGGCAGGACGGCCCTGGTGACCGGGGGAACGAGCGGTATCGGAGCGGCGATCTGCCGCCAACTCGCCGCCGCCGGGGCCCGGGTCCTGATCGCCGACGTCGACGAGCCAGGCGCCCGGGGCGTCGCAGGCGAACTGCCGGACGCCGTCGCCCTCGGTATCGACCTCGACGACCAGGAGGCGCTGGCGCTCCTCGGCCGCGAGGTGGTGGACCGGTTCGGCGGCGTCGACGTCCTGGTGAACAACGCGGGCGTCACCACGGTCCAGCCGTTCACCGAGAGCGACCCTGCCACCTGGGACCGCATGTGGCGCATCAACCTGCGTGCCCCGATGCTGCTCTCGCACATGTTTCTGCCGGGGATGCGGGAGCGCGGCTGGGGTCGGCTCGTCTTCGTCGCCACCGACGGTGCCCGCGCCGGAGCGGGCGGGGAGAGCGTGTACGCGGCCTGCAAGGCGGGGCTGTTCGGGCTGGCCAAGACCCTCGCCAGGGAGGCAGCCCGGGACGGCGTCACCAGCAACGTGGTGTGTCCCGGCCTGGTCGACACCCCGATGTTGCGCAAGGTCGGCGAGGAACGCCCCCGGATGATGGAGGCCCTCCTGCGTACGGTGCCCCTGCGCCGGGCGGGGGAGCCGGACGAGGTGGCCGGCCTCGTGACGTATCTCAGCGGCGACTCGGCGGCGTACGTCACCGGTCAGACGATCAGCGTCAGCGGAGGCGTCACCATGGTGTGACGCCTCCCAGCACAAGGGAGTTGTGACGATGACCGACACACCCGGGTCTGCTCCAGTGGGCTCCAACTGGGACCGCTGGGGCGCGGACGACGAACGGGGAGCGGCGAACCTGCTCACCCCCGAAGCCGTCCTGGGCGCCGTTGGCGCGGTTCGCGAGGGACGGCTGATCAGCCTCGGGATGCCCATCCGCGGTTCGACGTCCGGTCCGGGACGGGCCTCGGTCCCGCATCTGCCCGGCCGACCGCTGCCCCAGCACTTCATGTCCGTCGACGGCGCCGACTACACGGCCGGCGCGCGGATGCTGAACGGCAGCATCGGGGTGGCGGACGACGCCCTGATGCTCTCCCACCACGGCACGACCACGCACATGGACGCCCTGTGCCACATGTGGCGGGGCGACAGACTGTACAACGGCCACTCCGCCGCACGCGTCCGCTCCTACGGGGCCACCCGTTGCGGTATCGAGAAGGCCGGGCCTCTGGTCGCGCGCGGGGTGCTCTTCGACGTGGCGGCCCACCTGGGAGTGCCGTATCTCGACGAGTCGGTGCGCATCGGAGCGGATGTCCTGGAGGACATCGTGAAGTCGCACGGCGTCGAACTCCGGCCGGGTGACGTGGCGTTGGTGCGCACTGGATGGCCGACGGTGTACGCGGCCGACCGTGTCCGGTACCAGGGTGGCCAGCCGGGTCTCGACCACTCCGGTGGCCGGTGGCTGGCCGACCACGATGTCACGGCCGTCGCCTGCGACAACGCCGCGGTGGGAGCCCTGGCGATGGACGGTTCCTTCGATGCCGGGCCCGACGAGGACCTGCACCTTCTGCTGTTGTGGTCGCGGGGCGTCTACCTGCTGGAGATGCTCTGGCTGGAGGACCTCGCCGCCACCGGCCGCCATGACTTCCTCTTCGTCGCCGCCCCCCTCGCCATCGAGGGGGGCACCGGAAGCGCGGTCAACCCGGTCGCGGTGCTGTGACCGGGAGGCCGACGTTCATCGGAACGCAGGGATGACCTCCTCGGCGAAGAAGCGCAGCGTCTTCTTCATGTCCGCCAGTGGTACCGGGCGGGTGCTGCCGAAGTCGCACATCAGCTGCGAGTAGCCGAACTCCTGCAGCATGCGGATCTGGGAGATCACCCGCTTGGGGTCGCCGATCACCTCCAGCTGCTCCCAGCGGAAGTCGTTGTCGACCGCTCCGCCCTTGAGATAGCGGTCCTGCCAGTACTCGAAGCCCTTGGCGACCTCACCGGTCCCGGAGTCGATCGGAGCACTCTGGCGGTTGAAGATCCGTGACCGGTCGAAGAGCTTCTCGAAGCGCTCCTGGTCGGCACGGGCCTGTTCGACGGTCGGGGCGACATACACCGAGCGTGAGACCACCAGCTCGACGTCCGCGTCGTCGTGGCCGGCCGCCGCCGCGGCGGTGTGCCAGGCCTCAGCCGCGCGGCCGATCTTCTTGAAGGGGGCGGCGGGGTCGGCGAGGATCGGCAGACCGCGCGCGGCGTACAGCTCGACGGTCTCCGGGCTCACCGCGGCGACGTACACCGGGGGATGGGGCTTCTGCTCGGGCTTGGGCACCAGGTTGATGGTGCCCGTGCTGTAGTACCTGCCCTCGTGCCGGAAGTCGTCCTGGGTCCACAGACCCTGGATGACCTCCAGACACTCGTCGAACCGGTCGCGGGCTTCGGCGAGGTCCAGACCGAACGACTCGAACTCCACGCTCTGGTAACCGCGTCCGATGCCGAAGTCGACCCGGCCGCCGGACAGGACGTCCAACTGGGCGATCTGTTCGGCGATGTGCACCGGGTTGTGCAGGGGCAGCACGACGATGCCGGTGCCCAGGCGCAGGCGCTCGGTCCGCGCGGCGAGGTACGACAGCAGAGCGGGCGTGCAGGGCACGGTGCCGTAGTCGCGGAAGTGGTGTTCGGCGACCCAGAAGCCGTCGAAGCCGAGTTCCTCGACGTACTCGGCGAGTTCGAGGTTGTAGTCGTACACCTCGCGGACGGTCATGCCGTCGAAGCCGTGGAAGAGGTTGAACGTGGAGAACTTCATAGGCCGTCGCGGTGCTGACACTCTGCGCTCCTCAGGGGCTGGGGCGGTCCGGCGAGGCTGGGTGCCTTCGGCTCTCGAGGTGGGCGCTCTCGCCGTAGACCAAGCGTTAGCTTGGTTTGTACAGTAGCAGCGCGGCCGCCACCGGAGAAGCGGTCCGTGTCATCGAGGAGGCGCGTATGAAGGACTTCGCCGACCGTCCCGGAGCGGCGGTCGTGGCCGGGGCCACCGGAGGTATCGGGGCGGCGATCGCGCGGATGCTGGCCGAACGCGGCAGCGACCTCGCCCTGACCTACCGCAAGAACGCCGAGACCGCCTCACTGCTCGCGGACGACGTGGGGCGGTCCGGGCGGCGGGCTGTTGCCTGGCAGTTGGACCTCGCCGACGAGGCGGCGACCACGGGGTTCCTCCAGGACGTCGCCGAACGGTTCGGAGCGATCCACACCCTGGTGTACGCCTCGGGGCCGCACGTGCCGATGGTGCATCTCAGCCGTGTGCCGCCCGCGCAGTTCCGCCGGCAGGTGGAGCAGGACGTTGTCGCGTTCTTCAACCTCGCGCAGCCCTCGCTGGCCTATCTGCGCGCTTCCAAGGGCTCACTCGTCGCCGTGACGACGGCCGCCACACGGCGATTCCCGGTTCGTGACGGTCTTTCCGCCGGGCCGAAAGGTGCCGTCGAGGCGCTGGTGCGCGGGTTCGCCGCGGAGGAGGGGAGGTTCGGGGTGCGGGCCAACTGTGTCGGTCCCGGCATGCTCGTGGACGGTATGGCGGTACGGCTCATGGAGTCCGGTGACCTCGACGAGGCGGCGCTCGAGGTCGCCCGGGCCAACATTCCGCTGCGCCGCTTCGGCAAGGCGCACGACATCGCCGAGGCGGTCTGTTTCCTCGCCTCCGACCGTGCCGGATTCATCAGTGGGCAGACGCTCGACGTCGACGGTGCCTACGGAGTCTGAGCTCTGCTCCGTCGAGTGCGGAAGTCCGCATCTGACGGAAGCACGGGCACGTCAGTCGCCCTGCCCCTCCATCATGCGTTCCGAGATGGTCGTTGCGGCCTGCTTGACCGCGAACACGGCCTGCTGGAGGTCGACGTCACGCCGCTCGTTCTCGTCCCAGGCGACACCCACGCTGCCCAGAGAGGTCTTCTGATCGGTGAGAATGGGTGCGGCGACGCTGCGGACGCCGGGATTGAACTCTCCGACGGTCAGGACGTAACCGTCCCTCTTGATCTGTCCCAGGGTCGCGCGGAAGTCGGTCCACGTGCTGCCCAGCCCGGCGTTCTCGATTTCCTTGCTCTGGCGGCGGTAGACGGCCTTGAGGCGGTGATGGGGGAGATAGGCCAGGATGACCTTCGACACCGCTCCTTGGAACAACGGGCGCCGCTGACCGCGGCTGAACCGGTTCGCGGGGCTCGACGGGGCGCGGTACTCGCCGACGCACAGAACCGAGTCGCGAAACGCGGTACACAGAAGAGCCGAGTGCCCGATCTTGTCCACCAGTTCCTCGAGTACGCCATGGCTGGCCAGGAGCAGTGGGTCCGTCAGGCGAATCTGGAGGTCCATCTCGATGATCCGCGGGCCGAGAGCGTAGTGGCCATTGCGCACCACGGTGAGCAGCCCCGCTTCGTGGAGCGTCTTGATGTAGCGATATCCCGTCGACCTGGAGGTCTCCAGGGCCTCGATGATGTTGGCCGTCGACCAAACGGGCTCTGCCTCGCTGAACAGCTGCAGGATGTGCAGCATCTTGGCCAAACTGCCGGCGCTGTCCGGAGTTGCTGTCACCGTCATCTTTGGACAATATCTCACAATATGGGATTTTGTCCACGTGGTGAATGGGTGCCCATCTCGACCACCATGGTAATGCCCGGCCAAATGGCGGACTTCTGCCCCTCCGCACTCACCGGAATTCAGGGCCTGAGCGGCGCCGATTGCCCCGCTCAGGCCCTCGGCGGGTCAAACCCGTGGGATCGCCATGTACTTGTACTCCAGGAACTCGTCGATGCCCACGCGACCGCCCTCGCGGCCCAGACCGGACGCCTTGACGCCGCCGAACGGCGCGGCGGGATTGGACACGATGCCGGTGTTCAGGCCGACCATGCCGACCTCCAGGGCTTCCCCCACACGGAATCCGCGGTCCACGTCCTGAGTGAACAGGTAACCCGCGAGGCCCCATGGGGTGTCATTGGCCATGCTGACGGCCTCCTCCTCCGTGTCGAACGGGACGACGGGAGCCACCGGACCGAAGATCTCCTCGGTCATGAGGTCCGCCTCCGCCGAGACGTCCGAGAGGACGGTGGGGGCGTAGAAGTAGCCCGGGCGCTCCGGCCGGTTCCCGCCGCAGACGACCTTCGCGCCCTTGGCGACGGCGTCGTCGACGAGCTCCTGGACCTTCCGCAGGGCCTTCTCCTCCACGAGCGGGCCGACCTCGGTGCCCGGCTCGGCGCCGTCGCCGACCGACAGCGCGTCCAGCCGCGTGGCGAGACGGCGAGCGAACTCCTCAGCGACGGGCCGCTGGACGAAGATCCGGTTGGCGGCCGTGCAGGCCTCGCCCATGTTGCGCATCTTGGCGGCGACCGCGCCCTCGACTGCACGGTCGAGGTCGGCGTCCTCGAAGACGATGAAGGGGGCGTTGCCGCCGAGCTCCATCGACGAGCGCATGACGTGCTGGGACGCTTGCTCCAGCAGGCGGACGCCCACCCCGGTCGAACCCGTGAAGCTGATCTTGCGCGCGATGCCGCTCGACATCCACGGCGAGACCACCGCGGACGCCTCGGTCGTGCACACGACGTTGAGGACTCCCGCGGGGAGCCCGGCCTCGACCAGGATGTCCACGAGTGCCAGGGAGGAGAGCGGGGTGAGGTTGGCGGGCTTGAACACGATCGTGCAGCCGGCCGCGATGGCCGGTCCGATCTTGCGGGTGCCCATGGCGAGGGGGAAGTTCCACGGGGTGACAAGCACACAGGGGCCGACGGGTTCGCGCGAGACGAGGATGCGGTTCTTCCCGTCGCCCGTCGTCGTGAGGTCGCCGCCGATGCGGACGGCTTCCTCGGCGAACCAGCGGAAGAACTCGGCGGCGTACGCGACCTCGCCCTTGGCCTCGCCGAGGGGTTTGCCCATCTCGGTGGTCATGATGAGGGCCAGCTCGTCCTGCCGTGCCATGATCAGGTCGTAGGCGCGGCGCAGGATCTCGCCGCGCTCACGGGGAGCTGTCCTGGCCCAGTCCTTCTGTACGCGGCCCGCGGTTTCGATGGCGCGGAGGGCGTCCTCGGGGCCGCCGTCGGCCACGGTCGCGATGACTTCCTCGGTCGCCGGATTGACGACGTCGAAGCGGGCGCCGGACGCGGCTTCGCCCCAGTGTCCGTCGATGAAGACGCCTGTGCTGACCGTGGCGATGGCCTCGCTTGCGCGCTGCGAGGTGCGCAGGGCGCCGGCATTCGTCGTCATGAGAGTCCCTCTGATTGCTTGGTGTGGCGGTCGGTCGTGGTGGTGGAAGTCGGGTTGGCGGCGGTGGTTCTGCCCGGGTCGAGGACCTGAGCCAGGTGCAGGCCCGGTCTCGCGGCATCGAGCTGGTCGACCTGTCTGGCGCACGAGAAGCCGTCGGTCAGTACGGCGGCGTCGTGGCCGGTGGCCCTGAGCGCGGGGGCCAGCGACTGCTCGGCGACCCGCATGCTCACCTCATAGTGCTGGGCTTCGAAGCCGAAGTTTCCGGCCACGCCGCAGCAGCCGTTCGCGTCGACGACCTCGCGTACGCCGGCCGCCTGAAGTGCCGTCCGCTGGGCCGCCGCTCCGAAGACCGAGTACTCGTGGCAGTGCGTCTGTAGCACGGCCTGCTCCGGCACCGGTGTCGCCGGGGACGGCTCCCAGCCGGCGGACACCCGGTCGGCGATATGCGCGGCGAAACTGCGCACCCGTGCCGCGACCCGCTTGGCCTGCTCCGTGTGAACCAGCTCGGGCAGGTCCTTGCGGAGCGCGGCCGCGCAGCTTGGCTCGACGACGACGATCGGTCGGTCGGTGCCGTCGTCGAGCGCTTCCGCGGCCTTGGCGAGCAGCCGTTTCGCGGTACCGAGCTGGCCCGTCGAGATCCAGGTCAGACCGCAGCAGACGTCGGCGGAGCATGCGACGGCGGCGCCGGCGTCCGCGAGGACGCGAGCCGCGGCGCCGGCTACTTCGGGCCGGAAGCCGCGCGTGAACGTGTCCACGAACAGGACCACCGAGTCCGCGCCCCCGCTCGCCGTGGTGATGCCGGCGTCGGCGACCTCGCGCCGCCACTCCCTTGCCCCGGCGAACCGTGGCAGCGCGCGTTTCGTGGTGAGCCCGCCCGCCGCCGCTGCGACCTTGCCCATCGGGGTCGCGAGCACCGCGTTGACTAGGCGGGAGAGGCGGCCCATCAGCTTGAGCCAGCGGGGGAGCCAGCCGAGCGAGAAGTGCGCGAGCGGCCGGAGGCGGCCTCGGTAGTAGTGATCGAAGAACTCCGACTTGTAGGTGGCCATGTCCACGCCGGCCGGGCAGTCGGTCGAGCAGGCCTTGCACGCCAGGCAGAGGTCCAGCGCCTCCCGGACCTCCTCGGACCGCCAGCCGTCCTCGACCGTGCGCGCGCCGCGGACCATGTCCTGCAGGACGCGGGCACGTCCTCGCGTCGAGTCCTTCTCGTCCCGCGTGGCGCGGAAGCTCGGGCACATCACCCCGCCGCTGTCCGCGCGGCACCGGCCCACGCCGATGCAGCCCTGTACGGCGTGAGACCACGGATCCGTCGCGGCGGACGCCGCCGGGCTCAGGTCGAAGCTCGTGCGCCATTCGCGTTCCGGCACCCCCGCGAGGGCGAGGTGGGCGTCCATGGGGTCGGGGTCCGTCATGGAGCCTGGGTTGAGGATGCCCGCGGGATCCCACAGGCGGCGGCACTCGGAGAACGCGGCCATCATCTCGGGCGAGTACATGAGGGGCAGCAGCTCGGACCGTGCACGGCCGTCGCCGTGCTCGCCGGACAGCGATCCGCCGTGCCGGACCACGAGTTCGGCGGCCTGGTGGGTGAACGTGCGGAAGACCTCGCGGCCCTTCTCGCTCCGCAGGTCGTAGGTGATGCGGATGTGCATGCAGCCGGCGCCGAAGTGCCCGTACATGACCCCGGTGAGCTGGTGCTCGGCCAGGAGTTCGCGGAGGTCCGCGAGGTAGTCGGCGAGGCGCTCGGGCGCGACCGCCGAGTCCTCCCAGCCCGGCCAGGACTCGCCCCCCGACGCCAGTCGGGAGGACAGGCCCGCCCCGTCTTCCCGGACCCGCCAGAGCGAAGCGCGCTCCGCCGGATCGGCGGCCGCCCGGCCCTGCACCAGTCGCCCGTTCTCCGCCAGCCGTGCGAGCAGCCGGTCCGCCTGGGCGCGCACCGATGCCGGGTCGTCGCCGTCGAGGTCCACGAAGAGCCAGGCCCGTCCTTCGGGTAGGCCCAGGACGGAATCGGGGCCCCGACGGTCCCGCATCGTGGCGACGATGGCCTCGTCGGTGCCCTCGACGGCGGCCGGAGAGAATTCGAGGATCGTCGGGATGTCGCGGGCGGCGTCGACTACGTCCTCGTAGCCGAGGCAGACGAGCAGCGCGCTCGCCGGCTTCGGTACGAGCTTCATGCGAGCCCCGACGACGATGGCCCACGTCCCCTCGGAACCGACAACGGCGCGCGCGATGTTGAACTTCTTCTCCGGCAGGAGATTGTCGAGGTGATAGCCGGAGACCTGCCGGGGAATGCGGCCCAGTTCGAGGCGGAGAGCGCTCAGGTTCTCCTGCGCGAGCCGGGTCAGCGACGCCGTGAGGGCAGCCGCCCGGATGACGGAGAACGTGTCGGAGGGATCGGTGGCCTGCAGGCCTGTCTCGGTCGCCGTCAGGCGCGCACCGTCGGACGTGACGAGGTCGATCTCCGCCACGTGGTCGGAGGTGCGGCCGTAGCGTACGGAGTGGTTGCCGCAGGCGTCGTTGCCGATCGCTCCGCCGACCGTGGCGCGATTCTTCGACGAAGGGTCGGGCGCGAACGTGCGGCGACCGCCGGTGGCCCGTTCCACCTCGCGGGACAGGGTCGCGAGGACGACGCCGGGTTCGACGTCGGCCGTGCCAGCCTCCTCATCGACGGCGAGGACGCGGTCCATGTGCCGTGAGAAGTCCAGGACGACACCGGGGCCGACGGCGTTGCCCGCCATGGATGTTCCGCCCCCTCGGGCGATGACCGGGGAGCCGCTCGCCCGGCACGCCGCGAGGGCGGCCACGACGTCGTCGACGGTGCGCGGGAAGACGACCGCGAGCGGTTCGACTCGGTAGTTGGAGGCGTCGTACGCGTATTCGGAACGTCGCCGTGGTGACGTGTCCGCCGGCACCCCTGCTTCGGCGAGTTCCCGGAGCAACGCCGGACGGCCGGCGTAATGGGTCATGGGCATGAGCTCTTTCTCGGAAGGTCAGGCGGTGGCCGGCGACCGGTGTCGACTCAGAACCTGTGCAGCACCGCGCGGAAGAAATCGGTCGGCTCGACGGCCTCGACGGGCACCGGACCCTCGCCCGCTAGGAACTCGTAGCCGGTCTCGGGACCGTACTTCTCGCCGCCTGTCGTCACCCTGCCGTTGATCTGGAAGAGGATCTCGATGGAGGGGTGCAGGCCCGCCTGGTAGACCGCGCCGGCGTCCAGGCGCAGGAACCCGATCCGCAGGTCGCGTTCCGTGAAGCTGCCGAGCCACTTTTCCGAGACGCCGGGGTCGCTCTCCTGCCAGGCGTAGGCCTCCGGGTTCATCGCGATGACGTCGGTGTAGCGCGGGGTCGCGAACTCGAGCTTGCCGCCTGTGGCGTGCTCGAAGATCGCCTCCGAGCCGTCCTTGGTCTGGGGTACACCGTTGGCGTCGGTGTAGTGGTACAGGCCCTTCTTGAACTCGCCGGTCCTGGCCAGCTCGGCGTTGACTGCCTCACGCTGCGCGACGCTGAGGTAGCCGGCGCCGCTCGCCCCGCCGCATTGCAGCACCATGGTGCGAAGGCCCTCGGGGCGCTCCTGGGGGCCGTAGTGGACGCTCTCGGGGAAGTACCCCACCCAGCCTTCCTCCAGCACGTGGCTCTCGGTGTAGGGCAGCCGGCCCTGAATGACGTAGCGGATCTGGTCGAAGTTGTGCCGGTGGCGAGGGGTCCGCCAGCCGCCACCGCCGGTGAGGCCCATGTTCAGGTCGTAATTGTTGGGCGAGCCGTCTTCGCCGACCAGGAGGTGCTTCTGGTCGAGCGTTCCCTCACGCATGGTCCCGACGCGCTCACTGCCGGTGTCGGATGCCTTGCTGACGCGCATCTCTACTCCTTCACAAAACGGGTGTCGTCCCGCGGCCGAAGCCGATCAGGACCGATAGCCTTCGTTGACGATATCCCATAATGCGGGATAACGTTCAAGAGCCCCCTGGATGAAGTGCGACGCCGCGAGGATCGACGATGACGACGACACCCCTGACTCACACTCCCTATGACTCCGGCGTGCCGGCGTCGGCGCGGGATTTTGGCGTCGAGCGGCGAGTGGTTGTCGTCACCGGTGCCGCCCAGGGCATCGGCCGCGAACTGGCCCGCCAGTTCGCCGCGGCCGGAGCCTTCGCCGTGGTCGCCGACCTCGACGTCGGCAAGGCGGACTTGGTCGTCAAGGAGATCCATGACGTCGGCGGGGTCGGCCTGGCCGTCAGGGTGGACGTGGCCGACGAGGCGTCCGTCGAGGCGATGGTCGCCACCGTCATCGAGAAGTGGGGCCGGGTCGACGTACTGATCAACAACGCGTCGATCTTCGCGACCATCGAGAAGGGGCCGTTCGACCAGATCCCGGTGGCGCAGTGGGAGCAGGTGCTGAAGGTCAACGTCACCGGGAGCTATCTGTGCGTGCGGGCGGTGGCCCGGTACATGCGCGAGGCGGGCTTCGGCCGCATCATCAACATCTCCTCCGACGCGGTGACCCGAGGCGTCGGCAACTATCTCCATTACGTCACCTCCAAGTCGGCAGTGATCGGTATGACCAACTCCCTGGCGCGCGAGCTGGGCGGCCACGGGATCACCGTCAACTGCGTGCGGCCGGGCATGGTCACCACGGAGGTCGAGCGCGATCAGCCCGCCGAGGCCCGTGCGCGCGCGGCGTCCCAGCAGTGCATCCCGCGGAACATGGTCCCCACCGACCTGGTCGGCGTCATGTTCTTCCTGGCCGCACCGGCGTCCGCGTTCATCACCGGTCAGACGATCGCGTGCGACGGCGGCTACACCCACAGCAGTTGACCGACCCGACAAGCCACACGCATGCCGAGGAGACCGAGCCGCTCATGAGGCAGTACCCGCACCTCTATATAGACGGTCGATGGACCGAGCCGATCGAGCCCCACGAACTGGAGCTCATCGACCCCACCCGCGAGGAGGTCTTCACTCGGGTGGCGCTCGGCACCGCCGCGGACGCGGACCGCGCGGTCGCCGCGGCCCAGGACGCGTTCGAAAGCTTCTCCACCACCTCGGTGGAAGAACGGATCGCGCTGATCGACCGCGTCATCGACGCGTACGAATCACGCCTCGACGAGTTCTCCGAGCTGATCGCGCGCGAGGTCGGCATTCCCGTCGGCAACCGCGCCCAGGTCACCGGACCGGCCCAGCACATGAGGGTGGCCCGCGACCTGCTGCGCGAGTACCCCTTCGAGTCGCGGGTGGGCGGCGCCGTCGTCCGGCGCGAGCCGATCGGCGTCTGCGCGCTGATCTCACCGTGGAACTGGCCGATCCAGACGGGCGTGATCAAGGTCATTTACGCGCTGGCCGCCGGGTGCACGGTGGTCGCCAAGCCCAGCCTCAACTCCGCCGCGAGCGGTGCTCTCCTCGCCGAGGTGCTGCACGAGGCCGACGTGCCGCCGGGCGTGTTCAACCTGGTCAACGGAACCGGCCGGGACGTGGGCGACAGGTTGTCCCACCACCCGGGCGTAGACATGATCTCCTTCACCGGGTCCACCGCCGCCGGCAAGCTGGTGGGGGCCGCCGCCGCGGGCACCGTGAAACGGGTCTGCCTCGAACTGGGCGGCAAGTCGGCCAACATCGTGCTGCCCGACGCCGACCTCGAACAGGCCGCGCGCTGGAACGTCCAACGCTGCTTCTTCAACGCCGGCCAGTCCTGCCACGCCCCCAGCCGGATGCTGGTGCACGAGAGCCAGGTCGAGCAGGTGGTGCCCTTCCTGGTCGACGAGGCACGCCGCTACCGGCTGGGCGACCCCCTGGAGAGCTCGACGACCATGGGCCCCGTCGTCAGCGCCGCCCAGTTCAAGTCGATCAGGGAGTACATCCAGAGCGGTCTCGACGAGGGCGCCCGCCTCGTCACCGGCGGCGCCGAGCGCCCCGAAGGCCTCGCCCGGGGCTACTTCGTGCAGCCCACGGTGTTCACCTCGGTCACCCCGGACATGAGGATCGCCCGCGAGGAGATCTTCGGCCCCGTCCTGGCCGTCCTGCCCTACCGCGCCCAGGACGACGCCCTGCGCATCGCCAACGACTCGCCCTACGGGCTCGGCGGCTATGTCTTCGGCGGCGACCGGACGAACGCCCGCCGCGTGGTGAACGGGCTGCGCGCCGGACGGATCAGCTACAACGGCGCGGCCACGGACTCGTACACGCCCATGGGCGGCTACAAGCAGTCCGGCATCGGCCGCTCGATGGGCAGGTTCGGGCTCGACGAATATCTCGAGGTCAAATCCGTGTACGGGTTCGAGGACGAGGCGCAGACGCTGCCGACGCTGTTCGGCTGAGACACCCCGAGTCGGTCAGGAGCCGTCAGAACATGACCAGTGAAGCCACCCCTCTGCTGCGCAATCCCGTCAAGGAGAAGCTGTCCCGGGGCGAGCCGGTGTTCTCGATGACCGTCCGGCTGGTGCGGACTGTCGACATCGCCGCCATCGCGCACACAGCCGGGTTCGATTCGATCTACATCGACATGGAGCACAGCAGCTTTCCCCTGGAGGCCGCGGGCCAGATCTGCATGGCCTGCACCCACCTGGGAGTCACTCCTCTCGTCCGCGTCCCCGGCCCGGACCCGTTCTTCATCGCCAGGGTCATGGACGCTGGCGCGATGGGGATCGTTGTGCCCGGAGTGCAGTCCGCCGACGAGGCACGTGCCGCGGTGCGTGCTGTGAAGCACGCGCCTTGGGGCGAGCGCTCCCTGGCGGGTGCGGCGCCCCAACTCCTCTACCGGTCCCTCCCCGTCGATCAGACCGTCCGTGAGCTCGACCAGGGCTCCATGGTGGTGACCCAGATCGAGTCCCGGGCCGGCCTGGACGCGGCCGAGGCGATCGCCGCGGTGGACGGCGTGGACATCCTCTTCGTGGGCGCGAGCGACCTCAGCGTCGAGCTGGGTGTCCCGGGGCAGGTGGACCACCCCGAGGTGCACAAGGCGTTCCTCCACGTCATCGACACGTGCCGCGCCCATGGCAAGGCGGTGGGCATCGGCGGACTCGGCGGACGGCCCGACCTCGTCCGTCAATACCTGGAACTCGGCGCCGGCTACGTCTCCACCGGCAACGACATCTCCTTCCTCAGCGCCGCCGCAGCACAGAGACGCCGACAGTTCGACCGACCGGCATGACACGGAACAGGAAGCGCACATGAAAATCTGCGTGTACGGCGCAGGGGCCGTCGGCGGACACATCGCCGGACGCCTAGCCGAAAGAGAAGCCGAGGTTTCGCTGATCGCTCGTGGTGAGCAGCTGGCCGCGATCCGACGGCAGGGGCTGCGGGTGGAGACCCGGGACGGAGAGCTGGTCTCGCACCCGGCGGCCACCGACCGACCCGGGGACCTGGAGCCGCAGGACATCGTCATCGTCGCAGTCAAGGCCCCAGCCCTGCCGGCCATCGCCGAGCAGATCGGTTCCCTGCTGCATGAGGACGGCCTGGCGCTGTTCGTCATGAACGGCATTCCCTGGTGGTACTTCCACGCGCACGGTGGGGCGTTGGACGGCACGCACCTTGGGCGGCTGGATCCCGGGCGGGCGTTGTGGGACCACGTCGACCCGGAGCGCGCCGTGGGCGCGGTGGCGTACACCGCCTGCAGCGTGGTCGCGCCGGGGGTGATCCGAGCCGAGAACGCGCGCAACCGGCTGCTCGTCGGGCGCCCCGACGGCCGGTCCGATGCGCGGCTCGACGCACTGGCGTCGCTCCTGAACCCGAGCGGCCTGGAAGTCACCGTCACGCCGAGGATCCGTGACGCGGTCTGGGTCAAATTGCTGATGAACCTGATCGGGGGCTCGCTGGCAGTCCTCAGTGCCTCACCCATGAAGGACGTTCTCGACAAGCCCGCCGTCGCCGCCGCCGCCAAGGACATGGCAGCCGAGGGTGCCGCCATTGCCCGCGCCCTGGGCTGCGACCCTGGCGATCCCTACGAGGGTCTGGGCAAGCTGGCGAAGTCCGGCCATCTCCAGAGCATCGCGCAGGACCTTCTGGCCGGCCGGCCCATGGAGATCGACGCCATGTTCCGTGTCCCCCTGGACCTGGCCGAACTGATGCAGGTCCCGACCCCCAACCTTGACCTGGTGATCGAACTGGCCACCCAGAGGGCCCGCGCCGCGGGCCAGTATCACGACGCCGGTAGGTGACATCGCACAGGTGTGGCCCCGAGTGCCCGGGACGGTGCTCGTGGCCCGATCAGGCGCGTCCACAGTCGTCTCCGGCGGGCTCGCCGACTCGACCGGGCGGGGAACTCGCCCACTCCTTGAAGTGTGCCGACAAAGCCAGACCATCTCGTTCCGGCCATTGACGAAGTCTCACAATGCCGGATATCTTCAAGCACCGCTGCGAGGAGCCGCGCACCGTCGCTGCTGAACCGCCGACACGACGCATCAAGGCCCAGTCGCCGGTTCATGTTGATCGAGACGGTCCACCCGCAAGAAAAAGCGGTTCATCAACACACCGTCGTGTTCGCGCCGTCGCGCACCGAGCACCAAGCCAAAGGTAGTAGCCGCATGATCGGACAATGTCGATCGAACCCATGCGAAACTCTCAGCCTGGGCGACCACACTCGCACCGTGAAAGCCGTCCTGGGACGGCCCCCGCTCTCTGGCAGTCCCCATGACTCCACCAGCTCCCGTCACGCCGCGGGCCCGGCCCGGCTGGGAGGTGTCGGCCGATGAACACGCCCGTCAACGCGGTCCTGCGGCTCGACAGTTTTCCGATCAGCAGGTTCCACCGTCGCCTGGCGCTGCTGGTCAGCCTCGGCATGTTCTTCGACTCGTTCGACAACACGCTCTCGGCCGGCGTGCTCGCATCGATGCTGGACACCGGCTTCTCGACGCTGGAGCTGAACTCGCTCTTCCTGTCGGTCACGTTCGCCGGCCTCGCGATCGGAGCGGCCTTCGCCGGCTGGCTCAGCGATCGGGTCGGACGTGCCTTCGCCTTCCAGTTCAGCCTCGCACTCTTCGGGATCCTGGCTCTGTGCGCGGCACTCGCACCGTCGATGGAGGTGCTCATCGCCCTGCGAGGCGTGATGAGCATCGGGATGGGGGCCGAGTACGTCATCTGCTACGGCATGATCACCGAGTTCATTCCGCGTGGTCACCGGGGCCGATACCTGGGCGTGCTCGGAATCTTCGCCGGGCTCGGAGTTTCGCTGTCCTCGCTCCTCGGCTGGGTGGTCATTCCCGCATGGTCCTGGCGCGGGATGTTCGTCATCGGGGGAGTGGGTGCGCTCATCGCCTGGTGGATGCGCCGGAACATGCCGGAGTCCCCGCAATGGCTGGAGTCCCGCGGGCGGTACGAGGACGCCGAGGCCGTTATCCGGAGGATCGAGAGGGAGTCCGGCTTCTCGACCCAGGGGCTCAGCCCTGATCCGGTCGTGCACCAGGCGGCTGACGCAGCGGACGAGAAGGCCGAGTGGGTGCCGGTCACGGTGTTGTTCTCGCGTCCTGTCATCCGACGGACGTTGATGGCCCTGGTCCTGACCATGACCTGTCTGTTCGGTTCCTACGCCGTCACCGGATGGATGCCCACGTTCTTCGTGGAGCAGGGGATGACCGTGTCGAAGTCCCTCGGGTTCAACGCGGCCATCATGTCCGGCTACGTCGCGGGACCTCTGCTGTGCGCGTTCATCGTCGACCGCCTCGGCCGGCGGCGCAGCATCATGCTGTTCGGGACGCTCGCGGCGATCTTCGCGGGCATCTATCCCTTTATGGCGGAGCCCGCGTTGGTCATCGCCGTCGGCTTCATCCTGGTCGCCACGGTCGCGTCGTTCCTGGTCCTGGGGCTGGGAACGACCCCAGAGTTTTTCCCCACGGCCTTCCGCTTCCGTGGCGGCGGTTTCGCACAGACGGTCGGTCGCGTCGGCCTGATCTTCTCCCCCTTCATCGTCCTGTGGCTGTTCCACAGCGCAGGTGTCCTCGGGGTGATCCTGGCCGTATCGGGCATGTACGTCGTCGTCACCCTACTCAACGCTGTCGCCGGTGTGGACACCTCTCGTGAGGCGCTGGAGCAGATCGCCCCGGACGGCGGCACCGCTGAAGCGCCGGACAGGCCCAGCGCCGCGCACGCCGCACCGCGAGCGTCGGATCCCTCACCCGGCACGTCGCTCTCGGGCTGATCTCGCGGGAGCCGCCGGAAGACCCGCCCCTCTCATCTCGCCGATGGAGGGGCGCTCCGGCGCTACAAGTCCGCTGCCGGCTATCCCACACGGCGTCGCCGGCGCCGTCCGCCTCCTGACCATCGAGGATCGTTGACATGAAAGCCGTTCTCTTCCTGGGCGAAGGCAAGCTCGATGTCCGTGAGTTTCCGGATCCGGTACCCGGGCCTGACGAAGTCGTGATCCGTATGAAGGCCTCCGGCATGTGCGGAAGCGACCTCAATCACCTCCACGGCCCGCTTCGTAGCGAGTCTCAGCTGGTGATCGAAGGGCATGAGCCGTGCGGCGTCGTCGAGCTCGTCGGTGACGCCGTGCGCCCCAGCGAGGTCAGGGTCGGAGACCGGGTCATGGTCCACCACTACGACGGGTGCCGCACCTGCCGGTACTGCCGCTCCGGCTGGACGCAGTACTGTCCGAACACACGCACGGTCTTCGGCGGGCTCGACGGCGACGGCGGGCACGCGGACTTCATGAAGGTTCCCGCCCACACGCTCATCGGCTTGCCCGACTCGCTCTCGTTCAAGTCCGGCGCGGCCATCTCGTGCGGTACCGGGACGGCCTTCGGGGCCATCAAGAGGGTCGGCCTGTCCGCCGATGAGACCGTGGCGATCTTCGGGCAGGGGCCCGTGGGTCTGAGCTGCACCATGCTGGCCAAGGCCTTCGGCGCTCGGGTCATCGCCATCGACGTCGAGCCCTCGCGATTGGAGATGGCCGAACGGTTCGGCGCCGACCACGTCGTCGACGCCCACAAGCAGGACCCCGTGTCCGCAGTTCGTGAACTCACCCGCCACGGCGAGGGCGCGGACAAGTCCATCGAATGCAGCGCCAACTCCACCGTGCGTCAACAAGCGGTCCAGGCACTCAGGCGCTGGGGAACCGCATGCATGGTCGGGGTCTTCGGCAAAGTCGAGTTGGACAGCGAGGAACTCATCCAGTTGCAGAAGACCGTCGTGGGTTCGCTCACCTTCAGCAAGAACCTCCAGGAGGAGTGCGCTTTGTTCGTGGCCGAGCGTGGCCTCGACGTGGAGTCGCTGTTCACCGATGAGTTCCGGCTGGACGACGCGGAGCGGGCCTACGAACTGTTCGATCGACGCCAGATCGGCAAGGGCGTCTTCGTCTTCGACTGACGAAGTGCCGAAGGTCAGGTGAGAGGGAAGCAAGTGACGACATCCCAGCAGAACTTCGCTCTGTGTGAGCAGGCCCAGAGTTTTTTCTCCCGCGACGTGCACCAGCTCGTCATCGACGGCCGAAGCGTCCCGGCCGCGTCCGGGCGGACACTGACCACCGTCAATCCGTCGACGGGTGAGGTCCTTGCGCGGCTCGCCGCAGGTGATCAGCTCGACGTCGATCGCGCGGTCCTCGCCGCACGCAAGGCGTTCAAAGGCCAGTGGAGTACGTGGACCCCGTACGAGCGCCAGGCGTTGCTGACGCACGTCGCTCAGTTCCTCGACGAACGATTCGAGGAACTGATCCAGATCGAGGCCATGGACATGGGCGCCCCGGTCTCGAGATTGCGCAACAGCAAGCCTGCCTTGATGAAGATGCTGTCGTTCTTCGCCGCGCAGGCGGCCAACATCACAGGTGAGACGTTGATGAACGGCATTCCCGGCAACGTCGCCACGATGACGTTGAAGGCCCCGGTCGGGGTCATCGGCGGAATCATCCCCTGGAACGGCCCGCTCAACAGTCAGTTCTGGATCATCGGCGCGGTGCTGGCCAGTGGGTGCACCGCCGTGCTGAAGCCGTCCGAGGATGCCTCTCTGTCGGTACTGCGGGTGGTCGAGATCCTGCACGAAGCCGGAGTGCCGGCGGGAGTCGTCAATGTCGTCACCGGCCTGGGCAAGGAAGCCGGCCATGCGCTGGCAGCCCATCCCGACGTCGACCGCATCGCCTTCACCGGATCGACGCAGACAGGGCGCAGCATCATCGAGGCGTCCACCGTGAACATCAAGAAGCTGCAGCTGGAGCTCGGAGGCAAGTCGGCGGACATCGTGTTCTCGGACGCGGACCTGGACAAGGCCGTACCGGGAGCTGCGATGGGCGTTTTCGCCAACTCCGGTCAGATCTGCTTCGCCGGCACCCGGGTGCTGGTGCAGCGGACCGTCGTCGACGAGTTCACCGAGCGTCTGCTGGCGTTCACGGACACCCTGCGGGTCGGGCACAGCCTGGACGCCGCTGCCACGTTGGGCCCGGTCATCTCTCAACCCCAGTTGGACAAGGTGCTGTCCTATATCGACATCGGACGAGACGAAGGAGCCGAACTCCTCCGCGGCGGCGGGCGGCTCGGGGACGAGTTCAAGAGCGGATACTTCTTGGAGCCGAGCGTCTTCGGCGGCGTGACCAATGAGATGCGGATCGCCCGTGAGGAGATCTTCGGCCCGGTTCTGTCGATTCTGCCGTTCGACGACGTGGACGAGGCGATCGCCATCGCCAACGACAGCGACTACGGCCTCGGGGGAGCGGTGTGGTCGCAGAATCTGTCCACCGCTCTTCGGGTGGTCCAGGGCGTGCACACAGGCACGATGTGGGTGAACTGTTACGGCTACATCGATCCCTTGGTCGGATTCGGCGGGACGAGGCTCAGCGGGTACGGCTCCAAGGGGAGCGCTGCGCATATGGATACGTACCTGTACACCAAGAGCGTCTACATCCAGTTGTGAGTAGACGGGGATGAGGTGTTCCCTCCGTATCATCCAGGCGCTCGGGCGCTGGCCGGGCCCGACCGTCTGGTGGCTCAGCGGGACTCGGCTCTTGCAGCAGGAGCAGGCCTCGTCCACTGCGACCGTGTCGGGCCGGAGGTGGAAGGTGGGCGGCCCCGGCGTCAGAGGGCCGGGGCGACCTACCGGTCTGCCCGCGCTGTGCGCATTCCGGCCAGCGTTGCGTCACCCGCAGTGCTCGTCGGTGCCGGTCATGTTGCCGTTCTTCGGGCGGACCCCAGGGTGTCGTGATGAGCGCGGTCGGTGGCGGGTCGACGCACACCCTGTACGGGCGTCCTGGGGCAACGCTGCCCCCGGTTTCGAACCGCTGGATCACATTCGCGAACTGTGCACCGCGCGCCTTCCTCTCGCGCTCACGTTCGGTCGAGGCGCCATCCGATGATGCAGCGACCTTGACAGGGGATGGGCGCCGCAAAGAAGCTGAAACCAAGCAGGCGCTTGGTCAAGTGACCCGTTGGGGCGTGCCCGCCCGCGAGCCGGAGAGCGCCCGGACAGGTGTGAGCAGGGACGGAGCTGAGGCTGTATGGTCCACGAGGTTCAAAACCGGATGCGGTTCGGCGTTTTCCTGCCGCCGCTGTATCGCCCCAGCGGCAACCCCAGTTGGGACCTCGAACGCAGCCTCCAACTGGCCGAGAAACTGGACGTGCTCGGCTTCGACGAGCTGTACTTCGGCGAGCACCACTCCGGCGGTTGGGAGATCTTCGGCAGCCCCGAGATCATGATCGCCGCCGCCGCGCAACGCACCAGGCAGATCAAACTCGGCACGGGTGTCATCTCGCTGCCGTACCACCATCCCTTCAACGTCGCCGACCGGATCGTCCTGCTGGACCACCTCACCCGCGGTCGGGCCGTCATCGGCGTCGGTCCCGGGGCGCTGCCGTCCGACGCCGCCATGCTCGGCATCGACTACACCAGCGCCCGTGAGCGCATGGAGGAGTCGCTGGAGGCGATCCTCGCCCTGCTCGACCAGGACGGGCGCATCGACCGGAAGACCGAGTGGTTCGAGTTGGTACAGGCGCAGCTGCATCTGAAGCCCTACACCCGCCCGCGTCCGGAGATCCTCGTCACCGCGGTCGCCTCGCCGTCGGGCCCGCGCCTGGCCGGCCGACTGGGCCTGCCCATGCTGGCCCTGACCGTCTCCACCCCGGCCGGCAAGGAGGCGCTGGCCGCACACTGGCGGATCGCCGAAGAGGAGGCGGTCGCTGCGGGGCTGCCGGCCCCCGACCGCTCCCGCTGGCGCCTGGTCACTCCCCTGCACATCGCGCCCACTCACACCAAGGCCGAGGACCAAGTGGCCTACGGCATCGAGGAGTCGGGCGAGTACTTCTTCCGCGACGCCGGCATCCTGCGCAACCTCATCGAGGGAGCGGGGCTGCCACCGGACGCCTCCAAACTGGATGTGTTCCGGCACACGGGCATGGGTGTCATCGGCACGCCGCAGGACGCGATTGAGCACATCGAAGGCCTCCAGGAGACCTCCGGCGGCTTCGGCACCTACCTGATCATGCTGCAGGACTGGGCCGACCACACCGACACCCTCCGCTCACTGGAGCTTTTCGCCGAATACGTCATCCCGCACTTCCAGGACGCCACCCTGCGGCGCGAGGACAACTGGTCGGCCTTCCAGGCGGACTCGGAACGGGCCATTGAGGTGGCCAACCAGGCGGCACGCCAGGCACGGGAGAAGTACGAGCGGAGCCGCCGGCCATGACCACGAAACAGACCGCCCTCGCACGGCTCGCCAGCCGGGTCGCCCTCGTCACCGGCGCCGCGCGGGGACAGGGCGAGGCGATCGCCCGGCTCTTCGTCGCCGAGGGCGCCCAGGTTCTGCTCGGCGACGTACTGGAGGAGCCCGGCGAGAAGCTCGCGGCCGAACTCGGCGTGGCCGCGCGTTTCGTACGACTGGATGTCACGGACGAGGGGCAGTGGCGTCGGGCTGTCGAGGTGGCGACGGGGACCTTCGGCCGGCTCGACGCGCTGGTCAACAACGCGGGCATCCTGCACATGGGCTCCGTGTCCGACACCACCGCGGCGCAGTTCCGGCGTGTTGTCGAGGTCAACCAGGTCGGCGTCTTCCTCGGTATGAAGGCCGCGGCGCCGGCGATCGCCGCCGCGGGTGGCGGAACCATCGTCAACTCCGCGTCCATCAACGCCTTCGTCGGAGTCGCCGGCACGGTCGCCTACTCCGCCTCCAAGTGGGCCGTGCGCGGCATGACCCGTACCGCCGCCCTGGAACTGGGGCCGAGGGGCATCCGGGTCAACGCCGTGGCCCCGGGCAGCGTGGCCACCGCGATGATCGCCCCGGACGGCATCGAGGCGATGCCCGAAGAGGCGAAGGCCGCGTTCGCGAAGCTGCCGCTGGGCCGGGTCGGCCGGCCCGAGGAGATCGCCCGCGCGGTGCTGTTCCTGACCAGTGACGAGTCGTCGTACTGCACGGGCGCCGAATTCGTCGTGGACGGCGGCTCGCTCGCCGGCCCGGTGTACGACTGAGGAGCGGGGATGAATTCTTCGGCAGACACGGACTCACTGCACGGCACGGCCGCGATCGTCACCGGCGCCGCACAGGGTATAGGCCGTGTGACGGCCCTGTCCCTGGCGTCCCACGGGGCGCGTGTCACGATCCTCGACATCAACGGCGACGGCGCCCACGCGGTCGCCGACGAGATACGCGACACCGGCGGAGACGCCCACGCGGTGGTCGGTGACGTCGCCAAGGAGCCAGATGTGGTCCGCACGGTCGAGGAGACGCTCGCCCGTTTCGGCCGCCTCGACGTCCTCGTCAACAACGCGGTCGCCTACAACCGCGAGGTCGAGGGCAGCGACCTGAACGTCGTCTCCACCCCGAACGAGGTGTGGGACCGCACGATGGCCGTCAACCTGCACGGAGCGGTGCTCGGCTGCCGCCACGCCATCCCGGCCATGCTCACCACTGGCGGAGGAACGATCGTCAACGTCGGTTCCACCGCCGGATTCAGCGGCGACACCAACCACGTCGCCTACGCCGCATCCATGGCCGCGAAGTACTCGCTGACCCGTTCCGTCGCCACCTCGCACGGGAAACTCGGCATCCGCTGCAACGCCGTCGCCACCGGACTTGTGCTCAGCCCGACCGCCCGCGGCAACCTCGACCCGGTGAAGCTCGGCATCTACCGCGACAACCTCCTCGTCCCCGACTTCGCCGAACCCGAGGACATCGCCTCGGTCATCGTCTTCTTGGCATCGGACGCCGGCCGCTACGTAACCGGCCAGACGATCATTGTGGACGGCGGCTTCCAGGCCCACCAGCCGTGGCACGCGCAGGCACACATAGTGCATCCCGAGGCGGTGCTCTGACCCGGACGATCCGCTCCCCGTACCCGGGCGGCCGGTGATGTGTCCCCCGGCCGGCCGGCTTCTCTCCCTCCCCGCAGGCGGTGACGCATGCTGTTCGGGCTGCAGATGTTCCCGACCGACTACTCGATGTCCCCGGTCGACTTCGGCGCCGCCGCCGAGGCCCGTGGGTTCGAGTCCGTCTTCTTCCCCGAGCACACCCACATCCCGGTCTCCCGGGACACGCCGTGGCCCACGGGCGGTGAACTGCCGAGGGAGTTCGCGCACGCGCTGGAGCCCTTCGTGGCCATGACCGCCGTAGCGGCCACCACCTCGCGCGTACGCGTCGGTACGGCGGTGTGCCTGGTCGCCCAGCGGGACCCGATCCTGCTGGCCAAGCAGATCGCCTCACTGGACCTCGTCTCCGGGGGACGCTTCCTGTTCGGTGTGGGCGCCGGCTGGAACGCCGAGGAGATACGCAACCACGGCACCGACCCCGCTACCCGTTGGCGCCTCATGCAGGAACGCATAGAGGCGATGACCGCCGTCTGGACCCAGGACGAGGCCTCATATCACGGCAGGATGGTCGACTTCGACCCCCTGTGGTCGTGGCCCAAGCCGGTCCAGCGTCCGCGACCGCCCGTTCTCGTCGGCGGCGGAGGCCCCCGTGTCCTGGACCGCGTGCTCGCCTATGGCGACGAGTGGATGCCCTTCCGTGACGGCAGCGACGACTGGGACTCCGCCGCCTTCCGGTCAGCCGAGCCCGAGGACTTCGACGCCGAACTGGCCAGGCGGATCGACGAGTTGCAGACCCTCGCCGAAGAGCGCGGACGTGGCCGGGTGCCAGTCACCCTCTTCAACGCCAAGCCGCACCCGGCCGCGATCGAGCGCTATGCCGCGATGGGCGTCCACCGCTGCATCTTCTGGCTGCCGTCGGAGAAGGCAGACGTGCTGATGCCCCGCATCGACCAGATCAGCGAGGGGTGTGCGAGCCGATGAGCCAGTCGCCGTCCGGGCACGTGGCTGTGCCTCAACTGATCTACCGATACGCGGAGTTGCTGGACAGCGGTGACTTCGCCGGAGTGGGGGAGCTCTTCACCGACGCGGTCATCCACGTCCACGAGACCGGAGAGGAGTACGCGGGCCGCGACGAGATCCGGGCCATGTACGAGGACTGGGTGCGGACCTACCCGGACAACGGCACACCCCACACCCGGCACGTCACCACGAACCTGATCCTCGACGTGGACGACGAGAGGGGCACCGCGACGTGCCGCTCCTACGTCACCGTCCTGCAGTGCACGGACGAACTGCCCCTGCAGCCGATTGTGTCGGGTCGCTATCACGACAGGTTCCGCCGAGTCGACGGCACTTGGCGCTTCGAACACCGCCGCATGATCAACGACTACCTCGGCGACCTGAGCCGCCACCTCCGCCACCCGTTCGCGCAGCAGGCCGCCGGTGAGAGGAGCGGCCCGGCCTGAACCAGCGCAACGGGGTGGGCCACCGGCCTGCTCCCGCCGCGGCTGTTCGACTCGCGGGACGCTGGGCGTGACCCGTCGGATCTGTTCGAAACTGTCAAGTTGCTGTGGCCTTTTGGCGCCCACCGTTGCTACTTTTCGTGTGCACGACAAGCTTGCCGTACGCGAGGAGCTCGCGCCCGGCCGACAACGGGGTCGTCACGAGCGGGCTTCGCCCCTGACAACGCCACCCTGTGGAGTGCCGTCGGCCATGCCCCGGCGCTCCGCCCCACCAGGAGGAACGCTTGCCTCGCAGAAGACGCGGGGCGGGCTGCCTCGTCCTGCTCACACTCGCCCTGAGCGTGTTCCCAGGACCCGCAGGCCCGTCCGCAGCAGCATCCGTCCCCGGCACCGTCGCTCCGTCCTCGTGGCGGACCGCGACCGGAACCGGCCCGGCCGGGGCCGCCGAAACCACCGTCCCCCTCACTCTTCTGACCGGAGATCAGGTCGTGCTCGCCGGTGACACCGTCTCCGTCACCCCCGGCGAAGGCCGCAGCAGCATGGCCTTCACGCGCTACGAGGACTCCGGCCACCAGTACGTCGTCCCCGACGACGCCCTCGCTCTCATCGCCTCGGGTGCCCTCGATCGCCGTCTGTTCGATGTGACCGGGCTGGCGGATGCCGGGTACGACAGTTCGCACGGGGTTCCACTCATCGTCAAGTACCGCGCACAGGACGGCGGTTCGCAGCGGTTGCGGGACGACGTACGCAAGGCGGGAGCCCGCCTGACCCGTACCGTGCCCGGGCTGCGCCTCGCCGCGGTGCGGCCCGGCCGCGGTGCCGCCGCACCGCTGTGGTCGCAGTTGACCGCGCGCGCCGCCGGCACCGGGGAGCGACAGCTCGCCAGCGGCGTGTCCCGTGTCTGGCTGGACGCGAAGCTGAAGGCCAGCGACGACGTCAGCGTGCCGCAGATCGGCGCCCCCGCAGCCTGGCAGGCCGGGTACACCGGCACCGGCGTCAAGGTCGCGGTCCTCGACACCGGTGTCGACGACACCTACCGGGACTTCGCCTCGCGCATCGTCGAGAAGGAGAACTTCACCACCGCACCCGACACCACCGACGCCGTCGGCCACGGAACGCACGTCGCGTCGATCGTCGCCGGCGACGGTGCCGCTTCCGGCGGCAGGTACACCGGTGTCGCCCCCGATGCCTCCCTCCTCATCGGCAAGGTCTGTGTGGACCGCGGCTGCGAGGAGTCGGCGATCCTGGCCGGCATGCAGTGGGCCGCCCCGCGCGCCCGTGTGGTCAACATGAGTCTGGGCGGCACGGACACACCGGGCATCGACCCGCTGGAGGAAGCCGTCAACACCCTCAGCGCCGAGTACGGCACGCTCTTCGCGATAGCCGCAGGCAACACCGGCATGGACCAGGACGTCGGCAGCCCCGCCAGTGCCGACGCCGCGCTCGCCGTCGGCGCGGTCGATGCCGACGACGCGCTCACGGACTTCTCCAGCCGTGGACCCCGCGTCGGCGACGGCGCGATCAAACCGGACATCACCGCTCCCGGCTCGGAGATCGTGGCCGCCCGTTCCAAGGACAGCGACCTCGAACCCGTCGACGGCGCCCCCGAGTACGCATCGCTGTCCGGTACGTCCATGGCCACCCCGCACGTCGCGGGCGCCGCCGCGCTCCTGTCCCAGCAGCACCCCGACTGGAAGGCAGAGCAGCTCAAGGACGCGCTTATGGACTCGGCGAAGCCGAACCCGGCCCTGAACGTGTACGCGCAGGGGGCAGGACGCGTGGACGTCGCCCGCGCCCTCGGCCAGAGCGTCACCGTCAACCCACCGAGCCTGTCGCTGGGTACCACGACCTGGCCACACGACGACGACCAGCCGCTTACGAGCACTCTGACGTACCGCAACCCCGGTCCCTCGGACGTCACCCTCGACCTCTCCGCGACCGCCACGGGACCGGACGGCCGGCCGGCACCCGACGGCCTGTTCATGGTCAGCCCGGCCCGGCTGGCCATCCCCGCCGGCGGCCGGGCCGAGGCGGTTCTCACCACCCACACCCGCGTGGACAGTGCCACCGGTCTCTTCCACGGCACCGTCCTCGCCCGCGCTGCGGACACGACGGTCCGCAGCGTCTTCGCCGTCACCAAGGCACACGAATACCACCCGCTGACCGTCAAGGTCCTGGACCGCGACGGCGAACCCGCCCTCGGCAGCTTCGTAACGCTGTTCGACATCGACCGCGACGAGAGGCAATACCTCTACGTCCCGGGCGGCACCGGGACGCTCGACGTGCGCCCCGGCCGCTACCACCTGGACGTCCATGTCGTGACCGCCGCCGCGGACGGGGGTTACGACCACACCATGGTGGTCCAGCCCCTGAAACGGGTCACCGGCGAGGACACCGTCGTGCTCGACGCCCGCAGGGGGACACCCGTCACCGTGCTCTCCCCCCGCGAGGGCGCGACCAGTGCCCTCGGCAGTGTCGGCATCGTGCGGTCCGCCCCGTCGGGCGCCCGCGTCTCGTCCCTGGTGTCGGCGAACTCTTTCGCACGGATCCAGACCGCCGACATGGGCACGGAGGCGGGAACACTGCCCGCCGACGCCGGTACCCTCACCTCCGTGGTGCGCAGCTCTTGGGCGCGACTGGCCGCGGACGGCACCTTCACCGACACCCCGTACGACTACGAGCTGGCCTGGGTGGTGCGCGGCCGCTTCCTCACCGACTTCCGCGCACGGGCGAAGCGCGGCGACCTGGCGAAGGTCACGCACGTCTTCTACAACGACCGCGCCGACGAGCGCACCGCCTCCTTCCGGACCTACGCCTTCCCGTCCGAGGGAGGCAGTGCGGCCACCCCGAACATCAAGTTCCGCGCCGGCGGCAAGCGCACCGTCTACTACTCGGCGCGCGATGTCGCCTGGATGCTGGTCCTCAACCGGTTCAACGCCCTGGGCCAGTCCGAGTTCCAGCAATGGGGGGCGCCGCGAGCCCTCGAAGCGGGCGGTAAGGACGAGTTCCGTTGGGGCAACGGCCCGCTCGGCCCGAGCTTCGCCGACCGGCAGGGGCTGACCTACGGCGCCGTACTGCGCCACGGGAACACACTGATGTTCCATACACCGCCCTTCGCCGACCAGGATCCGGGCCACACCGGCTTCTCGCTCGGAGACTCCGGACACACCCGCCTGTACCGGAACGGCAAGCTGCTCGTCGACGTGCCGTTCCCGTTCTACGACGCGCGAGGTCCGGTGCCGGCGACGCAGGAGGCGTACCGGCTCGAGACGTCCGCGCAGCGCGGCGGCCAGGGGTACACCACCTCGACCTCCGTACAGGCGGCGTGGACCTTCCGCTCCGGTTACACCGCCGGCGACGACTGGCGGTCCTTGCCGGTGACAGCGATCCGGTTCACGCCCGAACTGCGCCAGGACAACTCGGCACGGGCCGGCCACCGGATGGTCCTACCCGTCGTACTGCAACGGCAGCCCGGCGCGCCCGAGTCGAAGGTGCGTGACCTGACCGTTGAGGTGTCGTACGACGACGGCGCCACCTGGACTGCCGTGGACGTGCACCGTACGGGAAGCCCCGCGCGGTGGTGGGCGGAGACGCGCAGTCCCCATGGCAAGGGCTTCGCCTCCCTGCGGGCCAAGCTGGCCGACGACGACGGCAACACCGCCGAGTACACGGTGATCCGCGCCTACCGGCTGCGCTGATGCCGGAGCAGCCACGACCGGCCTGTCCGCCTTCCCCGGTCCCGGGGAAGGCGGACAGGCCGCCGTTTCGTTGACCCTGCTGCCCGGTTCAGCGCTCGGCGCGCTCTGCCTGGTCGGACACCAGGTACCCCCACCGCTCACGGATCTCACGCCGCAGCAGCTTCCCACGGCCGCCCGACGAGTCCTGGGCGTGAGGGAGAGCCTCGGTGACGAGGATCGCGTCCGGGCGGGCTTCCTCCGGGAGACGGTCGGCCAGTTCCTTCTCGACGGCCCTGGCGTCCAGTTCGCCGCCCGGCCGTACCTGCACGGCGAGCAGGATCCGCTGCCGGTCCGCGTCCTCCGGCACCCCGACCGCGCCCGCCTCGACGACGCCGTCCACGCCCAGCGCCGCGTCCTCCACCTCGCCCGGCAGGACGTACCGCGTCGCCCTGCGGATCGCGTCCTGCCGCCGCCCGAGCACGGTGAGCGTTCCGGCATCGTCGAGGATGCCGATGTCGCCGCCGACGTACCAGCCGTCCCGCAGCACCTCGGCCGTGCGCTCGGTGTCGCCGTCGTAGCCGCGCATCAGGTGCGGGCCCGTGAGCCACACATCGCCGACGGCGTTCACCAGTCGGCGGCCCTCGCTGTCGACCACCTGCACGGCGCAACCGGTACGCGCCCGGCCGGAGGAGCGGACGTCCTGGCTGCCGTCGTGCTGGCGGCCCACGACGGTGTACGGCGCCTCCGTCTGCCCGTAGTAGGAGCACAGCGCCACACCCGGCAGGCGCTCCAGGATGCGGCGGCGCAGGGACGGAAGGAGGGGCTCGCCGCCCAGCAGGATCACCCGCAGCGAGGTGAGATCCGCGCCTGTCTGCTCCTCGGTGGCGAACAACTGGCTGAAGAAGCTGGGGATGACGCTGATGTGGGTGATCTTCTGCGCCGGTACGGCTTCCAGGAAGCGGTCAGGGCCGAAGTCGTCCTCCAGGACCAGCCTCATTCCGGCGTACAGCGCGGGACCGGCGATGGCGAAGTAGCCGACGCCCCAGATGATCGGGCCGGTGCCGAACGCGGACTCGTCGTCGTGCGGCACGTCCAGCCACTGCTGTGCCGTCGCCAGGGCGCTCGCGTGGGTGTGGACGACGGCCTTGGGCAGTCCGGTCGTGCCGGAGGTGAAGAACAGGGCCAGTTCGTCGTCGTGATGGGCACCCGGCTCCGGCGCCTCGTCCGAGGCCTCGTCGGTCAGCCGGTCCAGGTCGATGGCGTCCGCATCGGCCCCACCCAGCCGCAACCAGCACGTCACGCGCGGGAGTTTCGGAGCAATGTCGGCCGCGAGGGCGTCGAAGACTCCGTCGCGCACGAAGGCGGTGCACGCGCTGCGCTCGACCAGCGTGGTCGTGACGTCCGCGCTCCAGTACGGGTTGAGGGCGACCAGAGTGGCCCCGACCTTGGCCAGTGCGAGGTAGGTCTCGGTGATGCCCAGCGTGCCCTGGAGCAGGACGGCGACGCGGTCCCCCGTGCCGATGCCCGCCCGCTTGAGGGCGTTCGCGCGGCGGTTGACCCGTGCGTCCAGTTCGGCGTAGGTCAGATGCAGGCGGCCCTCGTACGTGACGGCGATCCGGTCCGGGTGCCGTCGTGCGCCCGCGGTGACGACCGCGTGGGCGTAGTTGCCGTAGGGGGACGGGGCGTGTCGCTGCTGCACGGGCTTCCTCCTCGCACCTGCTCCTCGATGAGCCGGGGCGCCACCGGCAAGGCGAACCTAGCGCATGCTTGGTTCGCTAACAAGAGCGTGCGCACTCTATTGACCTGCGGGGAAAGCCCGACTAGCTTCCGCATAACCAAGCAAGCGCTCGGTTCACTAGCGCGGGCCGGGCAGGACCGAGGAGAAAACGCGTGCACCGCGGTATCTACCTGCTCGAAGAGGTCTACTTCCACCCGATGAACTCGCAGCGACCGCTGGAGTATCTGAAGTGGCTCACCACGTACAAGCGCGAGGACGAGTCGATGCCGACGGGCGACTCCGAGCTCACCAAAGGGCTGTCCGTCCGCTCCCGCGACATCGACCTCGTCGGCGCCTTCTACGCCATCGGCATCACCGGGCACGAGCAGTTCAAGGCCGTGACCTTGTGGGACTGTGTCGGGGGGTGGGACGGCGGCTGGCGGCAGATGATGGACATCTACGACGACGTCAAGCCGGAGCTGTTCCTGTCCAGCATCGACGACCTGCGGCACAAGGCGTTCTCCCGGCCCATGGGCGCGGTCCACGGCACGCCGGATCTGCAGGCACTCAAGAGCGAGGGATACACCGCGCCGTTCTTCCTGCACGAGATCGCGCAGGTCCGCCCGGGCGCCGCCCTCGACTACCTCGCCGCCGTCCGTGAGGAGCGGGCGCCGATCCTCGCGGACCACGGGCACCGCCTCGTCGGCCTGTACGAGGTGCTGCTCAGCGACACCGAGGTCGTCACCTTCTGGGGCACCGACCTCGATGCGCACCTCGCCCTGCAGCGCTCGCGCGATGCCGCGCTCGGCCTGGATGACGAGACCGAACCGGACGAGCGCCTACTGACCTGGCCGAAGCGGGCCCGGGAGTTCCTCGACGGCCCCTGGCGCGAAACGCTGCTCGCGCCCTACCCGGGCTCGCGGCTCGCCCCGCACGTGGGCTGACGCCGTGCCCACGGCACTGCGGGACCGTACGGCCGTCGCAGGCGTCGGCTGGACGCCGTACTCGAAGAACTCCGGCGTCAGCACCCTCACCCTGGCGCTGCGGGCCATCAAGGCGGCGCTGGACGACTGCGGTCTGACGCCGGCTGACGTGGACGGTCTGGCGACGCACTCCGTGGGCGACGCCACCCCGGCGGCGGTCGTCGCCCACGCCCTCGGTGTCCGCGACCCGCGCTTCCTGACCGACCTGGTCGGCGGCGGCAGCATGTCGGCGGCCGTGGTCGGGGCGGCGGCCATGGCGGTCGCCACCGGACAGGCCGAGGTGGTGGTGTGCTGGCGCGCGCTCAACGCCCGCTCGGAGTTCCGCATGGGCGGCACCGGCCGCGCGGCGCCCACTCTGGTCGAGTTCCAGTACCAGGTGCCGTACGGACTGCTCACGCCGCCCCAGCAGTACGCGCTCGTGGCGCGTGCCTACATGGGGCGGGCGGGCGCGACCGCGGAGGACCTGGGCCGGGTCGCCGTCACCCAGCGCGAACACGCCCGCCTCAACCCCCGGGCGATGATGCGCGAGCCGCTGACCATGGACGCCTATCTGGCCTCCCGGTGGATCGCCGAGCCCCTGCGGCTGTTCGACTGCTGCCTGGAGACCGACGCCGCCGTGGCCCTGGTGGTGACGAACGCCGAGCGGGCGCGTGATCTGCGTCGCCGCCCGGTGCTTGTCAGCGGTGCGGCCACCGGCGGCGGACACAGCCTCTACTCCAACGCTCGCGCCGACTGGTCCACCAGCGCCGCCCGGGACATGGCTCCCCGCCTGTACACCGCGGCGGGCATCGGTCCGGAGGACGTCGACATCGCCGAACTGTACGACGCGTTCACGCCGTTGGTGCTCATGCAGTTGGAGGACTACGGCCTGTGCGGGCCGGGGGAGGCGCCCGCGTTCGTCGGCGACGGCGCGATCCGGCTGGATGGGAAGCTGCCGGTGAACACGCACGGCGGACATCTCTCCGAGGGCTATGTCCACGGCCTCAACCACGTGGTGGAGGCCGTCCTCCAACTGCGGGGCGAGGCGGGGGAGCGACAGGTGCCCGACGCGGAGACGGCCCTGTGCACCGGACAACCGGGCTATGTCTCCGGCGTCACCTCCGCCTTGTTGCTGCGAGGGGACCGGTGACGGGCGGGATGCCGACGGCCGTGTTCTCCCTCACCGGCCGCGTCGCGATCGTCACCGGCGCGGGCAGCGGCATCGGGCGAGCCAGCGCCCTGGCGCTGGCCTGTGCGGGGGCCACCGTGATCTGCACCGACCTCGATCCGGACACGGCCGACGAGACCGCGCGGGCGGCGGAAGGTGAGGGGTGGCGCGCGGTCGCGCGGCGGCTCGACGTCACGGACACCGCGGGGATGCGGACGGTCGTGACGGAGGCTCACGAGCGGTACGGACGGCTGGACATCCTGGCGAATGTCGCGGGTGCGATCACGGCGCGCGGACCCGTGGCCGTGCTCACCGAGGCCGAACTCGACCGCGGCCTGGAACTCAACCTCAAGAGCGCGGTGTTCGCCTGTCAGGCCGCGGCACGTGTGATGGGCCGTGGCGCCAGCATCGTCAACGTCGGGTCCGGCACGGTCGACGCGGCCGTCGACGGCCTCCCCGCATACAGCATCCCGAAGGCAGGACTGCTTCAGCTGACCCGGAGCCTCGCCCGCGAGCTGGGGGCGGCCGGGATCCGGGTGAACCTGGTGTCTCCCGGCTATGTCCTGACCGGGATGACCGAGCCGCATTTCCGGGACGCCGACGGCAACCCCGACGCGGAGCTCCGGCGTCAGGTGATCGCCGGTCAGACCGAGACCATCCCCCTCGGCCGACCGGGCACGGCGGACGAGGTGGCATCCGCGGTGCTCTTCCTGGCCGGGGACGGTGCCTCGTATGTGACCGGCCAGGTGATCCGGGTCAACGGGGGCGCCGTGATGCCGCTGTGAGCGGCCAGTTGCGGTTGCCCGAGGTGAGGGATCACCGTTTCCCGGGCTTGGCCGGCCGGACCGCCCTCGTCGTCGGCGGCGCCGGAGGCGGAGTCGGTACGGCGTGCGTGGTGCTGCTCGTGGCGAGCGGTGTCCAGGTGCTGGTGGCCGACCGGGAGCCGTCTCGACTGGAGCAGCTCCAGTCCCGTTTCCCGAGGGCCGTACAGGGGGTCGTCGCCGACGTGACGACCGACGACGGCATCGACGCCGTCGACCGCGCCGTGGCGGACGCTCCGGTGTCCGCCCTGGTGAACGTAGTGGGCGGGGTGACACCCGACGAGGTCGGCCACTTCCTGGAGCTGGACCCTCAGGCATGGCGGAGCAGCATCGACCTGAACCTCACCGCTGCGATGCGCACCTGCCAGGTGGTCGCCCGGCACATGGTGTCAGCGCGGCGGACGGGGGCCCTGGTCAACCTCTCCGTCGCCGACGCACGTCACGCCACGCCGTGGTTCGCCGCGTACGGCGCCGCCCGTAGCGCTCTGGAGGCCCTGACCCGCACCATGGCCGTCGAACTCGGCCCCCTGGGCATACGCGCGAACTGTGTGGCCTGGGGACTGGTCAACAGCCCCCGAGCGCACGCCGGCAACGATTCCGACGGCGGGCGTGAGCGGGAGCTGATTCCGCTCGGACGCCGTGGAGCGGTGGCCGAGGTGGCGGCGGCGGTTCTGTTCCTCCTCTCCGACCTCGGCAGTTATGTCACCGGGCAGTGCCTGGCGGTGGACGGCGGGCTGACCCTGCGGCAGTCGCACTACGGTCCCCACCACAACATCCCGGAGTTCCTCGAGTCCCAACCCGCGCGCACGCGGCTGCGATCGACATTCGAACGACTCACAGGAGACGGACCATGCCCATACGATTCGGCGTGACCGTGGCACCCGACGCGTCCGCCGCGGCGTGGCGGGACAAGGTTCGCGCGCTGGAGGACAGCCCGGTCGACGTGCTGCTGGTCAACGACCACCTCACCGGCCTGCGCTACGCGCCCATGACCGCCCTCGCGGCCGCGGCGGCGCTGACGACCCGCCTGAGACTGGGCACCCTGGTCCTGGCCAACGACTACCGGCACCCCGCGATCCTCGCCAAGGAGGCGGCCACCGTCGACCTGCTGTCCGACGGGCGCCTCGAACTCGGCATCGGCGCGGGCTGGATGCGCTCCGACTACGACCGGACCGGACTGGACTTCGCGGCGGCGCCGGTACGACTGGCCCGCATGCGTGAGGCCGTCGACGTGCTGCGGGGCGCGTGGTCGGACAAGCCGTTCTCCTACGACGGCGCTCACTACCGCCTTGATGGACTCGACCTCGCCCCCCGCCCGGTCCAACGGCCCCATCCACCGCTGCTGCTGGGCGGCGGCGGGCCGGCCGTGCTGCGGTACGCGGCCCGGCAGGCCGACATCGTCAACGTCACCAACCGGACGTCGGCGGACGGGCGCGGCGTCGACCCGTCCGACGTGGGCCGGGCCCCGCTCCTGGCCAAGCTCGCCCTGATCCGCGAGGCTGCGGCGGACCGGCCCCGCCCGCCCGAGGTGTCCGTGGGCGTCCGGTCGCTGTCCGTGGACGGCAGGGCGAGTGCGGTGCATCCGGCCGTGGCCGACCAGCTCGACGCCCTGCGGGGCACCCCGTTCTTGCTGGAAGGCAGCGTGCAGCAGATCGTCGAGCAGATCCTCTACTGGTACGAGGAACACGGCATCGCGTACTTCGTGCTCGGCAACGACACCGACGCCGAGGCGATGTACCCGGTGATGGAGCGGGTACGTGCGGCGGCGGTGAACCCGTCCTGACAGGGTCACCGCCGCATGCACCGAGTCCGCTCCTCGGCTTCAGCCCTTGAAGTCGAAGGTCTGGCAGGTCAGCGGAGCCGCCAGCTTCCAACCACCGTTCTCGACGCGCACCAGCGACTGGCAGCCGTTGGGTGCCTCGTGGTTCGCCGGCCAGGACACGGTGCCGCCGTACGGGCTTTGGACCGTGATGTTCTTGGCCGCCTTGAGGAAGTTCTCGGTGGTGAGGTCCTTGCCGGTCTTCTCCAGGATCTGCAGGAACACATCGGCGGTGGCGTAGCCGACGGCCATGTCCTGGCTCCACTCGAAGTTCTTCTGCCCGGTGGCCTTCTCCAGGTCGGTGCGCATCTGCCGGGCAGCGGCCGAGTCGGAGACCAGTGGCTCGATCGGCGCGGAGATGTACGCTCCCTCGAAGGCCTTGCGCACCTGCGGGTTCTTCAGCGTGCTGTCGTTGTAGCTGATGCCGTCCATGAGCGTGCCCTTGTAGCCGGAGTCCTTCAGCGCCCCGAAGAGACCGGCGTTGAAGGGCGTGGCCATGGTCGAGAAGACGATGTCGGGAGCCTTGCCCGCATCGCTCTTCGTCAGACGGTTCACATATGGCGACCAGTCGGTCGGGATGCTCGTCTGCGGCACGGTGTTCTGGACGGTGACGACCTTGAAGCCGAGCCTGGAAGCGCTCGCCCGGGCGATCTTGTTGACGGCCCGGGTGTTGGGGTCGTCGTGGCCGATGACCGCGACCGTACGTCCCTTCGCCGGCCCGGTGGCCTTCGTGAAGGCGGCGAAGAACCCGGCAGACTGGGTGCCCGGTTGTGCGGAGCCACTGCATCCGTCGAAGCTGAACGCGACGGCCGGGCCACACCATTCGGGAGCCGAGTAACCCCAGCCGAAGTAGGGGACGTTCTGCTGCTGCAGGAACTTGGCGCCGGCGAACATGAAGGTGTGCACCGGCACGACGGCGAACACCTCGTCCTGCTGGACCAGCTTGCGCGCGGCCGTGATGTCCTTCGCCTGGTCCGCCCCGTCGTCCTCGGTACCGATGAAATCGATCTTGCGGCCGTTGACGCCGCCCTCGGCGTTGGCGCGGTCGAAGCGCGCCTTCGCGCCGATCTCCGTGGCGGTCTCGCTGACGCCGAAGGACGAAGTCTTGATGATCAGTCCGCCGACCTTCACGCTGTCCGCGGTCACGCCCCGGGTGGTGCCGGACCGGTCTGCCGTCTGAGAACCGGGTGTGCTGGTCGAACAGCCGGCGAGGGCCAGCACCGCGAGGCTCAGCACGGTGACGAGTCGTCGTTTCACGATCGACTCCCTTCATGGATCCAGGGGAACCCGGGCGCATGTCCAGAACCCGAGCAAGCAATTGCTTGGTTAAGGTCGATCCTGCGGGACCGCGCTGTCAAGCCTTCGTACGGGATGTGTCGTGCACCCACCCGCTCAGTCACCCGCGCACGAGAACCGCCGCGCTGCCGTAACTGCCGCCGAAGCCGGTGCACAGGGCGACCTCGGCGTCCGAGGCCGGAAGGCAGGAGTCGCCGCGCAACTGCCGTACCGCCTCGGCCACGTTGTTCAGACCGTGGACGTAACCCTCCGAGAGCAGACCGCCGTTGAGGTTGACCGGCAGACGGCCGGACGGACCGGTCTGCCCCTGCCGTACGAACTCTCCGGCCTCGCCCGGTCCACAGAACCCGAAGTCCTCCAACTGGCGCAGGACGAGGAAGGAATACGCGTCGTAGAGCTGCGCGACATCCACGTCCCGCGGCGTCATCCCGGCGGCGGCGTAGAGCGGTTCGGCGAGATGGGACGCGAAGATCCGGCCCAGGTCGGCCGCCTTGTCCATCGCGCTCGCCCCGGGCCCGCCGCCCCGCACCACGGCGTGGATGCGCGGACTGCCAGGGCGTACCCGGTCGGCGATGTCGGCGCGAGTGACGACCAGCGCCGTCGCGCCGTCCGTCTCTAGGCAGCAGTCGAGCCGGCGCAGGGGTGTGGCGATGTAGGGGGAGGCCCGGTAGTCGATGGGGCCGACGGGCGTACGCATCACGGCTCGCGGGTTGGATGTCGCGTGTGCCCGGGAGCGTATGACGACGGCGGCGAGGTCGTCCTCCGTACTCTTCGTCTCGTACATCCACCGCTGGGCGGCGAGCGCGAACAAATGGACCGGGCCGAGCATGCCGTACGGCAGTGTGAACTGCTCGTCTCCGCTCGCGCCGAGCCGCAGCGCGACCTGGCCCATCCGGTTGCCGGACCGCCCGTTGAGGGCGCGGTACACCAGTACGGTCGAGGCGATGCCGGACTCGATCAGCATGGCGGCGTCGCCCAGGATCGAGGCCGCCTGCGTACCGCCGCCGTACAGCTCGTTCGTCCATGCGGGTTCGTGCACGCCGAGGGCCGCCGCGACGTGGTTCACCGGCGCCGAGCTGCCCAGGTGGTACGTGAGCACCGCGTCGACCGCGGAGGCCTCCAGGCGGGCGTCGGCGAGCGCGTGGCGGCCCGCCTCGACGGCGAGTCGGGTCTCGGTGCGGCCGGAGCGTCGGGACAACTCGGTCATACCGACGCCCACGACTGCCGTACGGCCGGAGAACGACTGACGTCCCGCGCGGGACCTCCCGCCCGGCGCGTTCAGGGCCGGCCTCCCCGTGCTCGGTGCCGTGCGAAGCGCTGGGCGGCGGCGACGGCAGTGGCAGCCTCGTCGAAGGAGCGGAACAGCGTCAGACCCGACTCGGCGGCGAAGGCGGCGAGCCGTGCCGTGTCTTCCGGCCGGGCGACATCGAGGTTGCGCACCACCAGGGCGAGCCGCACGGGCAGGTTGCGCGCGAGGACCGACCGGAGTGCGTCGACGAGCGGGGTGAGCCCGGCGGTGCCGTAGCCGTAGTAGGCCGCCGCATTGACATGTGCAACAACGTCACCGAAAGGCTGGTCCCGCACGATCGCGTCGAGCGTGTCGGCCAGCAGTTCCACGGGCGAGGCCGGGCCGATCGGAATCTCCACCGGGTTGGCCACGCTGGTCCCCGCGCCGAGTCCCCTGCCCCGCAGCCGCTCGCGGATTTCCTCGCCGAGGGGCGGGAGCGCCAGCCCCGCACGGTCGCAGGCGTCGGTGCCCAGCACCGAGGCCCCGCCGCCCAGGCCGATGACGAGGACGCCGTCGGCTCCGGTCGAGGTGCTCCCCTGTAGATAGGCCAGAGTGGCCAGGAAGTCCTCCAGGGTGTTCACCAGGGTGATCCCGGTGGCATCGGCCACGGCTCGCCACACCTTCGGTGCGCCCGCCATGGAGCCGGTGTGCGAGGACACGGCCCTGGCGCCCTGGCGGCTCAGCCCGCCCGCCAGGACCACGACCGGTTTGCGGCCCTGCGCGCGGCGCAGTGCGCCGAGCAGCCGGGTGCCGTTCGTGACGCCTTCCAGGTACGTGCCGACGACCTCGGTGTCCGGATCGTCCACGAGCAGGTCGAGCAGCTCGGCGGGCGTGACGTCGAGAGCGTTCCCGACGCTGACGACCTTCGAGTACCGCACCCCGCGGGCCGCGCCGGCGGTCACCATGTCGCCGGACAGCCCCCCGCTCTGCGACACCACCGACACCGTGCCCGGCACGCGCGGTGCCCCGAGAGTGAAGGCCTGGCGGCCCGCCGGGCAGTACATGCCGATGCAGTTGGGTCCCAGGAGCCGGGTGGCGGTGCCGTCCACGGCCTTCAGCAGGCGCTCTTCGAGTACGGCACCGTCCGCGCCCATCTCGCGGAAGCCGCCGCTGACGACATGGACGAAGGACACCGCTCCCGCCGACTCCTCGACCAGGTCGACGGCGGCGGCCGCTGGGACGGCGACCAGGAGATAGTCCACGCCCCCAGGAACCGCTGCGACGGACGGATACGCCGGGACGCCGTCGATCGTCTCCGCGCCGGGATGGATGGCGACCAGGCCCTCGCTCCGGCCGGCGTCCTTGTAGGCGGCGAGGAACCGGTTACCGAAGCCCGTTCCGCGCGTCGAGGCCCCGGCCACCGCGACGGTGCGTGGGGCGAACAGGGCGGAGAAGTCGGTCTCCCGGCGCGGCTCCGAGCCCGGCAGCGCCTCGGCCGCCAGCACCAGCCGGGCATCCAGTGCCGTGACCCCGTCCGCCGTCGCGACCACCGGATTGCACTCCAGCTCCAGCAGATGGGTGTCCAGGCGCGCGGTCATACCGTCCTCACCCGCGAGCGCGAGCAGGAACCGGACCAGTGCCTCCCGGTCCACCGCCGTTCCGCCGCGGGCGCCCCGCAGTAGGGGTGCACCGGGGAAGCCGTCCACGAGGTCCTCGGCGTCGGCACGGCTGAGCGGGCTGACCCGCAGGGCGTTCACATCGAGCAGTTCGGTCGCGACACCCCCCAGGCCCAGCATGACGACGTGTCCGAAGGCCGCGTCCCGCACCACCCCGACGATGAGCTCCACCCCGCCCGGATGCTGCTCCTCGACGAGGAAACCCTCGGGGGAGAGGTCCGCCGCCCTCAGTGCGTCGGCCATTTCCTGTGCGGCGTCCGCGATCGACGCGTGCGTCAGGCCTAGCCGTACCGCGCCCACGTCGCTCTTGTGGACCAGGCCCGGTCCGTGGGCCTTGAGCACCAGGGGAGCGCCCAACCCCGCTGCCGCCGCGCCTGCCTCCGCGGCCTCCCGTACGACCCGGCCCTCCGGGACGTCGATCCCGTGCCGGCGCAGCAGCGTCTTGACGGCGTGCTCGGGAACCACCACGCGAGCGGGGTCGCCCCGTTCCGGGAAACCGGTGGCGAGGAGTTCCGTGACGGGCGGCAGCCCACTGGCGTCGGTCATGCTTCTCCTTCGGTGGCCGCTCTCCAGGACAACAGCGCTGCCGGAGGCCGCCCGTCGACGCAGGGGAAGTCGCGGAACCCGGCCCGCACGGGCAGTCCGAGGCGCAGACCGTCCCCGTTCGCGGGACCGTCGTAGAAGCCGGGCAGCAACAGGTCGTCCTGGTCGTCGAGACGGACGAGCACGACGACGTAGGGGACGGGGACGCGGGGGTCCGCCGTGCGCCAGGTGACGTTCCACGTGGCGACAGTGCCGCTCCTTGCGGCGGGGACCCAGGTCCAGTCGGCCGAGGCGCAGGCTCCGCACAGCGCGCGGGCCGGCCAGCGCAGCCGGCTGCAGGCCTCGCAGCTCTGGAGCAGCAGTTCGTGTCGTCCCAGCGCCTCCCACCAGGGTGCGGAGTCGCGGTCGGGGACCGGGGCCACGACCAGGTCCGGGGGTGGTGCCATCCATGTCCTCCCGGGTATCGCCCGGCCGCGTCGCCGCTCTTCCCCGGCACCGCCTCCGGAGTGGATGATGTCGTCAACCTACCAAGCGCATGCTTGGGTGGTCTAGGGTCGTTCCGGAAGAACGCACCGGCTCACGACACCCGATGGGTACGCCCCACCGCGAGGGAGAAACCACCATGGCCGTACGCCCGTTCCGCTTCGGTGCCGTCGTCCGTCTCGCCTCCAGTGCGAAGGAGTGGGCGGAGAAGGCCCGGCGTTTGGAGGACGCCGGATTCGACGTCCTGCTGGTCCCCGACCACTTCGTGGGCCCTCGCTTCGCACCGGTCGCCGCGATGGCGGCGGCCGCCGCGGCCACGACCCGGCTGCGCATCGGCACGATGGTCTTCTCCAACGACTACCGGCATCCGGTCGTCCTCGCGAAGGAGGCCGCGACCCTCGACGTGCTCTCTGAGGGGCGGCTCGAACTCGGCGTGGGCACCGGCTGGATGCGCAAGGACTACGACGCCACCGGCATCCGCTTCGACCCGCCCAAGGAGCGCTTCACCCGGCTCAAGGAGTCCCTCGCCGTGATGAAGGGCTGCTGGGGCGAGGGCGCCTTCTCCTTCCAGGGCGAGCACTACACGATCACCGACCTTGTCCAGGAGCCCAAGCCGGTGCAGAAGCCGTACCCGCGCATCCTGCTCGGCGGGGGAGGCCCGGGGATGCTGCGGCTGGCCGCGCGGGAAGCGGACGTCGTCAACCTCGCCCAGCGGGTCCTGCCCGACGGCAGTGCACCGGACCCGGCCGACGGCGGACTGGACAACTTCCTGCGCAAGATCGACATCATCCGCGAGGCCGCGGGCGAGCGCTTCGAGCGGATCGAACTCGGCACCAGCATCCAGAAGATCGGCGGCACGCGCGCCGTCGCCTCCTGGAGCGAGGTCGACCTGTCGCGAGCCGACGAGACACCGCAGGTGCTCATCGGCGACACGGCCCAGATGGCGGACAAGCTCCGGCAGTGGCGCGAACAGACGGGCCTCACTTACTTCGTGCTGCACAACGAGACCGACCTGGACGACTTCCTGCCGGTCGTGTCCGAACTGGCCGGACGGTAAACCGCGCCCACCGAGGCGCTCCCGGGGAGAGAAGGGACAGCGATGACACAAGCCGCTTCAGCAGGCGAGGAGTTGACGATCCAGACCGCTCAGGGGGCGATACCGGTCTCCGGGCTCGGTAGGACCCTTATGCACGAACACGTCTTCGTACTGAGCCCGGAGATCCAGCAGAACTGGCCCGATTACGAGGAGGGCTGGGAAGAGGAGCGGGAGATGGCCGCCGCCCTCGACAAGCTCGCCGAGGCCAAGGCCAACGGCATCGACACCATCGTCGACCTCACGGTGATCGGCCTGGGCCGCTACGTCCCCCGCATCCAGCGCCTCGCCGAGCACACCCACGTCAACATTGTGGTGGCGACCGGGGCGTACGTCATCGAGACGCTGCCCATGTACTTCCACTTCCGCGGCCCGGGAGCACCCGCCGGTGGCCCGGAGAAGATGACCCCGATGTTCGTCCGGGACATCGTCGAGGGCGTCGCGGGCACCGGCGTGAGGGCAGCGATCCTCAAGTGCGTCACGGACACGGCCGGCCTCACCCGTGACGTCGAGCGCACCCTGCGGGCGGTGGCCCAGGCGCACCGGGAAACCGGTGTCCCCATCACCACGCATACGCATGCCGGGCTCAAGCGCGGACTCGACCAGCAGCGGGTCTTCGAAGAGGAAGGAGTGGACCTGACGAGGGTGGTCGTCGGGCACTCCGGCGACACCGACGACTACCCCTACCTGGAGGAGCTCATCGCCCGCGGCTCCTACCTCGGCATGGACCGCTTCGGCCTGGAGACCATCTCCTTCGACAAGCGGGTCGAGATCGTCACCGAGATGTGCCGGCGCGGCCACGCCGACCGGATGGTCCTCTCGCACGACACCTCGTGCTTCTCCGATCTGTCCGACCCCGTGCGCCGCCGCGAGATCTACCCCAACTGGCGCTGGACGCACATCCCGCAGGATGTGGTGCCCGCACTGCGCAAGCGCGGTGTCACCGACGAGCAGATCGACACCATGCTCGTCCACAACCCACGCCGCATCTTCGAACAGCAGGGGAGGTACTGACGGTGGAACGGTTCCTCAACTACGTGTCGGGCGAGCACCGCCCGGCGCGTTCGGGGCAGTGGCTGGACTCCGTCGACCCGGCGACAGGGGAAGTATGGGCGCAGATCCCGGCCGGTGACACAGCGGACGTGGACGACGCGGTGGCCGCCGCACAGGAGGCATTCCGCTCCAGTGACTGGCGGCGCGTGCCGACCGCCGTTCGCGCCGTTCGGCTGCGTGCCTGGGCCGACGCGATCGAGGCGAACGCCGAGCACCTGTCGGAGATCGAGACCAGGGACAACGGGCGTCCTCTGAAGGAGACCCGGTTCGCCCAGCTGCCCGGTGCCGCCATGCAGGTCCGTTATCTCGCCGGACTGGCCGAGGAGATAGAGGGCACCACGACCGACATCCGGCCCGAGGCCTTCGCCTACACGCTGTGGGAGCCGGTCGGGGTCGGGGCCGTGATCATCCCGTGGAACGGCCCGCTGCCGGTCTTCTTCGCCAAGGTGGCCGCCGCGCTCGCGGCCGGGAACGCCGTGGTCGTCAAGCCGTCGGAGCACGCCTCGGTCTCCATACTGGAAGCCACCAGGCTCTTCGCCGGCCTCGACATCCCGCCGGGGCTGGTCAACGTGGTCGCAGGCACCGGGGCGGCGGCCGGTGACGCCGTCGCGGGCCACCCGGACATCGGCAAGATCAGTTTCACCGGCTCCACCGAGACCGGACGCCGCATCACACGGCGGGCGACCGGGAACATCAAGAATCTCCAGCTGGAACTCGGTGGCAAGTCCCCCCACATCATCTTCGCCGACGCCGACCTGGAGGCCGCCGCGGCGGGCGTCGCGGGCGGCATCTTCACCCCCAACGCCGGCCAGACCTGCGTCGTCGGCTCCCGTGTGCTCGTACAGTCCGCCGTCTACGACGAGTTCGTCGGCCTGCTCGCCAAGCAGGCGGAGAACCTCGCCGTCGGCGATCCCGCGGACCCCGCCACGGGCATGGGTCCCATCGCCAACCCCGCGCAGTACGACAAGATCCGCTCCTATCTGCAGATCGGCCGCGAGGAGGGTGCGGAACTGGCGTTCGGTGGCCGCACCACCGAGGATCTCTTCCCCGCCGACTCCCGCCTGCGTGGCGGCTACTACGTCGAGCCGACGCTGTTCACCACCGGCGACAACCGGCTGCGGATCTGCCAGGAGGAGATCTTCGGCCCCGTCGCGGTCGCCCTGCCCTTCGACACCGAGGAGCAGGCAGTCCGGATCGCCAACGACACTCCGTACGGCCTCGCCGCGGGACTGTGGACGGAGAACCTGCGTCGCGCCCACCGCCTGACACGTGCACTGCGCGCGGGCTCGGTCTGGGTGAACACCTACAAGGCCCTGCACTGGGCGCTGCCCTTCGGCGGGCACAAGCACAGCGGCAACGGCGGTGCCGCGGGGGGCGCGACCGCGCTGCGCGAATGGATGGAACTCAAGTCGGTGTGGATGAACGTCGGCGATCCGGCACCGCGAGGCGAGGAGCGATAGCGAACCCGCCCGGCGGGGGAGGGGCGGCTCCGGCTGTCACACCGCCGGTGCCGGGGCGGCCATCCCCTCCATCAGGACGGTCAGGTACTGCTCCGTGAGCTGGTCGGCGGAGAGTTCCCCGCTCGGGCGGAACCAGCGCACCGCGACCCAGATCGCATCGCGCAGCAGCCGGTAGGCGATCTTCGGGTCGATGCCGGCGCGGAACACCCCGGCATCAACACCCGACGTGATGACCGCCACCCACAGCTCCTGGACCTCCGCCTCGCTGCGTTGCACGTACGCGAAGCGGGGGAGCTGGGTCAGATGGTGCCGTTCGTTCTGGAGCACAGTGATGGCGGCGCGGTGGTCCTGCAGGGATCTGATGGCCGCACCGACCAGTCCCTCCAGGGTCTGACGTGGGCCGGATCCGGCGGAGACGATCTCGCGGTACGTGGCGAGCAACTCTCCCAGGTACTCGGAGAGCAGTTCGTCGATGATCGACTCCTTGGACTCGAAGTGGTGGTAGAGACTGCCGGACAGGACCCCGGCCGCGTCGGCGATCTCCCGCACGGTGGTGGACTGGTAGCCCTTCTCGGCGAACAGCTCCGCGGCCAGCGAGACCAGCGCCAGCCGTCGCTCGGACCGTGCGCGGGGCGCGGAAGGCTTCATCCCCGCAGTATCCGCCTGGGCGCGATAACCGTGCAAGCGCTTGGTTGGCAATGGTCGTGCGGCTTGACCCGTGGGGCGCCCGGACCTAGGCTCTTCCGTAAACCAAGCAAGCGCTCGGGCAAAATCTAACGAAGGGGCGGAGGCGGCACATGGAACAGGGGCGCGTGCTTCCCGAGCCCACGGAGCTCACCCGTCCGTACTGGGAGGCGTTCCGGAGCGGAGAGCTGCGCCTGCAGTACTGCGGTGCGTGTCGGCGCTTCATCCACTTCCCGGAGCCGGAATGCCCCGCCTGCGGCAGCGGTGAGCTGGGCTGGAAGCCGGTCTCCGGCCGGGGCGTGGTGCACACGTTCAGCGTCGTGCACCGTACCTTCGCACCCGGTTTCTACGACCGCGTCCCGTACGTCGTCGCCTGGGTGGAGCTGGAAGAGCAGACCGGCCTACGGCTCTTCGGCAATGTGCTCTACACGCACCCCGACGACGTACGGATCGGCCTCCCGGTCGAGGCGGTCGCCGAACACCTGGAGGGCTTCGGCCCGGTGCCCAACTTCCGTGCGTCACACGGCGCCCCGCGTGAGGAGAACCAGACATGGCAGACGGCGTGAAGCTCGGCAACGTGCTCTATCCGACCGCTGACGTCCCGGCCGCTGTGGCCTTCTACGGCGATACCCTCGGCTGCACCGTGAAGTTCCAGGACGGAGGGCGCTTCGCCGCCCTCGACGCAGGCGGTGCGACCCTGGCACTCGCGGGCCCCGAGGAGGACGTGACGGGCGGTCGGCCGGCCGCCTCCTTCAAGGTGAAGGACCTGGATGGGACCGTCCAGCGGCTGCTGGCCGCAGGGGCCGAGCTGCACCGCCCGGCCGAGGAGGGGCCGCACGAGACGCGGGCCGTGCTCCTCGACCCGTGGGGCAACCCCGTCGTCGTCTACTCCTCCCGCTGAGGAGGCGCCATGCGCATCGGCGTCACGCTCGGCCTGCTGCATCCCGCCGTCTGGCGGGACTTCGCCGTCGAGGCGGACGCGCTCGGCTATGAGTCGCTCTGGGTTCCCGAACACCTCGTATTCACCGCCGACATGGCGGAGTCCGCCTATCCCGGAACGAGCAGCGGCCGCCCTCCGGTGGACCCCCGGGCCCAGCTCTTCGACGCGCCGGCCTTCCTCACCGCCATCGCGGAGGCGACCCGGCAGATCCGTCTCGGCACGTATGTCTACCTCTTCGGGCTCAGGCACCCGTTCATCGGCGCCCGCGCCTTCCTGACGCTGGACGTGCTCTCCGGCGGACGGGCCGTCGTGGGCGTGGGCGCCGGGTGGCTGGAGTCGGAATGGCGGGCGGTGGGGCTGGACTTCGCGTCGCGCGGGCGTCGGCTCGACGAAGCCGTCACCGTGGCCCGGCGTCTGTGGACCGAGCAAGTCGTCGAACACCACGGTGAGTTCTACGACTTCGAGGGCGTCCACTTCGAGCCCAAGCCCGTGCAGAAGCCCCACCCGCCGATCGTTGCGGGAGGCGAGTCCAAGGCCGCCCTGCGCCGGGCGGTGAGACTCTGCGACGGCTGGGTGAGCATGCCGCACACCCTGGAGTCGGCCAAGCCCAAGCTGGATCTCCTCCACCAGCTTCTGGAGGCGGAGGGCCGCGACAGAGACTCCTTCGAGATCACCGTCAGCGCCTTCGAACTCTCCGGCCCGGACGAGGTGGAGGAGTGGGAGGCGCTCGGGGTCGACCGGCTCATCGTGCGGCCGTACACGCGGACCACGGGGGCCGTCGACGATCTGCGGGTGTTCGCGGAGCGGTACGGCATCACCGCGAGCGCCGCCCAGGACTGAGGGCGCGGCCGAAACGACATGCCGGCAAGCTGACCGAGGAGACCGAGCACGGGGATCCGGTCGTCAAGGACGCCTGGGCGAAGGGCTTCAAGGCCTGGGCGAAGGCTGGCTTCAAGGCGCGGGGACCTCGTACGCGGCCGCGGCACTTGGTACGAGGTCCTGCGCGTCGGCCCGGAGCTCTGCGCAACACCGCACCTGGCCCTGCGGCCAAGCACCCAGAGTCGTCCGAACCTGAGAGCGGTCGCGGTGCGACGTGCCTCGGTGGCGGCGTCAGGTGTAGGCCAGGAGCCTCCCCGCGATCGTGACGCCTGACCACGACGTGAGGGAGACGACCGCGGAGATCCGGGCCGCGACAGGCGTCGGCTGGTCCACGTCCCACTCGGCCACGTTTCGGTAGGTCCGCCGATGGAAGATCAGGATGTTCAGACCTGCGAGCAGGATGAGGCCGAGCTTCCACGGGGCGCTGCCGCGGTCGGCGATGAGGCCGGCGCCGGGCACGAACATGGCCACGCCGGTGACTGCCGCGATCACGAAGCCGAGGTGTGACAGCCGGAGCAGGTGGCTGGCCGCGGTCGTCACCCGCAGTGCCCGCCGCCAGAGCCCCAGCAGCCGAAGATCGAAAGCTGCGGCCGGGCCGATGAGGAGGGCGATACCGATGATGTGGACGCTTTCGAGCATCGGGTAGAGGTAGTCCGTGCCACGGACGGCCTCGGCGAACCAGCTGTCCTCCAGCCAGGAGAAAACACTGTCCATGACGAGGGCCGTCACGATCGGGGCGAGCGTCGGCGCAGGTAGAAGGCTCCACCTGCGATTGTGGCGACCAATACGCCACCGAGCGTGGCCCACACCACGGCCGGTGACGTGCCCTCGGAGTCCGCTGTGGCCGTCGGGGAATCCTGGTCTGCGTCGGCGTCCGGGGCCGCCGCGTCGCCCTCCGGATACGGGACCGGCAGCGGCCTTGCCGGCAGTTCCTCGTTGAGTACCTGGTTGACAGGCTTCCCCTCTTCGTACCAGAACACGACCGGACGGAACTCGTCGGTGTGACTCCTGCCGACGTAACCGACGGCTTCGATGCGCTCGCCGTCCTCGAGCTCGCGGTCCAGGCCCCACATCCCCGTGAAGCTCGGCGGCGCGATGGTGACCGCGAGCTCGTCGTGAGACCCGCTGTAGGACGGTGCGGCGTTGATCGGATCGCTGTCGGGGGCGTCCCGCAGCCCCTCGGGCAGATCGAGCTCGGGGGTGTCGGCGGGGAGATCTCCCTCGACGGTCACGGTGAAGTAGGAGTGCGGCTCGCCCCAGCGGACCTGCGAGACGGTACCGGCTATGTAGTAGAGGCGCTCGGTGTCGTAGTCGTCGAACCCGTGATGCGCCTGCGCGGCACCCGCCGAGAACAAGGTGAGCATCGCCGTGGAGGCCAAGGACGCGGTCGCCAGCCTGACAAGACGGGCGCTTTTACGAGCCGCGGGGGCGGCGATCGAGCTGAAGTGCATACCGAGTCGTTCCTTCGAGAGGTCTTGGATGGTGCCGCAGCCAGTGAACCTCAACAAATGCCCGGTAAAGAGGGGTCAATTTTCTCCTAGGAATACGGTGGTCATGTCGATCCGGAGCTTCACGACCAGGCGACTCAACGGCGGATGCATCGAGTCGGCCATGGGCAGGACGGCCTTCTGCAAGTAGCCGAACCCGCGGCCGCACCGTACGTCAGAAGATGGGGTACCCGCCCCCGCCGAACCGGGCGTCCAACTCGTCGTAGTCGGGAGTGAAGCCACGTCGTGGAACGGCGTCGACGAACTCCACGGACTGGGGCTTCTTGTACGAGGCGATGCGATCGCGGCAGTGGTCGGTGATGTCCTGCTCGGTGACCCGGGCCCCGTCCCGCAGGGCCACGACCGCTTTCACGCTCTGGCCCCACCGGGCGTCCGGGACGCCGATCACGGCGCACTCCGCCACGTCGGGGTGCGCGGTGATGCAGCGTTCGACCTCGGCCGGGTAGATGTTCTCGCCGCCCGACTTGATCATCCTGACCTTCGGGCCGATGAAGGTGATGGTGCCGTCTTTCTCACGCCGGGCGAGGTCACCGGTGTGATGCCAACCGCCCGACCGACGAGCAGTGTTGAGCTCAGGGCGCTCGTGGTAGCCGTACATGACGTGAGGTCCGCGGGCGACGATCTCGCCGACCTCCTCCGGAGGCAGCTCACGGCCCTCGGGGTCGACGATCCGTACCTGTGCGAATGGAGATGGCCGGCCATGCGTGCCCAGGCCGCCGAGCCCGAGTCCCCCGTAGGTCAGCATGCCGCCGACCTCGCTCTGGCCGTAGCCGCCCAGGGCTCTGCCCCATGGGCTGTCGTCGACGGTGACCGCGGCGTTCCAGGCGTCGCTGCCGGCGGGTGCGCGCAGGCTGGAGAGGTCGTAGCGGCCATCGGCGCAGGCTTCCAGAAGCTGGTCGGACATGGGAGGGAACAGGAGCATCGACTCACAACGCTCGGCCTCTACCAGTCGGCACGCCTCGGCGGCGTCGAAGGCCGGCATGAACACGTTGGTGCCGCCGAGGTGGAAGGTGGCCGTGCAGAACATCATCGTGCCGACGTGGAAGAGCGGTCCGCAGTTGAGGTAGACGAACCCGGGCTCGATCTGCCGTACGAGGGCGAGGGACATGTTGTGAGTGAGGATGCCCGTGTGGCTGAGGAGGGCGGCGTTGGGGCGTCCGGAGAAGGCGGCGGTGTAGAGGGCCAGACACGGCGATGCCGGATCGATCTCGCGTTCCGCGGCCGGGTCCGGCGTGGACACTGAGGACAGCCGTGCTTCGTACTCGTTGTCGTCGGCCGGGCCGTCGGCTCGTATCCAGTGCGTGCGGGTTGCGGACGCCCCCCTGGCGGCCATGGCCGTGTCGCCGACCGCCGCCTGTTCCCAGATCACCACCCGCGGTGTGAAGTCGTCCATAACGAACGTCAACTCGTCTGCGGACTGGCGCCAGTTGACGGGGCAGAACACGGCGCCGACACGTGCGGCGGCCAGCAGGCACTCCAGGATCCGGAAGGAGTTGCGGCCGACCCAGAGCAAGCGGTCGCCGACTTCGACACCCTCGTCCCGGAGTACGGACGCGAGCCGGTCGACCCGGGCGTCCAACTGCTCGTAGGTGAGGCGTACCTCGCCGTCGACGACGGCCGTAGCCAGCGGCCGGCTGCGCCGGTTCTCGCTCGCGACGTCACCGAGCGTCAGGCTGTGCGGCATCTGCATGGTCGCGGACCTCCTGGACAGGGACCTGGTCAGCCGTCGAGGCGCCCGTACGCGCCTCGGAAGAAGAGCAGCGGGGCACGCTCCGCGGCGGCGAGGGCCCGCACGCGGGCGACGACGATGAGATGGTCGCCGGCGAGGTGCTCGTTCTCCGGCGTGGCGTCGATCCAGGCGACCGCGTCGTCCAGCAGGGGAGAGCCGCCGGGGGACGGCGACCAGTCGAGGCCCTCGAACTTGGCGGCGCCCTTCTTGGACATCTGCCGGCTGACGTGCTGCTGGTGCTCGGCGAGGATGTTGATGCAGTACCGCCCCGCAGCCCTGATCCTGGGCCAGGACGAGCTGGTGTGGGCCACGCAGAACGCCACGAGCGGCGGGTCCAGCGAGACGGAGGTGAAGGAGTTCGCCACCAGTCCGGTCGGCTGCCCGGTGTCCGGGTCGACGGCGGTGATGGCGACCACCCCGGTGGCGAAGTGGCCGAGCACGGTGCGGAAGAGATCGGGGTCGATGTCCGTGGGTGTGGCGGTGGGCAGACTCGTCATGTCCCTCTCCTGGTCAAGCGGTTGCTTGTTCATAGGCGTCGTGGGTGGTCCTGGACGAACGGCCCAGGTCCGTCAGGTGGGTTGTCCAGTGGCGGCCCGTGCTCGCAGCTGCCGCTTGTCGATCTTGCCGTTGGCGCTGACGGGAAGCTCGGGCACGATGAAGACCTGGCGGGGGACCTTGTAGTTGGACATGTTGCGGCGCGCCCAGGCGATCACCTCGTCCGCTGTGGGCTCCGTGCCGGATTCCGGTACGACATAGGCGCAGCCGACCTCGCCCAGTTCGGGGTGAGGCACCGGCACCACTGCCGCCTGCCCGACGTCCGGATGGCGCAGCAGCAGGTTCTCGATCTCCGCGGGGTAGGCGTTGAAACCCCCGGCGATGAACATGTCCTTCTTGCGGCCGACGATGCTGAGATTGCCCGCATCGTCGAGGACGCCCACATCGCCGGTGTGCAGCCAGCCGCCCGCCAGAGCCTCGGCGCTCTCCGCGGGCGCTTCCCAGTAGCCCTGCGTCACCCCGTAGCCCCGCACGAGTATCTCGCCGCGCTCCCGGGCTGGGAGCAGGTGGCCGGACTCGTCGACGATACGGACCTCCATGCCGGGGACCGCACGGCCGGCCGTGGCGGCGACGATCTCCGCGGGGTCGCCGTCCCGGGTCATCGTGACCACGGAGCCCTCGATGAGGCCGTAGGCGTTGATGACGCGTTCCAGGCCGAGCCTGTCGCGCATGTCGTGGACGAGTTCCTCCGGTACGGCGGCCGCTCCGACTATGGCGACGCGTAGCGAGGAAACGTTCCGTTCCGCAAGTTCGGGGTGGTTCACGAGTCTGGCGAAGAGCGTCGGCGGTCCGGCCAGCAGGCTCACCTGCTCACGTTCGACCAGGTCGAGTGCGGCGTCCGGATCGAACAGAGCGATGGGGAGCAGGGTCGCGGTCCGCATCACGCAAGCCAGGATCCCGGCGTTGATGCCGAACCCGTGGGCGAAGGGGCTGACCACCGGGTAGCGGTCACCGTCCCGCAGATCCGCGATACCGCTCCAGTCCCAGTACGCCCGCAGCATCTGTTCATGGCCCAGCATCACCCCCTTGGGTACCCCGGTCGTCCCCGACGTGGACAGCACCTCGCACAGATCCCCGGGGTGCACAAGTTCGGCGCGCTCTTCGGCCGCACCCGCGTCCACCTTGTCGGCACGGGTCAGGAATGCGTCGATGGTCTCCACTCCCGTACGGGGGGTGATCTCGTCGAACGAGACGACCAGCTCCAGTCGTTCGAGTCCGGCGAAGGGGGATGCCCCCTCGGGAGCGCCGTACACGTCGGCGAGCAGGTCGACGTACGACGTGCCCAGGAAGCCCTCGGATACGAACAGCACGCGCGCAGCGGTACGTCGTAGCAGATCACCTGCCTCGTATCCCTTGGCACGGGTGCTCAGCGGGACGACGGCCGCACCGGCGTCCCAGACGCCGAACACGGTCACGACCCACGAGAGGTGGTTCGGCGCCCAGATCGCGACGCGGTCGCCGGGCTGCACCCCGCTGGCGAGCAGCGCGCGGGCCACCCGGGTCGCGCGGTCACGGAGTTGGGAGAGGGTCAGTGTGTCGAGGCCGTCGGACACCACGACGGCGTCGGGACGGGCGGCTGCCTGAGCGCGCAGCATCCGGGGGACGGTTCCCCAGTCGGGAAGCGTTTCCATGGCGGCTGACTCCCTTCCCGCGTCAGACGATGGAGGACCGGTCCAGGCCCAGGTGCTGGCCGCGTCGGTCCACGACTTCGATCGGCAGCGGCGTCTCCTCCACCTGCTCGGCCACCGTGACGCCCACGTGCACGGGGGTGACCGCGTCGATCACTTGCTCGATACGCGCCTTCCACATCGGGTTGCCGGTGAGGGAGGCCCGGCCGAACGTCACCCGCAGGGTCGCCGCGTCGAGTGTGCCCTCGCGGGCGATGTCCAGGCGCGGCCGGGTGATGCCGTCGATCGCGCGCAGTGCTCCGGCGAGACGGGCGACCGGCAGCCAGCGGCCGCGGACCAGGACGTGTTCGCCCACCGTGTGGGCCGCCGCCGGCAGCGCCTTCGTCTGGCCTTCGACGCGGGCGAGGTACCCGGTGCGCAGGATCGCGCCGGACAGGACGTCGTGCCACGGGTGCGTGACGACGTACTCGGCGAGTCCCTCGGGGTACGGCGCCTCCCACGCGACGTCCGCCTCCGGCCGGGCCAGCAGCAGGGTGTCCTCTATGGTCGGTTGCCACGACGGGTCGGAACCGGTCGGGCGCCGGTGCGCCAGGGGCGTCCCGAGCAACGGATCGGCGAACAACTCGACGATCTCGGCGCCGAACTCACGCGCCAGATGCTTGTACGTTCGCGGGTCGGTGATCTCCCCGACCAGGACGATCAGCCGCAGTTCGAGGTCGAGCGGGTCCGCGAGGAACTCCATATGCAGCCGGGCCAGGAAATCCATGGCGCCGGAAGGGGTCGCCACCAGCACGTTGGCGCGAAGCGCTTCGACGACCTTGAGGAGCCGCATTCTGCCGCGCGGGCCGGTTGAGGTCACGGCTTCCGCGACGGTGGCCGCGGCCTGGGCGTAGAGGGCTCCCGACAGCTCGCCGTCACTGTTCAGTGCAACGACCACCCGGTCGTCGGCCACCAGCCCGGCGGCCGTCAGCGTCTCCCGCCCGATCGTGAGGGCCCGCGCCAGGTCCTCCGGGCTCATGGGCACGACGACGTCCGCGACCGGAGAGGTGAGCACGAGCCCGCTTGTCGTACGGGCGTTGATGCCGACCTTCGCCAGTTCTGACCGGGTGTACCAGTCCCGTGAGCCGGTGTCCGCGCTCACAATCCCGCCACCTCGCCGGCGAAGAGGCGGATCGTGTCAAGGACGTCGGAGTTGGCGAGCCCACCGACCTGGAACTGCAGGATGAGGTCGGTCACGCCCGCCTCCTCGAAGCGCTGGTAGGCCTTGCGGGAGCCCTCGACGTCATCGCAGACGATCATGTGGTTCTCGCGCAGCGTCTCGATCGCCTCCTCCTCCGACTGACCGGCGGCAAGCTGACCGAGGACCTTGTAGCTGGCATGGCGCGCGTCGTAGTAGTCGGGCGGGGTCACCAGGTTCACCTGGCGGCGGATGTACCAGAGGATCGCGTCGGCAGCCCTCTCGTAGGCCCCGTCCCTGGTCGGAGCCACGTGCCAGGGCACCATCAGTGCCACACGCCGGCTCTCCGGGTCGAATCCGTTGCGAGCAAGGGCCTTCTTGTACTCCGCGATGTCCTCGGCTACCGCGTCCAACCCCTTGAGCATGGTCATGCCTAGCAGGTTGTAGCCCTTGGCCGCAGCGGCGAGGTAGCCGTCGAGGCTGGTGGAGGCGACCCACACCGGCGGGTGGGGTTCTTGGACCGGCCGGGGGTAGACCGAGACATCGGGCACGCTCCAGTACTCGTGCTCGGCGCTCACCGGCTCGCCGTCGGCGTTCCAGATCCTCAGCACCGTGTCGAGGTTGTCCTCCCACAGCTTGCGGGACTGCTCGAACGGCCGCTGGAACGCCTGGTACTCGAGGGGAGAGGCGCCGCGTCCGGTGCCGAACTCGGCGCGGCCTCCACTGAGGACGTCCAGCGTGGCGACCCGTTCCGCGGTGCGCACCGGGTGGGCGAACGGCAGCAGAACGACGCCGAGCCCCAGCCTGATCCGCTCGGTCACTCGGGACAGTGCCGCGAGGACCAGGTCGGGCGCCGAGGAGTGCGAGAAGCCCCGGGTGAAGTGGTGCTCGACCATCCACACGGCCTCGTAGCCGAGTCGGTCGGCGAGCACCGCCTGCTCGATCAGGCTCTCGAACGCCCGTTGCTCGACCTGGCGGGAACGGCCCCGCACCTCGAGCTCGTACCCCATGCTCACCCGAAGGGATCCCATTCCCTCTCCATCTCTCGGACCAAACGCTTGCTTGGTTTTCAAGCTAGCGGGTCACCCTTCACTCCACAACCTTCCCCGACATCTTGACCAAGCACTTGCTCAACAAGTTACGTGAGGGGGAAGGGGCGACAACCGCCCCGCCGTTGGAGGTGCGATGGAACTGGCCGAACTGTCCGGGACGCATCTGGGCAGGCGAACAGTCGAATACGGCGAGCGGGACGTGATCCTCTACGCCCTCGCCGTCGGAGCGAAGGCCGACGAACTCGGCCTCGTCTTCGAGCGCGGTCTGCGCGTCCTGCCCGCGTTCGCGCTGACTCTGGGCCTGTGGACCGCCGACGCGGTCGGGGCGCTCGGCGCGTTCACACCCGACGCCGCGCTGCACGGGGCGCAGTCTCTTGAGGTCCTGCGGGAGCTGCCGCCGACCGGGATCGTGGACATCGGCGGGCGGGTCGCGGCGGTGTGGGACAAGGGGCGGTCGGCCGTGGTCGACGTGGTGGCCGAGTCGGCGTACTTCACCGCCACGTACTCCATCTTCCTGCCCGGCCGAGGCGGGTGGGGCGGCAGTCGCGGAGACGGTGCGCGGAACGGGGCACCCGCCACCGACAGGCCCTCCTGGTCCGCACGTTTCGCCACGTCACCGCAGCAGGCTGCCCTTTACCGACTGACGGGTGACCGTCATCTCATCCACATCGACCCCGAGGCCGCCCGTGCGGCAGGCCTTCCCGGCGTCATCCTGCACGGCCTGTGCACGCTCGGCATCGCCGCGCGGCAGAGCGCGGCCGCAAGCGGCGCCCACCCCGCGGAACTGCGCGGCCTGCGGGCCCGTTTCGCGGCGCCGGTCATCCCGGGCGACGTCCTCGACCTGCACGGCGTGCCCGGTCCGCCGGGCACCGTCGCGTTCACCGCCCAGGTCGGCGGTACTGCCGTGCTCACCGACGGCCTGGCCGTCTACGCCGAGCGTTGAAGGGGGCGGCCACGATGCCATCTGTACTGATCACTGGAGCGTCCAGCGGATTCGGTCTGGGGGTCGCGGTGGAGTTGGGGCGCCGCGGCTGGAGCGTGTACGCCGGACTGCGCGACCCGTCCCGACGCGCCGCACTCGACCTGGCGCTGGCCAAATCGGGCGTGCCGGCGGAACGGGTCCGGGTCGTACCGCTCGACGTCACCGACCGGGACGCCGTGGACGCCGCCGTCGCCACCGTGCTGTCCGAAACCGAGGGGAGTCTGGACGCCGTTCTGCACAACGCCGGATATACGACGGCGGGATTCTTCGAGGACCTTCCCGAAGCCGACGTCAGAAGGCTGGTGGAGACCAACTTCTTCGGCACCCTGGCGCTGACCCGGGCACTGCTCCCGGCGATGCGGGCCCGCGGCCGGGGCCGGATCGCGGTGGTCTCCAGCAATGCCGTCAACGTGCCCCACCCGATGTTCTCCGTGTACGCGGCCACAAAGTGGGCCTTGGAGGGCTGGTGCGAGGCGCTGGACGCCGAAGTGCGCCCGTTCGGGATCGACGTGCTGGTCCTGCAGCCGGGAGCGCATCGGACAGAGTTCTCCGCCAACGTCCTGCCCGTGTGCCCCGACGGCAGCGCCTACCGGGCACTGTTCGACGCCGCCGCTCCGCGCATGGCGTGGATCGGCCGGCACCAGCGGGAACCACAGGGGGCCGTACGGGCCATCGCCGACGCGCTGGAGGCGCGACGGGCGTCGTTCCGGGTGCGGCTCGGCGCCGACGACAAAATCGCCGCGGCGGTCCGCGCGCTGCTGCCCTATCGCGTGCGGGCGCGGGCGGTTCGCTGGATCACGGGCCTGCACCGCACCTGACGGACGGGACGGGCGAGCGGTGCGCCGTACGGCCGGGATCCTCCCATCACCGGCCTACTGTGCCCCGTACACGGGCAATGGTGCCTCCGCCTGCGCGAGCAGCTTCGGCACCGTCTCGCCCGCCTCCGTCGGGGTCCAGCGGACGCCCTTGTCGGCCGTGGGACCCGGCCGCCAGCCCTCCATCACGGTGACGCGGCCGCCCTCGGCCTCGAAGACCCGCCCGGTCACTCCCGTGGAGGCGGCGGAGGCGAGCCAGACGACGAGCGGGGAGACGTTCTCGGGTGCCATGGCGTCGAAGCCGTCGTCGCCGGGGGCGGCCATGGTGTCGGCGAAGGTCGCCTCCGTCATGCGGGTACGGGCGGCCGGAGCGATGGCGTTGACCTGGACGCCGTAGCGGCCCAGTTCGGCGGCGGCGACCAGTGTCAGCCCGATGATGCCCGCCTTGGCGGCGCTGTAGTTGCCCTGTCCGACCGACCCCAACAGCCCGGCCCCGCTGCTGGTGTTGACCACTCGGGCGACCGGCGTCCGCCCGGCCTTGGCTTCGGTGCGCCAGTGCGCGGCCGCGTGCTTGAGCGGCAGGAAATGGCCCTTGAGGTGGACGCGCATGACGGCGTCCCAGTCGTCCTCGTCGACGTTGACGAGCATCCGGTCGCGCAGGAAGCCGGCGTTGTTGACCAGGGCGTCGAGGCGGCCGTACGTCTCCACGGCCGTACGGATCAGGGACGACGCGCCCTCGGTCGTGGCTATGTCCGCGCCGTGTGCGACTGCCTGCCCGCCGAGCGCCCGGATCTCGTCGACGACCTGCTGCGCGGGCCCGTCGGCGCCTCCGGTGCCGTCGAGGCCGACGCCGAGGTCGTTCACGACGACCGCGGCGCCCTCCGCAGCGAGGGCGAGGGCGTGCGCGCGGCCGAGTCCGCGTCCCGCCCCGGTGACGACGGCGACGCGTCCGGTGCAGAGTCCGTTCATGGGTTCATCCTCACGTCGTGGATGGGCGGCTCACTGGTTGGCGGTGGCCGCGTCGAGAAAGGCCGGGCGTTCGCCGCCGCCGTGTACGAGGAGGCTGGCGCCGGTGATGTAGGAGGCGCGGTCGGAGGCGAGGAACGCGCAGGCGTCACCCACCTCGGCGGGGTCGGCCAGGTGGCCGAGCGGGATGGTTCGGCCGACGGCGGTGATGCCGTCCTCGTCGCCGTAGTGCAGATGGGCCAGTTCGGTGCGGACCATGCCCAGGACGAGGGTGTTGACCCGCACCTTCGGGGCCCACTCCACGGCCATGGTGCGGGCGAGGTGCTCAAGTCCCGCCTTGGCGGCTCCGTACGCCGCCGAACCGGGGGAGGGACGGTTGCCACTGACGCTGCCGATCATCACGATTGACCCGCCGCCGGGCTGCTCGCGCATCACCTCGTACGCGGCGAGGGAGACGGTCAGAGGAGCCAGCAGATTCAACTCGACGACCCGTGCATGCCGCTCTGCCCCGCCCTCGTCCAGCATCCGGTACGGCGTGCCGCCGACGTTGTTGACCAGGACGTCGAGACGGCCGTACTCCTGGCGCACCTGCTGGAGGAAGGTGCCCACGGCGTTCCCGTCGCGTACGTCGAGCGGCCGGAACCGGGCTGTGCGACCGGCTGCCTCCACCGGCTTGTCAGGGGGCCGGCGGGCGCAGGTGACGACCTCGGCGCCCGCCTCCAGCAGTGCCCGAGTGATCCCCCCGCCGACGCCTCGGGTGCCGCCGGTGACCACCGCCACAGCCCCGTCCAGATCGATGACCGATGCCATGTGGGCCTCCCGGAGGGTGTGCTCCGCTGCTACCTTCGTACCTAACAAACGTTTGGTGGAAAGGTAGCTGATTTGCTCATGGGTGTCTCCACCACAGCCCCCGAAGAGGGCGTTTCCGTCGTCAATGTCGACTTCCCACCGGTCAACGCCCTCCCCGTCCAGGGCTGGTACGACCTCGCCGCCGCGGTGCGCGCCGCCGGGGCCGACCCGAAGGTGCGCTGTGTGGTCCTCACCGCGACCGGCCGTGGGTTCAACGCTGGCGCCGACATCAAGGAGATGCAGCGCACCGAAGGACACGCGGCGCTCATCGGCACCAACCGAGGCTGCTACGAGGCATTCGCCGCGGTCTACGACTGCGAGGTCCCGGTCGTCACCGCCGTGCACGGCTTCTGCCTGGGCGGCGGTATCGGTCTGGTAGGCAACGCGGACGCGATCGTGGCCAGCGAGGACGCGACCTTCGGCCTGCCCGAACTGGACCGGGGTGCACTCGGCGCCGCCACCCACCTGGCCCGGCTGGTACCCCAGCACCTGATGCGGGCCCTCTACTACACCTCGCGCACCGTCACCGCCGAGGAACTGCACTGGCACGGCTCGGTGTGGCGAGTGGTACCGCGTGAGCAACTACTCGATGTGGCAATGGAGTTGGCGCGCGAGATCGCCGCCAAGGATGGCTTGCTGATCCGCCTGGCCAAGGCTGCGATCAACGGCATCGACCCGGTGGACGTCCGCCGCAGCTACCGCTTCGAGCAGGGCTTCACCTTCGAGGCGAACCTCAGCGGGGTCGCTGACAGGTACCGCGACGAGTTCGTGGCCTCCAAGTCGTCAGAAGGGAGCCGTGGTGAGTGACAAGACGATGACCGTCGAGGAGGTCGTAGGCCGCCTCCGCAGCGGTATGACCATCGGCATCGGCGGATGGGGATCACGGCGCAAGCCGATGGCCCTGGTCCGTGCGCTTCTGCGCTCCGACCTGACCGACCTCACCGTTGTCTCCTACGGTGGCCCGGACGTCGGACTCCTCGCCGCGGCCGGGAAGATCCGCAAGCTGTTCGCCGCCTTCGCCACCCTCGACTCCATCCCCCTGGAACCGCACTTCACCGCGGCCCGTCAGCGCGGCGCCTTCGAGCTGGTGGAGCTGGACGAGGCCATGTTCATGCATGGCCTGACCGCCGCCGCCCAGCGGTTGCCCTTCATGCCGATCCGGGCCGGTCTCGGCTCGGATGTGATGAAGGTCAATTCCCACCTGCGCACGGTCACTTCCCCCTACGAGGACCGCGAGGAGCTCGTCGCCGTGCCCGCCCTGCGCCTGGACACCGCGCTCGTACACCTGAACCGGGCGGACGCGCAGGGCAACGGCCAGTACCTGGGCCCCGACCCGTATTTCGACGACCTCTTCTGCCAGGCCGCCGACGCCGCCTACGTCTCCTGCGAGCAGATCGTCGACACCACCGACCTGCTCAAGGACGCGGCACCGCAGACCCTGTTGGTCAAGCGGGCGTTCGTCACCGGGGTCGTACAGACGCCAGGCGGCGCGCACTTCACCTCCTGCGCCCCCGACTACGACCGTGACGAGATCTTCCAGCGCGCCTACGCCCGTGCCGCCCGGGACCCGGAGGCATGGCAGGCGTTCACCGGTCGCTTTCTGTCCGGAGACGAAGAGACGTACCGGGCCGCGGTCGCGGCATTCCACGAGGAGCGGGCGTGAGCGCACCCATGACGAACGAGACGACCCGCGCCGAGTACTGCGTTGTGGCCTGCGCGGAGGCCTGGCGGGACGCCGGGGAGATCCTCGCCAGCCCCATGGGCACCGTCCCGACCATCGGCGCCCGGCTGGCCAAGCTGGCCTTCGCCCCCGATCTGCTGCTCACCGACGGCGAGGCGCTACTCATCGGCGACGTCCCGGCCGTCGGCGCTCCCACCCAGGTTGTGGAGGGCTGGCTGCCGTACCGTCAGCATCTCGCGCTGGTGGCCACCGGGCGGCGGCACGTCATGATGGGCGCGAGCCAGGTGGACCGCCACGGCAACCAGAACATCTCCTGCATCGGCGACTGGGCCCGTCCCAAACGGCAACTGCTGGGAGTGCGCGGCGCTCCCGTCAACACCCTCAACAACCCCACCAGTTACTGGATCCCCAAGCACTCGTCCCGCGTCTTCGTCGAACGCGTCGACATGGTCAGCGGGGTCGGCTACGACCGGGCCGCCGCGGCCGGTCCCTCCGCCATGCGCTATCACCGCATCCCCGAAGTCATCAGCAACCTGGGCGTGTTCGACTTCGACACCGCGGACCACACGATGCGGCTGCGCTCCCTACACCCTGGCGTCACGGTAGAACAGGTGCTGGAGGCCACCGGGTTCGAGCTCGCCGTCCCCGACGAAGTGCCGTTTACCCGCGAACCGACAGGCGATGAACTGCGCCTGATCCGGGAGGTCATCGACCCGGGCGGCGCGCGGAACCGTGAGGTGCCCGCATGAGCGACACCGCGATCGTCACTCCGCTCACCAAACTCGTCGGGGTGCGGTACCCGATCGTCCAGACCGGCATGGGCTGGGTGGCCGGTCCACGGCTGGTGAGTGCCGCGGCCAACGCCGGCGCGCTGGGGATTCTCGCCTCCGCAACGATGACCGTAGAGCAACTGCGCGCGGCCGTCCGCGAGGTCAAGTCCCGTACGGACGCCCCGTTCGGGGTGAACCTGCGGGCGGACGCCTCGGACGCGGTCGACCGGGTGCACGTCATCCTCGACGAGGGTGTGAGGGTTGCGTCGTTCGCGCTCGCGCCGAGCCGGGAGCTGATCGCGCGCCTGAAGGACGCGGGCGTGATCGTCGTGCCCTCGATCGGTGCCCGGCGGCACGCCGAGAAGGTCGCCGCCTGGGGAGCCGATGCGGTGATCGTGCAGGGAGGCGAGGGCGGCGGCCATACGGGTGCCGTCGCCACCACGGTCCTGCTGCCGCAGGTGGTGGACGCCGTGGACATCCCGGTGATCGCGGCGGGAGGCTTCCACGACGGGCGCGGACTGGTGGCCGCACTGGCCTACGGCGCCGCGGGTGTCGCGATGGGCACCCGCTTTTTGCTCACCTCGGACAGCACGGTCCCGGACGCCGTCAAGGCCCGCTATCTGGCGGCGGGAGTGCAGGACATCACCGTCACCACCAAGGTCGACGGCCTGCCCCACCGGATGCTGCGCAGCGAACTCGTCGACACGCTGGAACGCTCGGGCCGGGCCGCCGCGCTGCTGCGCGCGCTGCGCCACGCGTCCGCGTTCAAGCGGGAGTCCGGCATGGGCTGGGCCGCCATGATCCGCGACGGACTGGCGATGAAGCACGGCAAGGACCTCACCTGGAGCCAGGTCCTGCTGGCGGCCAACACCCCCATGCTGCTGAAGGCGGCCATGGTCGATGGCCGCACCGACCTGGGCGTGATGGCCGCCGGGCAGGTCGCCGGCCTGATCGACGATCTGCCCTCCTGCGCCGAACTCGTCGACCGTGTCATGGGGGAGGCGTATGCAGCGCTCCAGCAGCTGCGGCCGTGAGCTCGCCGACCTATCCCATTCGGTCGAAGGGCGCGGCAGGACACATCACGTCACCGCGGCCTTCCAGCAGGGTCCGATGGAAGGCCACGGTGGGCTTCGGACAAGCAGGCTCGGAGAAATACGAGCCCTCGCCCGCATCGAACATCGGTTTACGGGCCGTGTGTAGTCGGCGAGCGCCCGCTGTTCAGCGGATGCGGGTCCACTTCCCGGTGAGCTGGACGAATTCCCCGCTGACGATGGAGCTGGCCAGGGACGTCCCCGCCGTGTAGTCCTGGACGTGCGTGACGACATCACCGGAGACGGGCTCGACCCACCGCACGACGTACAGGCCGTCGCGGACCTTGGTCGCGGTGTAGTCCATGGTCTCGGTCTTGCCCTTGTGATCGCCCGTTGTCAGCGCGAAGCTGACCTTGGACTCCGATTCGAAGGTGATCTCGGCGTTGAAGGGGCCGAGCTCGGCCAGCCAGGTCTGTCCCACGCTGGGGAGGGTCGCGTTGGTGTCCATTCGTGCTGTCTCTTTCTGCTTTCTGAGGCGGTGCCGGGTCAGCCGAGGGCCTTGATGACCTCCTCGGCCAGCTCAGGCGGCGAGGACGGCGGTGTGGCCGTATCCGGAGTGGAAGGCGACGCGACCGTGGGGCGGGAGGGGGGAAGACACGAGGGGTTGCTCCTCGAAAGGGAATTGCGGGGTATGGCTGCCAGCATGACAGCGGATCGGCTGGTTGTGAGGGGGAAGAAACCTTCCCCTGTACGGGATTCACCGAGATCAGCAGGAGCGCCGTCACTGGCGGACCTGGTGGGAATTCAGCCGCAAAGGCAAAAGGGACTTTGCCCTGGTCTATCTCGTGAATAGCTTGCAGAAGAAGGACCCCGACTTTTCGTCGGTACGTGAGTCGGGTTCGACGTCCCAGCCGAGTCTGAGCTCACCGGTGAACTGCTCCGGGATCGGTGGAGTGGTCTGCCTTGGGTCTGATGGACGCGGGCTGCCGCACCAGCTGGCGGCGGATTTCTCCCACGCCGCGGCGATCTGTGACGACGATCAGATCCACCACGCCCGGATCGTGCGTGACTTCGTCGCCGCCCAGCCTGGTCTGAATCTGTGATGCGGCGCCAGCTACAGCCCGCACCACAATCCCACCGAATGCGTCTGGGACGCCTCACGGCCAGGGCACCGACGCTGGAACCCGGCCTGGCGGTGCGCTGGCATCGGATTGCCGAGAGGTCGATGCCAGCGATGTGCCCTTCTCAGATGGCGAGGTTCTTGGTGAAGAACTCGTCGAGCCTGTCGAAGGGGATGAGTTCCGTGCGGTCGTACAGATCGACGTGGTCTGCCTCCGGAACGATCACGAGTTCGATGTTGCCGGGTGCCGTCGCCTGGACGTCCTCGGAGTAGTAGCGCGAGTGAGCGTTGGCTCCGGCCACCAAAAGGGCCCGGCGGGGTGCGAGCATGGCGATGTTCGACATCATGGGGAACGCGAAGAACGCCGTGGGGGTGGTCGCGGTCCACGCGGTGGTGGAGTTGATCGATCGAGGGTGGAATCCGCGCTCGGTCCGGTAGTAGTCGAAGAAGCTGGAGACGATCGGGTTGGCGTCCTTGGGGAGGGTCTCGGGAAGCGTTCGGTTCGTCACGGTCAGGTTGCCGTCCGCGTCGAAGGGCACTTCGTGGGACGCCCGCGCGAAGGTGCCGGTCTCGGCGTCGATCCAGCGCTGCCTGCTGAGGTAGTCCACAACCTCATGGCGCTGCTGGGGCGTGTAGCTGTCCCTGTAGCCGCGGGAGATGCTGCGCGACATGTCGTACATCGAGCACGTGGCGACCGCCTTGATACGGCTGTCGGCGGCTGCCGCTGTGAGCGCCATGCCGCTCAGGCCACAGATGGCCTGCAGGCCGATCCGCTCGCGGTCGACGATCTTCTGTAGCCCGAGGAAGTCGACGGCCGCGCTGTAGTCCTCGGTGTAGATGTCGGGCGAGGCGACGTCGCGGTTGTCGCCTCCGCTTTCGCCGGTGAAGGACGGGTCGAACGCGAGGGTGACATAGCCGCGGCGAGCGAACTCGTTCGCGTAGAGGCCGGACGATTGCTCCTTGACAGCGCCGAAGGGCCCACTGATGGCCAGAGTGGGGAGTCTGCCTTCCGCGCTCTTCGGTACGTAGAGGTCTGCGGCGACCTCGATGCCGTAGCGGTTCTTGAACCGCACGGGGGTTCGGCCGACGTTCTCATTCAGCGGGAAGGTGTAGCCGTCGGACACGGTCATGGTTCTCTCCTGGTTCCCAGTGGTTGTGACGCTTCTGGTCGAGCCGTGTGCTGGGATCGGTCCGTTTCTGACTTCTTCATGTTCTCCGAGGCCAGTGGCGCTCGCATTTCCAGGAGGCAGCTGGTCGTGTGTAAAAGGGGCTGTACTGATGGCGGGTGCGGATTTGCCCCCTTGCCCACTGGATCCTTGGAATTCGCGCATTGCGCGCTGGAACGGTGCGGGGTGTGTGATCGGGCGGTTGCCCGGCGAGGGCCGACGGCGCGAGGACTTCGCCGAGCTTGTCGGAGTGGCGCCGCTGACGGTGGACCGGCAAGGCCCGTCAAACTGAGCGGGGCCTTGCCGGCCTGGGGGAGAAGTGCCGTGGCGGACCGCGCATCCAGGTGCGGGCGCGGTGATCGCTTTGACGAGGATGTACCCGCCGGCGGAATCAAGCCTGTCGCATCACGCAGCGCAGGGCTTCGGGCACTCGACGAGCTTGAAGACCATGGCCAGGGCGGCGGTGCGGTGGACGGAGCCGCGGGTTACCGTGGTCCGGAGGCGGACGGTGGGGGACCCGGACTCGATGGGGTTGGCGCTGCGCAGGTGGGCCCAGTGGTGGCGGACCGGGAAACTACAGAAGGCCAGTAGCTGCTCTTGGTCGTCGGTGAGCTTCTCAGAGCCGCTCGATGATGGTGACGTTGGCCTGGCCGCCGCCCTCGCACATGGTCTGCAGTCCGAACCGACCGCCGGTGCGCTCCAGTTCGTGCAGGAGCGTGGTCATCAGCTTGGCGCCGCTCGCGCCGAGCGGGTGGCCGAGCGCGATCGCGCCTCCGTTCACGTTCACCTTCTCCGGATCGGCACCGGTCTCCTTGATCCAGGCCAACACCACAGAGGCGAAGGCCTCGTTGATCTCGACCAGGTCGATGTCGTCGAGCGTCATGCCGGCCCGCTTCAGCGCGTACGCGGTCGCCGGTATCGGAGCGGACAGCATGCGGATCGGATCCTCGCCGCGCACCGAGAGGTGGTGGACGCGGGCGCGCGGGGTCAACCCGTGCTCCCGTACGGCCCGTTCACTCGCCAGCAGCATCGCCGAGGCGCCGTCGGAGACTTGCGAGGAGACCGCCGCCGTCAGCTTCCCGCCCTCGATCACCGGCTTCAGGCCCGCCATCTTCTCCACGCTCGTGTCGCGGCGCGGCCCCTCGTCGGCGGTGACAGCGCCGTAGGGAACGAGTTCACGGTCGAAGCGTCCCTCGTCGATCGCGCGGACGGCCCGCTGGTGCGAGCGCAGCGCAAACTCCTCCATGTCCTGGCGGGAGATGCCCCACTTCTCGGCGATCATCTCGGCCCCGGCGAACTGGTTGACGGGCCGGTCGCCGTAGCGGGCCCGCCAGCCCTCTGAGCCCGCGTACGGCCCCTGTGTCAGCCCGAGGGGCTCGGCGGCCTGCCGGGTGGCGAAAGCGATGGGGATCATCGACATGTTCTGCACACCGCCCGCGACCACCAGGTCCTGGGTGCCGGAGAGTACGCCCTGGGCGGCGAAGTGCACGGCCTGCTGGGAGGAACCGCACTGCCGGTCCACGGTGGTGCCCGGCACCTCCTCCGGCAGGCCGGCCGCCAGCCAGCAGGTGCGGGCGATGTCGCCGGCCTGCGGGCCCACGGTGTCCAAGCAGCCGAAGACGACGTCCTCGACCGCTGCCGGGTCGGCTCCCGAACGCTCCATCAGCGTCTTGAGCACATGCGCGCCCAGGTCGGCGGGGTGCACGGCGGACAGCCCGCCGTTCCGCTTACCGACCGGGGTACGGACCGCTTCGACGATGTATGCCTCGGCCATGGTCACTCCTCATCACTCTCACGGGGTCATTGCCGCAGGGTGATGCCCTCCAGCACCATCGACAGGTACTGGCGGGCGATCTCCTCCGGGCTGTGCTGCCCGCCCGGCCGGTACCAGGACGCGGCCACCCAGACGGTGTCGCGCAGGAAGCGGTACGTCAGCCGGACGTCGAGGTCGGCGCGGAAGACCTGGTCGGCCACTCCGCGTTCCAGCGTGCCCAGCCACGCCTTCTCGAACTTCGCCTGGGAGTCGGTGAGATAGGCGAAGCGCGGCTGGGCCTGCAAGTGCTTGGACTCCTTCTGGTAGATGGCGACCGCCGCATGATGCCGGTCGATCTCCCGGAAGGACTCGGTGACGAGGGCCTCGACGGTCTCCCTGGGCCCGAGACCGGCGGCGAGCACGGCGTCGTAGCGGGACCACAGGTCGTCGAGGAACGTCGAGAGGATCTCGTCGATCATCGACTCCTTGGAGTCGAAGTGGTAGTAGAGGCTGCCCGCGAGCATCCCCGCCGCGTCCGCGATCTTCCGGACGGTGGTGGCGCGGTAGCCCTGCGCGGCGAACACCTCGGCGGCGGTGGCCAGGAGCTCCCCGCGCCGTTCGGGGGCGGCGCTCACGGTCGTCTTCTTACGGTCACTACTGCGGTTCGGCACCGGGTCATTGTCACCTCACGCATGCTGGCTGCTCACGGAGACGATCTCGCCGGTCATGTACGAGGAGTAACCGGACGCCAGGAACACGATCACGTTGGCCACCTCCCAGGGCTCGGCGTACCGCCCGAACGCCTCCCTCGCGGTCAGCTCCTCCAGCAGCTCCGGTGTCGTCACCTTCACCAGATGAGGGTGCATGGCCAGACTCGGCGCCACCGCGTTGACCCGGACCCCGTACTCGGCTGCCTCCACGGCAGCGCACCGCGTCAGCGCCATCACACCCGCCTTCGCGGCGGCGTAGTGCGCCTGGCCCCTCTGTGCCCGCCACCCGATGACCGAGGCGTTGTTCACGACGACTCCACCCTCGCCCCCGGCCTTCATCCGCCGCAGCGCGGCACGCGTGCACCGGAAAGTGCCGTTCAGCGTCACGTCGAGCACCCGGCTCCACTGCTCGTCGCTCATGTCGACCAGATCGGCGGTACCGCCGAGTCCGGCGTTGTTGACGACGATGTCCAGCCGTCCGTGCCGTTCCTCGGCGAGGTCGAACAGCGCGGCCACCTGGTCCTCGTCGGTGACGTCGCAGGGCAGGGAGGCGACCCGGTCGGCCCCGAAGGCGTCGGCGAGTTCCGCGGCGGACTCCTTGAGTCGGCGCGCATGCGCATCCGACACGACGACGCTTGCGCCCTCCTCCAGCAGTCTGCGCGCGGTCGCCCCACCGATACCGGCTCCGGCCGCCGCAGTCACGACCGCGCCACGTCCGGTCAGCAGGTGGTGGCCGGGTACACGGGGCGGCGGTGAGGTGGTCACGGGCGAGCCTCCTTGGGCAGGCCGAGGACGCGCTCGGCGATGATGTTCCGCTGGATCTCGTTGGAACCGGCGTAGATGGTGTCGGCGCGGGAGAACAGGAACAGGCGCTGCCAGTCGGTGAGTTCGTACGGCCCGTCCACCGCCAGCATGCCCTCGGTGCCGCACACGTCCATGGCGAGTTCGCCCAGTTCCCGGTGCCAGGTGGCCCAGAAGATCTTGCCGATGGACGCCTCGGCTCCGGGGGCGCCGGAGGCGACCCCTTCGAGCATGCGCAGCGCGTTGAAGCGGATGATCTCCAGGCCGGTCCAGGCTCGGGCCAGGCGGTCGCGGATCAGTGGGTCCCGGGCGGCGCCGTTGCGCCGCGCCAGTTCGATGAGCGCCTCCAACTCGCGCCGGAAGCCGACCTGTTGCCCGAGTGTGGACACACCCCGCTCGAAGCCCAGGGTGGCCATGGCGATCTTCCAGCCGTCGCTCGGTTCCCCGACGACATGGCCGGCCGCCGTACGCGCTCCGTCGAAGAACACCTCGTTGAACTCGGAGGTGCCGGTCAGCTGGGTGATCGGGCGGATCTCCACGCCCGGCTGCTTCAGCGGTACCAACAGGTAGGACAGCCCATGGTGACGGCTGGACCCGGGTTCCGTACGAGCAACGACGAAACACCAGTCGGACTCGTGCGCCAGCGAGGTCCAGATCTTCTGCCCGGTGACCAGCCACTCCTCGCCGTCACGTACGGCGCGGGTGCGTACGTTCGCCAGGTCGGAGCCGGCGTCCGGCTCGCTGTAACCCTGGCACCACAGCTCCCGCACGGCCACGATCGGTGGCAGGAAGCGGTCGCGCTGCTCGGGTGTCCCGAAGGCGATGAGGGTCGGGCCGAGCAGCTGCTCGCCGATGTGGTTGACGCGGGCTGGAGCATCGGCGAGTGCGTACTCCTCATGCAGGGCCACCTGCTGCTCCAGACTCGCACCCCGGCCGCCGTATTCCTTCGGCCAGCCCACGCACGTCCAGCCCGCATCGGCCAAGTGCTGCTCCCAGGCGAGGCGTTCGGCGAAGGCCTCGTGCTCGCGCCCGGGTCCGCCGCGACCGCGAAGACCGGCGAACTCACCCGTGAGGTGCGCCCGAAGCCACGCGCGGAACTCGATGCGGAACTCCTCGACGCTGCTCATGGGCGGCTCCGGGCGGCTCTCGACGGCTGACTCCTCGTACGTTAACCTACCAAACACTTGTTAGAGAAGGAGAGGGCGGATGTCCGCTGCCCGCACCGCACCGGGGGAACCCGTCCGCTACGAGCGCCGGGGACCTGTCGCCGTGGTCACGATGGATCGGCCCGACTACCGCAACGCCCAGAACTCCGCGATGACGTACGCCCTGGACCGGGCCTTCTATCGGGCGGCCGAGGACGAAGAAGTCAAGGTCGTGGTCCTCGCGGGGGAGGGCAAGCACTTCTCCGCGGGGCACGACATCGGCACCCCGGAGCGGGACGCGCATCTGCCGTTCGAGCGCAGGGCCGGACTGTGGTGGGACCACTCGGACAAGCGGGGCGCGGAGAGCCGGTTCGCCCGCGAGTCGGAGGTCTACCTGGGCATGTGCCGCCGCTGGCGCGAAATGCCCAAGCCGTCCATCGCCTCCGTGCAGGGCGCGTGCATCGCCGGTGGTCTGATGCTCGCGTGGGTCTGCGACCTGATCGTCGCCTCCGAGGACGCCTTCTTCGCGGATCCGGTGGTCCGCATGGGTATCCCCGGCGTCGAGTACTTCGCCCATCCGTGGGCGATGCCGCCGCGGATCGCCAAGGAGTTCCTGTACACGGGCGACCGTATGACCGCACGACGGGCGTACGAGGTCGGCATGGTCAACCGGGTGGTGCCCCGCGCCGAACTGATCGACCACACCATGGAGCTGGCGGTCCGCATCGCCGAGATGCCGCGCATGGGCCTAGCTCTCACCAAGCGCGCCGTCAACCAGGCCGAGGATCTTCAGGGCCTGCACACCGGCATGGACTCCGTCTTCGGACTGCACCACCTCGCTCACGCGCACAACGCCGAGACGGCGGCCGACTCCCTCGGGGGCCTGGACGTCCGCGCGATGAAGGAGGCAGGAGCCTGATGGACCTCGACTTCTCCGCGGCCGAGGACGATTTCCGCACCGAGGCTCGCGCGTGGCTCACCGCGCACGTGCCCGAAACGCCCCTGCCCTCCCTGGAGACCGAGGAGGGCTTCGCCGCCCACCGGGAATGGGAGCGCACCCTGTCCGCCGATCGCTGGTCGGTGGTCTCCTGGCCCGAGGAGTACGGCGGTCGGGGAGCCTCGATGCTGAAATGGCTGATCTTCGAGGAGGAGTACTACACGGCCGACGCACCCGGACGGGTCAGCCAGAACGGCATCAACCTGCTGGCCCCGACCCTCTTCGAGCACGGCACCCCCGAGCAGCGTGCCCGTATCCTCCCCGCCATGGCCACCGGAGAGACGATCTGGGCCCAGGCCTGGTCGGAACCCGAAGCCGGTTCAGATCTCGCCTCCTTGCGCTCCACCGCCCGACGGACTGACGGAGGATGGCTGTTGAACGGCCAGAAGACCTGGTCCTCCCGTGCCGCCTTCGCCGACCGCGCCTTCGGTCTCTTCCGCAGCGACCGGGATGGCGCGGACGAGGCCAAGCCCCACCGGGGCCTGACCTACCTGATGTTCCCGCTCGACGCCGACGGCGTGACCGTACGGCCCATCGGTCGCCTCGATGGAAAGCCGGCCTTCGCGGAACTCTTCCTCGACGACGTCTTCGTACCCGACGCGGACGTCATCGGCGAGCCCGGACAGGGCTGGCGGGTCGCGATGAGCACTGCGGGCAACGAACGCGGCCTCACCCTGCGCAGCCCCGGCCGCTTCATCGCCGCCGCCGAGCGTCTTGTCCGCCTGTGGAGGGACCAGGCTGACCCCACCGACACCGCACTGCGTGACCGCGTCGCCGACGCCGTGATCGGCGCTCGCGCGTACCAGTTGTTCACCTACGCGGGTGCCTCACGCATCGCCTCCGGCGGCTCGATCGGCGCCGAGTCGAGCATGAACAAGGTGTACTGGTCCGAGCTGGACATCGCCCTCCACGAGACCGCGCTCGACCTGCTCGGCCCTTACGGCGAACTCGCCGACCATGCCGACGAGGCGCCCGATCATGGCAGTTGGGCCGAGGGCCATACCTTCTCCCTGGCCGGGCCGATCTACGCGGGCACCAACGAGATCCAGCGCGACATCATCGCCGAGCGGCTGCTCGGCCTTCCGAAGGGACGCCGGTGATGCGCTTCCTCCTCGACGACGGGCAGCGGGAGTTCGCGCGTTCACTGCACGGCATGCTCGCAGCGGCGGACACCCCGGACGCCGCCCGCGCTTGGGCCCGCGGCGACCAGGGTCCCGGCCGTGCCCTGTGGGCCCGCCTCGCGGACTCCGGCGTCTTCGCTCTCGCGACCCCCGAGGAATACGACGGCCTCGGCCTGCTCCCAGTTGAACTCACCGTGGCATTCACCGAGTTGGGGCGACATGCGGTGCCCGGCCCCCTGGTGGAGACCGTGGCCGCGGCGGCCCTGCTGGACCGCCTCGGCGACCGCACCGCGGCCGCCACCTGGCTGCCCGGCATCGCCTCCGGCAAGACGGTGGCGACCTTGAACCCGCTCACCGACGACAGCCCCTACACGCTGGACGCGGACACGGCCGACCTGGTCCTGATCGTGGCCAGCGGCACCGTACGCATCGCCGGGTCCACCGGCCCCGTCCAGCCGTCGGCCGACCCGGCCCGACGCCTGTCCCGCCCGGCCGGCGGCACCCTCATCGCCGACGGGCCGCACGTTTCGCGCGCCTCCGCGTGCGCTGCCGCCGTCGCCACCCTGACCACCGCCGCGCAGGCGCTGGGGCTGGGCCGGGCACTGCTGGAGAAGACCGTGGCCTATGTGCGACAACGCCATCAGTTCGGCCGGCCGATCGGCTCCTTCCAAGCGCTCAAGCACCGTCTCGCGGACGTCCTGATCGCCCTGGAGTTCGCCGAGCCACTCGTCCACGCCGCCGCGCTCTCGCTCGCGTCCGCGTCCCCGCGGGCCGACCGGGACATCGCGGCGGCGAAGGCGGCGTCCGGCGAAGCGGTGTACTTCGCTGCCCGTACGGCCCTGCAGTGCCACGGAGCCGTCGGCTACACCGAGGAGCTGGACCTGTCGCTGTGGATCCGCAAGGCACGCTCTCTGCGCGCCGCCTGGGGCACTCCGGCAGCCTGCCGCGCCCGCGTCCTCGCGCCCTGAACCGCGGTGCCGAACAAGCCGATTCGAGCAAGGAGCCGACGGATGAAGCTGACAGCGGAACACGACGAACTCCGCTCGGCCGTGCGATCCCTCCTCACCCGGAACGAGAGCATGGCGGCTTGGCGTCCGCTGACCGAGCAGATCGGCGTGGCTGGACTCGCCGTACCTGAGGAGTACGGAGGGGCAGGAGGCGGCGCGCTCGAAATCCACGTCGTCATGGAGGAGCTGGGGCGGTGCCTGAGCCCCGTACCCTTTCTCGGATCCTCGGTGCTAGCGACCCAGACGCTACTGGCGTCGGGCGATGAGGCGGCCTGCGCGACGCTGCTTCCGTCCCTGGCCGAGGGCCGAACAACGGCGACCGTCGCCTGGGCGGAACACGGCACCTGGGATCCCGCGACACTGCGCGCCCAGGCCGTACGCGGTGCGGACGACGAATGGCGGATCACCGGGACCAAGGAGCACGTACTGGACGGGGCAACGGCTGGTGTCCTCCTCGTCGCTGCCCGCACCGATGCCGGAGTGTCGCTGTTCCGGGTCGATACCGACGAAGCCGGTGTACACCGCGAGCCGCTGGTCACGATGGACCAGACACGCGCGCAGGCCCGGATCCGGCTGGACAACGCACCCGGCCGGCTCGTGGGGGAGGACGGCCAGGCGGAGCGGGCCTTGTGGCACGCGCTGGACCTCGCCTGCGTCGCACTGGCCGCCGAACAGGTCGGCGCGGCCGAACGCTGCCTCGAACTCACCGTCGCCTACGCCAAGGAACGTGTGCAGTTCGGGCGTCCCATCGGATCCTTCCAGGCTGTCAAACACCGCTTGGCGGACATGTACGTGCTGGTAGAGGGGGCGCGTTCGGCGGCACTGGGAGCCGCCGTGGCTGCCCTTGGCGATCCGTCGGAACTGGCGCGTCTCTCCGCCGTTGCCAAGTCCGCCTGCTCCGAGGCATTCTCCGCGGTCGCGGCCGAGACCATCCAGCTGCACGGCGGCATAGGCATCACTTGGGAACACGACGCCCACCGCTACTTCAAGCGCGCCCACGGCTCGGCGCAGCTGTTCGGCTCGGCGGCATGGCACCGAAGGCGATTGAGTGTTGCGGTGGGGTTGGGCTGAAAACGCACGAGGCGTCGCTGGTCTCACGTCAGGTGGAATGACCGGCATCTCTGAACCGATCTGAGCTTCACCCCCGAGATGCGGCAGGTGTTGGCAGAGCGTCAGATGGGTTTCTTGGACAGGGAGGTACCGCCCCGGGCGAGACGGACCATGGCGCGAAAGAGGGTCGGGGGATCGGGTGAAGCGGGCAGGGGCGGGGCGTCGGTGCCCGGCGCGGCGTAGGAGCGAAGCATGTGGCCGACCAGGCGGCGCCAGGCGTCGGGTGCGGCGTCGCCGGTGGCGGCGATGACGCCGGCATTGGCCATGAGAAGGATGACGAGGTCCTCCGCGGTGAAGTCGTCGAGGAGATTACCGGCGGCCTTGGCGCGGGCGATGAGTTCGAGGAGCCCCGCGTACGCCTCGGCACGACGCGTCTCCAGCGCCTTGGCAGTGGGAAAGGTCATGGTCAGGACGTCGGCGAAACCGCGATCGGCGGCCTGCATGAAGCAGACCGCCTCGATGTAGCCGGTGAAGCCGTGCCAGGGATCGGGGTCGTCCAACGCGACGGCGACGGCCTCGGCGTAGGCGTCCATGCGGTCGGCGAAGACCGCGTTGATCAGTTCCTCCGGGTTGGCGAAGCGGCGAGAGAGGGTGGCCTTGCCGACGCCTGCCTCGCGAGCGACCGAGGCCATGGAGACGCCGAGCCCTTCAGCGGCGTAGAGGCGACGGGCCGCGGCAAGGATTCGGTCGCGGTTGCGTTCTGCGTCGACGCGGAGCCCGGGTTCGGGCTCCCGGCTTGAGGTATCGGCCGGAGTCGCGGAAGGAGTCATGCCTCCACTCTACCGAAGTGGAACGCGTGGACCAGTTGTGTCACTATGCTGACATCGCGCAACTGGGAAGGCTGTTCCATTTGTGCGGTGTGTTGGCCGTGTGTATCGGCCTCACCCACCTCCCGTGCGCCCGTCTCCCTGAAAGAACCTCTACTGTGAACGCCTTCCTGTGGATCGTGCAGGCCGTGCTTGCCGCCATGTTCGCCATGGCCGGTGTCACGAAGGCCACCCAGCCCAAGGACAAGCTGGTCGAGAAGCTGCCTTGGGTTGCCGACTTCTCGCAGGGCACCGTCCGCCTCATAGGCGTGGTGGAGTTCGCCGCCGCCCTCGGACTGATACTGCCAGCGGCCACCGGCATCGCCTCCGTACTGACCCCGCTGGCTGCGACCGGCCTGGTCGTCGTGATGGTGCTGGCCGCGCTCACCCACGCCCGTCGCAAGGAGCCCGGCGCGATCGCCTTCAACGCAGTCCTGTTGATTCTGGCCGCCTTGGTGGCCTGGGGCCGCTTCGGTCCCTACAGTTTCTGACCGAGCCCGGCCGCTCAGCCCCACGCGAGGACCATCCCTGATGCGTGTCACCGTCTTTGGCGCGACCGGCGCCATCGGCCGTCTCGTCGTCCAGCGGCTCCTGGACGACGGCCACCAGGTCACCGCCCTGGTCCGCACTCCTGCCAAGCTCTCGCTCACCCACCGGAACGTCACTGTGGTCACCGGGCAGTTGACCGACCGGGACGCCGTCGAGGAGGCCGTCACGGGTGCCGAGGCGGTGATCAGCGCACTCGGTCCGTCTCTGAAGCGATCCGAGACCGGCACCGCCCTGAGTGAAGGAACCCGCACGCTCGTCGAGGCGATGGCGGCGCAGAAGGTCACCCGGTTCATCGGCCTGGCCACGCCTTCTCTGGCCGATTCCCGCGACGGGCCGCACTGGAAGCACAAGGTGCTGCCTGTCCTGGCCGGAGTATTGTTCCCCAACGCGCTGTCCGAGCTGACGAGCATGACCGACGCCGTCACCGGCTCCGGCCTCGACTACACCATCGCACGCATCACGAACCCGACGAACGGCCCCGCCACGGGCCGCATTCGTGCTGGTTTCCTCGGCCACGACCGCGTCGGTTCCGCCATGAGCCGAGGCGACATCGCCGCCTTCCTCGTCTCCCAGCTCACTGACACCCGCTACCGGCGGGCCATGCCAGCCATCAGCAACTGACCGCCCCGCGCCCTGCCGGGCCGGCACCAGCTTGCGACACTTCGAGGAGCTCGCCGTGGAACTCGGCATCCTTTCTCTGTCCGACCTGCAGACCGACCAGGCCACGGGAAACCTGAACGACGCCGGTCGCCGCACCCGCGAGATCGTCTCCTACGCGGTCGCCGCAGACCAGGCGGGCCTGGACGTCTTCGGCCTCGGCGAACACCATGGTCCGGACTTCGCCGTCGCCAACCCCGCCGTCCCGTAGGCCGCGATCGCCCAGGCAACCGGCCGAATCCGCCTGGCGAGCGCCGTGTCCGTACTGTCCACCGTCGACCCGGTCCGGCTGCACCAGGACTTCGCCTCCCTCGACCTGCTCAGCGGCGGCCGGGCGGAGATCATCGCCGGACGCAGCGCCTTCGCCGAGGCTTTCCGCCTCTTCGGCGTAGACCTCGACGACTACGACGAGGTGTTCTCGGAGAAGCTCCGCTTGCTGCTCGCCGTCCGGGAGAACCCCGGGCAGGTGACCTGGGCGGGCCGATTTCGCCCGGCCCTGGACGGTCTCCCCGTCCCACCACGCCCTCTTCAGGAACAACTGCCTCTGTGGCTCGGTGTGGGCGGCACTCCCGCCAGCGTGGAGCGTGCCGGGAGTCTCGGCCTGCCCATGGCGCTCGGCCTCATCGGCGGGGACATCCGCCGCACTCGCGCGATCGTCGAGCACTACCGCACCGTCGGAACCGCCGCCGGCCACCCGTACGAGCGGCTCGAATTCGCCGTCTCCAGCCACTTCTACGTCGGCGTTACGTCCCAGAGCGCACGCGACGACGTCTTCCCCCGCTACCGGGAGTATCTGCGACCCAAACCGCCCACCGGACGTGGCTGGCACGTGACGCGCGCCGACTTCGACGCCGTCTCCGGCCCTTACGGAGCCCTGGTGGTGGGCAGTCCTCAGGAGGTCATCGACAAGATCCTCACCGAGCGCGAGCTTCTCGGCCTCGACCGCTTCATGGGCCAGGTGGACTTCGGAGGTATGCCCGCTCCGATGGTTCACGGCTCCATCGAGCTCCTCGCGACCGAGGTCGCTCCCGCCATCCGCAAGGAACTCGGACTACCGGCATGACCAGCACGATCGGTGTGTCCGTCCGCGCTCCTCCCCCTCGATCGGCTGTTGCACTCCTGTAGCGAATCCCCCACTTCTCGAGGAGCAGACTGGAATGACCACGACCACTGATCCGTCCTACGTCGACCTGACCTTGATCAACCCCCGCGCGGTACGTCTCGTCGCGGCGTTCAAACAGGCTCTGGCCCGCCTGCGGGACGAGGAAGGACTGACCTTCGACGACCTCAACACCGCCGCTGACCTGTTGCAGCGCGTACAGGCGGCTACCGGTGCCCCTCTGGGGTTGGTCGCGATGCCGCTGTTCAGTGAGGTCTTCCAGGGCGACCGGGACGGCTACACCCCCTCCGAAGAGGTCGACAGCCCCACCTACCTCCCCGGTTCGACGCGCATCGACAACCCCGGTGCGCTGCCGATGCGTGCCGATGAGCCAGGCACCCCTCTGGTCGTCTCCGGCCGGATCCTGGACGGCCACCGTCGACCGATCGTCGGCGCCAGGATGGAGATCTACCACGCGGCCAACAACGGCGACTACTCCGGGCTTTACGACGACGGAGTACCCAAGGACAACCTGCGTGGACATCTCTTCACCGACAACGAAGGCCGCTACACCTTCACCACCGTCACTCCCGCGGCTTACGCCGACGCCCACGTCAAGGAGGTCGAGGGAGTCATAGAGGCGGTCGCAGCTCTCGGCCGCAGCCTGTACCGCCCGGCCCACATCCACTACGAGGTCCACCACCCCGACCTGATCGCCCCCTGGCGCGGCGAGGTCTACTTCCACGGCGACCCCGTCATCCCGGTCGATTTCGTCGGCGCCGCCCTGGCCCCCGCCGCTCTGCAAGCCACCACTGTCCTGCATGAGGACCCCCAGGACATAGCCGCACACGGATTCCCGAGCCCCTACCGGACCATGGAGTTCGACTTCACCCTCAAGACCCGCATCAGCCCCGGCACCGTCGACCCGAAGAGGGCGACGGCCTGATTCCCCAGGACGCGACAGCCTGAGCACTGGCCAGGCTCAACACCCGTGTTCACTCCCGATGCACTTCACGTGCCGCGCGGAGATCGGTTGGGTTCGCCTTCACGGTTGATCAGGGAATCGGAACACGACACGCGGCTCCTGTCGCAGGGGGTGCGTTGGCCGCCTAGGGCCTGTCCGGCGGATCTTGTGACCGTTGCGGCCTTGGTTCGTTGGCATGTTCATGGGGCGGGGAGATCTGACAAGCGAGGAATGGGCCCGGTTGAAGCCGCATCTACCGAAGTCTGGGCGGCGCGGGGGCCGTTGGGGCGGTCACCGCAGGATCATCAACGGGATCCTGTACCGGAACCGGACCGGGGTGCCGTGGCGGGATCTGCCTGCACGTTTCGGCAAGTGGAAGACCGTGTATGAGAGGCATCGGCGTTGGTCAGCGGATGGCACGTGGGACAGGCTTTTCGCGGCTGTCCTGGTCGATGCCGACGCGGAGGGCCGCATCGACTGGTCGATGGTGAGCGTGGACTCCACCTCCTGCCGGGCCCATCAGCACGCCGCCGGAGCACGCAAGAAGCCTCCAAGGCTGCCGGGAAAAGACGCACGCCCCGGCAGCACCGCCCTGATGAGGGACTCGGACGCTCCCGGGGCGGCCTGACCTGCGAGATCCATCTTGCCGGCGAGGGCGGACGCCGCCCACTGGCCCTGCTGATCACGCCGGGCCAGTGGGGTGATGCCCCGCAGTTCATCCCGGTCATGGATCGTGTCCGTGTCGCCCGGCTGGACGGGGGGCGTCCCCGGACTCGGCCTGACCATCTCGGCGGCGACAAGGCGTACTCTTCCCGGCGCAACCGCCGCTACCTGCGACAGCGCCAGATCAAGCACACCATCCCCGAGCCGAAGAATCAGCGGGCCAACCGCCAGGCACGCGGCAGCAGGGGCGGTCGGCCCGCCGGCTTCGACAAGACGATCTACAAGCGCAGGAACGAAGTTGAGCGAACGATCAATGCTCTCAAGAATTCCCGGGCCGTGGCCACGAGATTCGACAAGCGCGCCTACATCTTCCACGGCACCGTCATCCTCGCCTCGATCAGACTCTGGCTCCGACCATGACCGCGGTTCAGGCGTGTCCTAAAGCGTCGCTAGCTGCCTCACCACAACCTCGGCTGCCCTTGCATAGCGGGCGGGCTCACCCGAGTGAGCCCGCCCCAGTGGACCTGCACTCTCGCTGTGGGCGACGAGCCTGAAAATCAGTGCACGGACCAGCATCTGCGGCCAGTCAAGATGATCGCTGCCAGCCGCCAACAGGTCAGTCGGAAGGTCGAACCACAGCAGCCCGTCTGCAACCACGATCGCCTCAGCGAACCCCGGCGGCCGCCAGTACGGGGAAAAGTCGATCACGACAGGCACTTGATCCGGAGCGAACAGGACATTGCCCGTGAGATCTCCATGGATGAGCTGAGCTGCGTCCTGCGTAACCGGGCGCCTCAGCTCCTGCAGGGTCGAGAACGGTGCGGCGAGGTCGTCGATCACGTCGATGTCCTGCTCGCCCCACGCGACTCGGTCGGCCACAGCCCACGGGTGCACATGACGATCAAGGAATTCGGGCCGGGGCACATCCCGCAGAGCATTGTGGAGGGCGCGGCCGGCACTGAGCACACCGGTCCAGTGCCCCTCCGGTCCAGGTTGACCGGTCAGGAACTCGCTGGCGGTCCAGCCGTCCACGACGCTTCGCCCGTCGGCGGCCCGCAACGGCAGTGGAACGCGGAAGCCACTGTCTGACGCCAGCTTCTCAAACAGGGAAGTCGCCCACTCGACCTCCTCGTCAGTGCCCTCGGCAGGCTTGAATACAAACCCACCGACGAGGACGCTTCGCCCCTGTCCACCAGCCAGCGGAACAGCAGAACCCTTCACACCGAAGGCGTCAAGGACGGCAGGGGCTGGCACGGCGTTGCTCCGCATTTCAGTCACCCCGGGCATCCTGCCGACGTCATCGTGCCTACGCACCTCGTTTTCACCCAACCCCATCCGTCAAACGCCAGCAGGGAAGATCCGCCGGACAGGCCCTAACAGCTCGCCGTCGCGGTCGGAGATCCCCTTCAGCGCGCCCACCGGTGCGGCCAGGATCTCGGGCAGGCTCTTGCCCGCCCACGCCTTGTCGAGCACCTTGTCCAGGTCGATCGATGTCATGCGTCCTCTTCCGTGATGCGGGCAGGTGAGAGGCGTGCGTCGCCGGGGAACAGCCCGTGACAGCGACACGTTCTCTCTACAGACTCGTAGAAGCATAGGGGTGTCGGGGCCGGTCCAGGCCGTGTCCCGGCGGCCGTGGCGGGAAAGTCCGAAAAAGGCCGCCGAGTGCGACCGGCCAGGGACTTGACCTCGATGCTTTGCCGGTCTTTTACGATGGCGGGCAGGGGCGTGTCCCCGCCCTGTCGACCACCGAGGGTCTCCCGGCCCTCCAGTCCCAGAAGGAGCGACGGTCCCGCAATGGGTGAGCCTCCCAGTACCAGCCGCCGTGCCGTACCCCGTCCGCAGCCCGCGCTGCCCGTGCGCGAGGGATCGGGGGTGGCACGGTGACCGAGATCCTGCTGCTCCTGCTGGCCCTCCTGCTCACACTGGCCTGCGCCCTGTTCGTCGCCGCCGAGTTCTCCCTGACCACCGTCGAGCGCGGTGAGCTGGAGCGGGCTGCCGAGGCGGGCGAGCGCGGTGCGCAAGGCGCGCTGCACGCCGTACGCCGCCTGACGTTCCAGCTGTCCGGCGCCCAGCTCGGCATCACCGTGACCTCGCTGGTGATCGGCATGCTCGCCGAGCCGTCCCTCGCGGCGCTCCTGAAGGGCCCGTTGGAGGCGATCGGTCTGGGCGGTGCCGCCTCTACGGTGGCGACCGTGCTGGGCGTGGCCGTGTCCACCGTGGTGCTGATGGTGGTGGGGGAGCTGGTGCCGAAGAACTGGGCGATCTCCCGGCCGCTGGCCGTGGCCAAGGCGGTCGCCGGTCCCCAGCGCGGTTTCACCGCAGCCTTCGGACCGTTCATCCGCCACTTGAACGGCACCGCGAACCGGTTCGTACGGCGCTTCGGCCTGGAGCCCGCCGAGGAGCTGGCCTCCGCCCGCAGCCCCGAGGAACTCATCGCGCTCGCCCAGCACTCCGCCGCCGAAGGTGCCCTGGAGGCGGACTCCGCCGAACTGTTCGTCCGCACCCTGCACCTGGGCGAGCTGACCGCCGAGAACGTGATGACCCCGCGGGTCGACGTCCAGGCGCTGGAGGCCCATGCCACCGCCGCCGACGCGGCGAACCTCACCCATGCCACCGGGCTGTCCCGCTTCCCGGTCTACCGCGACAGCCTGGACGAGGTTATCGGCACCGTCCACATCCGTGACGTGCTCGCTCTAGAGCCGGAGAAACGCGCGGCCACGCCGGTCACCGAGCTGGCCACCGAGCCGCTGTTGGTCCCCGACAGTCTGAGCGCCGACCGGCTGCTGGAGCGGTTGCGCGAGACGCGCACCATGGCCGTGGTCATCGACGAGTACGGCGGCACGGCGGGTGTGGCGACGATGGAGGACATCGTCGAGGAGGTCGTCGGCGAGGTCCGCGACGAGCACGACCCCGTCGAGGTGCCCGACCTGGTGCCCGCTGCCCGGACGGAGGACGGCCGCAATGCGTGGGAGGCGGACGGTTCCGTCCGCCTCGACGAGCTCGCCGGCATAGGGCTGGCGGCGCCGGAGGGGCCGTACGAGACGGTGGCCGGCCTGGTCGCCACCCGTCTGGCGCGCATCCCGGCCAAGGGCGACGAGCTCGACCTGGACGGCTGGCGGCTTCATGTGCTCGACGTCGAGCACCACCGCGCGGACCGCGTCCGCATCACCGAACCGGCCCGGGTGCCGGTCCAGGCGGGGGAGGAGTCCCGATGACCGCACTGCAGCTCACCATCGGTGCCCTGACCCTGCTCACCAACGCCTTCTTCGTCGGCGGCGAGTTCGCCCTGATCTCGGTACGCCGCAGCCAGATCGAGCCACGCGCGAAGGAAGGCAACAAGCGGGCCCGGATGACTCTGTGGGCCCTGGAACACCTGTCGGCGATGCTGGCCACCGCCCAGCTGGGCATCACCGTCTCCTCCCTGGTGCTCGGCGCGGTCGCCGAACCGGCCATCGCCCACCTGCTGGAGCCCGGCTTCGAGGCGGTCCAGCTGCCGCACGCCCTGGTGCACCCGGTCGCCTTCGTGATCGCGCTGACCGTGGCGACGTATCTGCACATGCTGATCGGTGAGATGGTGCCGAAGAACATCGCGCTGGCCGCGCCGGTCCCCACCGCGTTGCTGCTCGGCCCGCCCCTGGTGGCCCTCACCCGGGCCCTCAAACCGGTGATCTTCGGCATCAACGCCTTCGCGAACGCCCTGCTCAAACTGCTCCGGGTGGAACCGAAGGACGAGGTGGAGGCGGTGTTCACCGACGACCAGCTCGCCCGCATGGTCGTCGACTCCAGCCAGGCCGGCCTGCTGTCGTCCGCGGACGGAGAACGGCTGCGCGACGCGCTGGAGCTGGGCACCCGCCCGGTCGGCGAGATCCTTGTCCCGGCGCAGCAGATGCGCACGGTCGCGCACACCGTCACCCCGGCCGGGCTGGAGCGCACGGCCGCCGAAGCGGGCTACTCCCGCTTCCCCGTCACCGGCCCGGACGACGCCCTCCTCGGATACCTGCACATCAAGGACACCCTCGGCATCACCGAACGGAACAAGCCGTTCCCGCGCACGGCCCTGCACCCGGTGACGCGGGTCCGCATCGACACCCCGCTGGACGACACCCTCACCGCACTGCGTGCCGACGGCAGCCACCTGGCCGCGGTGACCGGCGAGACGGGCGCGGTGCTCGGCTTCGTGACCATGGACGACGTCCTGTCCGAGCTGGTCGGCCCGGCACGTGCCGCCGCCTGACCGCCGGGCCGCCTGTGCGCGCCCCCGCACGAGGCGGCCCGGCTTGGCCTGCCGGGTGTGGCCGGTCCGGCGGTGATCCGCCCCGGACCTGCCGGCGACCGATAGTTCCACGCGCGCGTTCGGGCAAAGAGGGAGGGATGTTCACGGCGTTCGGGGAAGCTCCGGGGCTTCTGGGCCGCTCGCCGGACCGGCTGAACCGTGTCAGGGCACAGAGTCAGTGCCCCAGAAGGGGCAACGGGCTGTGCGGCTGTGCTGATCTGCGGTTCCGCCGCGATGGGAGTTCCTGCGCTCGAGCAAAGCCGAGAGCGGGCGACCGGCCGCGACAGACCCGCGGTCGACGCCGGCTTTCAGGAACGCGCGGACGGTCCGTCCCGTTCGACGGCCGTGTCGGCAACGTCCCGCCCGGGGCCGGAGGCGCCTGCGGCGGAGTCCTGCTCCTTGAGTGCCCTGGTCTCGCTCTTGAAGATCCGGGCCGCCTTGCCCGCCGACCGCGTCAGCTCGGGCAGCTTCTTGATCCCGAGGACCACGACGACCACGAGAAGGATCAGGGCCAGCTCGCTCAAGCCGAACATCAGGTGTGCTCCCCCGGGGGCTGGCGGCGGCCGATCGGTGGACCGGTGACGCACGGGAATCTACGTTGCTGTAGAAGTCTCTCCTGGAGTGCGACCGCTCAACAAGCCCCCCTTCCAGCCCGGTTGGCCGAGACCAACTCCCCGCACCAAGGAGCACGGACAGCAGCATGCCGGATCCACACCACCCCACGGCCGACCCGACGGCGCCCTCCGCCTGTCAGGAACTGGCGCGCCGCTGCCGCGCCGTCACCGAGGCCCGCTGGTTCGCCCTCACCGTCTTCGCCCTGATCCTCGCCAACGCGACCCTGCTGGGCATGGAGACCTACAGCGGACTGGCCGCCGACTGGCATCGCTGGTTACGCCTGGCCGAACACGTCTGCCTGGCCGCCTTCACCGTCGAGATCCTGCTGCGGCTGGCCGCCCACGCCGACCGTCCCTGGGGTTTCTTCACGGACCCGTGGAACCTCTTTGACCTGGCGGTGGTGCTGTCCGCGTTCCTGCCCGTCGTACGCGAGAACACCACCGTGCTACGGCTGCTGCGCCTGGCCCGCGTCCTGCGCACCGCCCGTTTCCTGCCCCAGCTGCGCGTCTTCCTCCTCGCGGTCGGCCGCAGCCTGCCCGGCACCTTCAGCTTCCTGATCGTCGGCGCCCTGCTCCTGTACGTGTACGCGATGGTGGGCTGGGTCTTCTTCGCCCACCACGACCCCGAGCACTACGGCTCCCTGGGCCGCGCCGCCCTCTCCCTCTTCCTCCTGATGACCCTGGACGGCATCGGCGACGCGGTCCGCGCGGGCCTGGAGATCTCCCCCTGGAGCATCTTCTACTACGCCTCCTTCGTCCTGCTTGCCTCCTTCGTCCTGGTCAACGTCCTGATCGGCGTCGTCATCACCTCCCTCGACGAGGTCCGCGACATCGAACGGGAGAACAGCGCGCCCGGCCCGGCGGCGGCCGGGGCGGCGGACGACGCCGAACGGCAGCTGCGCGACCGTATCGCCCGGGCACGCCGCGCCCTTGACGAACTCGAAGAGAGCCTGGAGCGCTTCCCCGCGCCCCGCCGCAGGGAAACGGAAGCGCGTGCACCGTCCTCTCCTGGGCAGACCTGAGACAAAGGGATACGGCAAGGGGAGGCCGTCGTGGAGATCTCGGGCATCATCAGCGCCATCGTGATCGGTATCGTCATCGGGGTGCTGGGGCGGCTCGTCGTGCCCGGGCGCCAGCGCATCGGCGTGCTCTGGACGATCCTCGTCGGCATCGCCGCCGCGTTCGTGGGCACCGGGATCGCGGCCGGCCTCGACGTCGCCGACACCAAGGGCATCGACTGGATCGAGATGGCCATCCAGGTCGGACTGGCGGCTGTTGGAGTGGCCGCGCTGGACCGGGTCAGGGCCCGCCGCTGATCCGCTGTCGGCCGGCCCGGGACGACATGGATACGCTGCGGCCATGCGGGCGGTGGCGAAGAGTGATCTGACCGGACGGGCGCGGCTGCGCGAGGCGGCGCTGGAACTGTTCGCCGAGCGCGGCTTCGAAGCGACCTCGACCCGGGCCGTGGCGGCCGCGGCCGGGCTCTCCCCGGCGCTGGTGACCCGGCACTTCGGCTCCAAGCAGGGGCTGCGTGCGGCGGTCGACGAGCACGTCCTGGACCGCATCGGCGAACAACTGCGCACCCTGGACCCCGACAAGGGCGTGATGGCCTCCCTGGGCGAGGTCTCCGCCCGGGTTTTTGGCGCGGATCCGGTCCTGCGCGGCTATCTGCGCCACGTCCTGCTGGAGGACAGCGAGGCGAGCGCGGCCCTCTTCGGCCGCCTCCTGGCCGGCGCCCGTAACGAGGTGGAGCGGCTGTCCGAGGTCTACGGCGAACAGGGCCCGGACGAGGAGTGGGCGCCGTTCCAGATGCTGTGCCTGATTCTCGGCCCGCTGCTGCTGGAGCGGGTGATGCAGCCCAACCTGGACGAGCCGATGTTCGGCCCGGAGGCGCTGGCCCGCCGCAGCGCGGCCAACCAGCGGCTGTTGCTGCGGGGTTACTACGGCCATCCGGAGGGAGCGGACGGGGGCTAGCACCAGTGCGGGGTGTACACATGTTTACAAAAATGAACTCATGGACACACCTTCGCTGCCCCTACGCCCGCGCACCTCCAGCCTCGCCTCAAGCCGCCTGGTCTGGCTGGACAACCTCCGTATCGCCCTGACCGTCCTGGTCGTGGTCCATCACGCCGCGCAGGCGTACGGTCCCGCCGACTGGTGGTACGTCGAGGAGCAGCCGCGCACCGGAGCCCTGGCCACCCTGTCGGCGGTCGACGGGGCGTTCTTCATGAGCCTGTTCTTCTTCGTCTCCGCGGTCTTCGTGCCCGGCTCCTACGACCGCCGGGGCGCCCGCCGCTTCCTGACCGGCCGTCTGCTGCGCCTCGGTCTGCCACTGGTGGCGGGCGCACTCACGATCGTGCCGGGCCTGATGTACGCCTACTACGTCCACTACCGCGGCTATCCGCCGATCTCCTTCCCCCGCTACTTCACCGATGTCTACCTCGGCCTCGGTGACGAGCCCGCCGACTGGAGCGGCCCGTCCTGGCCCGACCTGCAGTTCGGGCACCTGTGGTTCATCCAGAACCTGCTCGCCTACAGCGTCCTGTACGCGCTGTGCCGCCAGATGGCCCGGCTGGCGCGCTGGCGCGGTGGGCGGCGCCTGCCGGTGCCGGGGCACCGTGCTCTGCTCGTCCTCACCGCCGCGATCGCCGCCGCCACCTTCCTGGTGCGCCTGCGGTATCCGCTGGACAGCTGGGTACCGGTGCTGGACTTCCTCCAGGTCGAGCCCGCCCGGCTGCCGCAGTACGCGGCTTTCTTCACCCTTGGAGTGCTTGCATTCCGGCACGGCTGGCTCGAACGCTTCGACGCACGCACCGGATGGGTGTGGCTGACCGGAGGTCTGGCCTGCGTGGCGCTGCTGTTCGTGATCGGCGCGGACGCCGACTGCTTCGGACCGGGCGGCTTCGACGGCTCGTCCGCGCTGTGGGCGGCGTACGAGAGTGCATTGTGTGTGGCCTTGTGCGTTGGGCTGCTCACGCTGTTCCGGGAGACGGTGACCCGCCGCACCCGTCTGTCGGGAGAGCTGGCGGCCGGCTCGTACGCCGTCTACATCATTCACCTCCCGCTGGTGGTGACGCTGCAGTACTACCTGGCCGACCGAGGCCTGCCGGCCGTCGGCGCGTGGGCTGCGGTCTGCGCGCTCACGCTGCCGACGGCCTTCCTGACCGCGGCATGGCTGCGGCGGCTGCCGGGTTTTGGCCGGGTGCTGTGAGTGCCGGTCAGCGGCGCACCTTCACCCATGGACGGTGTCAAGAAGCTGCCCGAGCTGACGTGTTCGGCCGCCAAGCGGCCCGGATCTTCAAGAGCGTCGGAGAGCGACGGTTCGCATGGACAGTCGCTCGTGCCTACTGCCGCTCGGAGCCGTGCGCTCCGCTTGGCCGCACTGTGGCGCTGACCAGCCCGGTCTCGTAGGCGAGGACGACCGCCTGGACACGGTCGCGGAGCTGGAGCTTGGCCAGGATGCGGGAGACGTGTGTTTTGACGGTCGTCTCCGACAGGTGCAACCGGGCGGCGAGTTCGGTGTTGCTCAGGCCATGGGCGAGCAGGCGCAGCACTTCGAGTTCGCGCGGGGTGAGCGCGGTCAGATCGGGATGAGGGCCGAGCGATGGTTCGACCTGTTCGGGCGCGGCGGCGAACCGCTCGACGAGGCGGCGCGTGATCGCTGGGGCGAGGAGAGCGTCGCCGGTGCGGACCAGGCGGACGGCCGCGACCAGATGTTCCGGGGTGACGTCCTTGAGCAGGAAGCCGCTGGCGCCGGCGGCCAGCGCGTCGTAGACGAACTGGTCGAGGTCGAAGGTGGTCAGGATGATCACTCGTGGTTCGCCAGGGGCGCCGGTGAGGATGCGGCGAGTGGCTTCGAGGCCGTCCAGCTTCGGCATGCGGATGTCCATCAGGACGACGTCGGGGCGGGCGCGCCGGACCGCTGCCACGGCCTCCTCGCCGTCGCCCGCCTCGGCGACCACGTCGATGCCGTGGCCCGTGAGGATCATGCGGAAGCCGGTACGAACGAGGTTCTGGTCGTCGGCGACGACCACACGCAGAGGGCCGTCGGTCACGTGGTCTCCCCGGGCAGGAGTGGAATCAGGGCCGCGACACGGTAACCGCCGTCAGGGAGGGGCCCGTTGTGCAGGGTGGCGCCGTAGAGGTCGAGGCGCTCGCGCAGGCCGAGGAGACCGTGTCCGTTGCCAGTGGCCGTGCGGGCGCTCGGTGTGCCCGCGGTGTTGGTGATCTCAATGCCGAGGTCCGCCTTCTCGTAGGTGATGGTCACGGCCGCGGTGGCGCCCTGCGCGTGCTTCATCGTGTTGGTCAGCGCCTCCTGCACGACGCGGTACGCGGCGAGGTCGATGCCGACCGGGACAGCGCTCGGCCTTCCCACAACGGTGAGTTCGACCGGCAGGCCGGAGGCGCGCACTCTGCCGACGAGGTCCTCCACCTGGTCGAGGCCCGGCGGTGGTGCCGTGTCGGCCGGGGCCGAGGACGCGGCGCCGTCGTCGCCGGTGTTCATCGTGAGCAGGCCCATGGCGTGTCTGAGCTCCGTCATGGCGGCGCGGCCGCCGGCCTCGATCGCGAGCAGTGCCTCACGGGTCTGGTCGGGGGCGGAATCCAGGACGGTGCGGGCGGCCCCGGCCTGGATGACCATGACGCTGACGTTGTGGGTGACCACGTCGTGGAGTTCGCGGGCGATGCGGGCGCGCTCGTGCTCGGCCGCGCGGCGCAGTTCGGTGGCCCGCTCGTGCTCCAGCTCCGCCATCCGCGTCTGCCGTTCGTCGGCGCGGGCCCGCCAGGTCCGCATACCGTACGCGGCTGTCGCGAGGGGAAGGAGGACGAGCAGCGAGACGTACTCCTCGGGGACAGTCGGCACCCCCGACTCGCCGATCGAGGCGAGCACCAGCAGCGCCAGGGACAGACCGGCCAGAGTGGCCGCCCGGTACGGGCTGTAGGCGATGGCACTGTAGGCAGCGATGACGAAGGAGTAGAAAATGATCCGCGCCTCGCCGTCCGGCGCGAGCAGTCCCGCGGCCATCACGACCCACAGCACGGCGAGGGGATATCGCCTGCGCAGTGCCAGGGGCAGCGTGGCCAGAAGGGCGGGGACGACGGCCCCGATCCAGGTGTCCGCTCCGGTCCGGGCCCGCAGGACTCCGTCGATGAGCAGGTAGCTTCGGCCGACCCCGGCATCCAAGGCGTAGTCGGTGCCGACGATGGCGAAAGCCAGCGCGAGCATCACGTCGAAGAACAGATGGCGCCGAGTCGGCCGGGGCAGCGGAGCCGCAGGGTGCAGCAGCACGGCCACGGCTTCGCCCACCCTGCTGTCCGCCTTGACGTTCATCACCGGCTCATTGTCACCGGCCGCTGCCCGCGGGACATCCTCCCGGGCGCCCCTCCCGCCACGGCCCGTACATCTGTCGCCTACATCTCAGGGAGGACGCCATGCGGGGTCCCTCCGATGCGGTAGCGGAAATGGCTCGGGCGACCGACGCGCCCGCCCCGGCCGTGCTCGTAGCGTCCACCGGGCCAGATGCACGGGGCCTGGAGGGCCCGCGAGAGAAGGAGATGCGCGTGACCACAACACCGATGGACGGGAGCCCCGCGTGAGGGCCGTGATCCGCGCCCACGCCCTGGGCAAGAAATACCGGCGTCGGTGGGCACTGTCGGACTGCACCCTGGACATACCGGCCGGCCGGGTCGTCGGCCTCGTCGGCCCCAACGGCGCCGGGAAGTCCACGCTGCTCAACCTCGCCTCAGGCATGCTCACCCCGACCACCGGCACCATCGAAGTCTGCGGCGGGCGACCCGGCGGCGGCCCGGCGCAGCTTGCCAAAGTCGGCTTTGTCGCCCAGGACACCCCCACCTACGCCTCCTTGAGCGTCGCCGACCACCTCACCCTCGGCGCACGCCTCAACTCGGCCTGGGACGACCAACTCGCCCGCGATCGCATCCGCCGCCTCAACCTGGACCCCGCCCGGCGAGCCGGGCAACTGTCGGGCGGCCAGCGCGCCCAGCTCGCCCTCACCCTGGGCCTCGCGAAGCGCCCCGAGCTCCTCATCCTGGACGAGCCGGTCGCCGCCCTCGACCCGCTCGCCCGGCGCGACTTCACACACGACCTCCAAGAAGCCATCGGGCAGCAGGAGATGAGCGTCGTGCTCTCCTCCCACCTGGTCTCCGACGTCGAGCGAGTCTGCGACCACCTCATCGTCCTGGTCGACTCCACGGTCCAAGTCACCGGCGCCATTGACGACCTGCTGGCCACTCACCGCCGACTCGTCGGCCCTCGCAGCGAGCCCGTCTCCGCGCCCGTGGGCGCACACATCGTCTCGGCCGAGCACACCGCAGGGCAGACCATCCTCGTGGTCCGCACCGACGTACCGGTCCACGACCCCCGCTGGAGCGCCGCCCCGCTCCCCCTGGAGGACATCGTCCTGGCCTACATGCGGCGGGTCACTGACGCGAGCCCCGTCTCTCTGCCCGCTTCGAAGCCTCAGGAGACCCTGCGATGATCTGGCTGACCTGGCGCCAGTTGCCGAATCCCCGCAGCCGTGATCGGGGCCGCGGTGGCCGTACTCGCCGCGTTGCTCGCCGCCACCGGTACCGGCCTCGCCGACCTCTATGAGACCGCCGGACGCGATCTCATCCACCGGCTCACCGGCTCCCAACAGGCCCTGTACTACACCGGGATGGCGATCGTGCTCGTCATGCCGGCCGTCGTCGGCGTGTTCTGGGGCGCACCGCTGGTCGCGCGCGAGCTGGAAGCCGGCACCCATCGCCTCGCTTGGAACCAGAGCGTGACCCGGGCCCGTTGGCTGACCTGCAAGCTGGGCCTCACCGGGCTGGTGGCCGTGACGGCAGCCGGGCTGACGAGCCTCGCGGTGACCTGGTGGAGCAGCCCGATCGACGAGGCCCTCGACGGCGGCGGAGCGGACGTCGGCCTCAACTTCCTCCCGCGCATCGACCCCGTCACCTTCGGCGCGCGCGGCGTCGTCCCTCTCGGCTACGCGGCCTTCGCCCTCCTCCTCGGCGTCACCCTTGGGATGGTCGTACGCCGGACCGTGCCCGCGATGGCCGCCACACTCGCGATCCTCACCGCCGTCCAGATCGCCATGCCCCTATGGGTCCGGCCCCATCTGGCGCAGCCCGTCAGCATCACGGTGGCGTTCACCGCGCACACCATGGCCAACCTCGGCCTCGACTCGGTCTCCCAGGTGGACATCGGCACGCCCGGCGCCTGGGTCATAGCCGAACAGACCCTCGATGCCTCCGGCCAGCCGGCCGCCCACCTGCCCGCGGCGTACGACGACTGCGACTCGCCGCGGGACTGCCTCGCCGCTCTTGCCCAGGCCGGATATCACCAGCGGATCACCTATCAGCCTGCCGGCAACTTTTGGACCCTGCAGTGGGCGGAGGTCGGCATCTACCTCGTCCTCGCCGCCGTTCTGGGCCTCTTCTGCTTCTGGTGGATCCGACGCCGCCCGACCTGACGGACGTCACACTGAACCGCTCAGCAGCAGCGGGACGGCCACGAACCAGGCAGGACCCCGACGTCACGGCCGGGTCCCTGCAATCTGTGGAAACGCCCGGTCCGGCACCTTGTGGTTGCAGGTAGCGGGCCAGCAGATCGTCCAGGTTCGCCGTCCCCGTGAGCCGGCCGGGCTCGTCGACGACGACCGTCAGCGAGGCGCGGCGCCTGCACAGCAGGTCGACCGTGGCGCCCTGACCCATCTCGGGCACCGGCCGGGCCAGATGGCGAGCGCTCAAGGCGCGACCCCGGGCACGGGCGACCAAGGTGTCACCGGCATGGACGGAGCCGACGACCGTGCCGTCGAAGTCGACCGCGAGCAGTTGCTGCTGTCGTCGGCCGGCAGCGGATACAGGCCGATGCGCAGCGCGCTGCGCCCCTGCCAGGGGGGAGCCAGGTGCCGGTGGACGGTCTCGTCGGCCAGCGGCCAGAACACCCCGTCTGCCTCCGCCTTGCTCTCACGGCCCGCGAACAGGGCCCTGACCAGGGCGATATTCGACTCGATGCCGGGGAGGCATCCGCGTACCGGCGACCGGGACGTGCCGCATCGGCCAGCAGATCCTGGGTGCCGCCATCCTGGGAGATCGGCACATCCAAGCGCTCCATGCTCCCGCCACGCCCGCGCTGATCCAGAGCAAGCCGGCCGGACTCCACGTCGTAGAAGCGGCACCCGGTCATCCGCGCTTCGGGCAATGCGGAGGTCCGCATCACAGCCGACCGCGCCGCCGGGGACGACGGCTCGAACCACCGCTTCACCCTCACCGGTCCCTCGGGCGACGAGCTCGAGGAGACTCTCGACTACGACGGGAGCGACCCGGACTGGGAGGTCGGCGACCGGCTCACGGTCGTCCGTGACCCGGAGGGCGTCGTCACCTTGGAGGAGGCCTCCGACGTCGACCCGGACAGCTGGCTCGGCTCGCTGGCCCTGGGCGTCGTCGGCTGGACAGGCCTCGCGCTGCTGGCCGGCCGACGCGGTTTCGTACGACGCCGCGCGGGCCGGCACCCCTCCTTCGAAGACTTCGCCTGAACCGCCCAGGCCGCAGCACGATCCGGCGGCCGGCCACCCATCAGCCGTGCAGACAGCGCCGCGGCTGATGGCACCTAGTCGCCTCCGCCGCCACCATCGCCTCCGCTGTCGCCGCCGTCCGAACCCCAACCGTCGCCGCCGCCGGATTCGTTGTCGTCGGTCCCCCTGCCGAGGTTGCTGAACCAGGGGCGGTCCCATCCTTCGTCCGCGGCGATCGGCTCACCGCCGACCACCGGGTGCCGTTCCGCCCGGAACCGTGCCAGGCCCGTCGTGTCCCCGAGCCCGAAGGCAACGGCGAAGACCTGCGCCATGACGGCATCCAGGGGGTCGGGACTCTCGTAGCGCACAGGGGACAACGGCAGCAGCACCAAGTGCGGTTCGGGCATCGCTCGGCGCGGAGGCCGCGTCAGCAGGGCGATGCGCCGGTCGTCACGCAGCAGCCACGAACTCGCCGCGTCCTCCCGCCGCAACGTCCAGTGCTGCCCGGGCAGCCGCACCTCCACCAGGCTCTTCGACTTGCGCAACTTCTTCTTCAGAATGAGCTCCGCCGTCATGTCACCGACCGTCAAGCGCAAGCCCCTGGACGGATCGGCGGTCTCCCGGTGGAAGCCGTGGGGTGCACGGATCCGTACGACGGGAGCGTGCGGCCCCCACACATCCACGCGTACCAGACGCCGGTCCACCGCGACGGCGATCGGCCCGGCGGGGCCGGATGCGAACCGCCGCGCGATCCACAACGGCACTCCCTCGGCCCGGGCCCGGGCCGCCATGGCGGCCACTTGGTCGGGCCCACCACACTGCCGAACCGCCAACTCCCCCAGCGTGCGGGCGAATTCGGCGGCCTGCCGTGCCCTTACCGGCGTGCTGGTGCCCGTGGCACGGGTAACCGGCACCACCCCCGTCCCCTCTGGCAGCCGCTGCAGCGGGCGCTCCGCCCCGCCGCCCCCGAGCCAGCACCCGCGCTGGAACGCCTCAGCCATGGCACCGAGGTTCAGCTCACTCAACGGCGTGGTCCTGCCGCCCTGCCGCAGCTGGTCCGGGGTCAACTCCACTGTCCGAGCCAGCGGATTCCACGACCGCTCGCCATAGAGCACCTGACTCACAGCTATTCCCCGTGCCTGAACGACGTGTTACTTGCTGACGGCGAAACGCATGAGGGCGTGCTCGTCGCCCTGCTTGATCTTGCCTGTGGTGTTGATCACTTCGAGCTTCCAGCTCCCGCCGACCCGCATTGCCTTGGCCACGGCGCAGCCGTTGTCCTGGGTGAGCAGGCTCGGCCAGATGTCGGCGACCTGCTGCGAGCTGCCGCCGGTCGCGTCGTAGACCTTGAAGCTGATGTTGCGTGCCTTCTGGAAGGAGCTGCCCTTCTTGTAGGCGGCGGCCACGAACACGATCGACGTGATGTTGGGCGGGATGCGGGCGAACTCGACGGTCACCGTCTCGTCGTCGCCGTCTCCGCGCCCGGTCTGGTTGTCGCCGCTGTGGACCAGCGAGCCGTTGCCCATCGGGTCGAGCGAGTCGAGGCCCGCGAGGCGCACCGGGTCCCCGCCCTGGAGCGCGATGGCGATCAGGTCGAGGTCGGTGCCGCTGTTGCGGCGCAGCTTGCCCAGCACTCCGCCGCTGCTTCCGGCGGTGGGGTCCCAGGAAACGCCGATGGACAGGTGGGTCACTCCGTCCAGGTCCGCCGGTCCGTCTTCCTTGGTGAGCGTGATCATGTGGGGAGCATCCTCGGCTCGAAGGGACTACAAAAGGGACTACAACACGCAGAGTGTGCCCGACACCTTCTCGGTTCCATGTGACGGGTCCGTTGAGCACCCATGAATCCCGCACACCCGTGTGTGCGTCCGCGACGAGGCGGCTGCAGCAGCGGCAGAGCGAGCCGAACCTGCGCCTTCGGTCGTCGCGTTCACGCCCGGCGGGATGATGCACGGGACGTATCTGGAACCCTTGTGGAGCCACCTCCTGGAGTCAGCGTCCAGCAGCTCCCGGATGGCCGGTCGGCTGCGGCAGCCTCGGCCGAGCGCTTGCCGGTGAGGGGGTGTGGTTTGTAGAGGGCCCGCACGTTCTCCGCGAGGAGCTGCTCGACCAGGGAGACGCCCATCGGGATCAGCGAGGTGTGGCAGTCGTCGTCGCTCCAGTCCTCCCAGGTGGGGGCGTACAGGACGGTCGGCAGTGGAATGCCGGGGTGTGTTCGGCGGCCGGGCGGATGGGCGCCAGTTGTGGACGGCCCACCTCGACGATGGCCTGGTCGCTGATGGGGTGCCGTACCCGCTGGTACCGGTCGCGGCCAGCGCGGCCGGCCACCCAGATCTCGTCGTAGACCTTGCTGACCCGGTTGCTGCTGGCGAGCTTGTCGCTGTCACCGTGGCCGATGAAGACGTGCTTGGCCTCGGCGACCCGCAGCATGTGCACGTTCTTGCCTGCGTTGCCGGGATAGAGGACGACCCGCACGTCGGGCAGCTCCAGCTTGGCCAGGTCGTCGGCCTTGGGGACGCAGATCACGGGAAGCCGGGTGCGGCCCAGGTACCGGAACGAGGCGTGCTCGCGCAGGATGATCAGCGGCCGCCGGTCGAGCTGTTCCAGCGTCTCGATCCACATGTTGCCTGCATAATCCTCGCGTGTCCGACACACCCGTCCCGATATCTTCGGGCTCAGTTCCCGCCGGCGCACCCGCCTGGCTTTCCGCCGATGCCACCCACTGGGTGCGGGCCCGTCCCGCGTCGTGGGCTCGACCTTTGTGGTCCGTCTTGGCGTTGTTGCTGAGTGTGGCCTGGGCGATCGCGGTGGAGCCGGAGCCCATGTGCAGCGACGCGGCGCCGTGCGGTCCCGACTGGGGTGGCACGGTGCAGATGGGCCTGGCAGTGGGTCTCCTGTACTGGCTCGCCCGTGTGCCGGAACTCGTGCTGATCTGCGCGCCTGCGCTGGCGATCATCGTGGCGTGGGGAGAGCTGCCCGGCGACGGCGGAGCGTCCATGGCCGCGAACCTTACCGTGATCGCCGCTCTCGCCTTCGGCTGGGCCGGGGCGCGCGAGCGTCTGGCCGCCCGGTCCCGGCAACGGCGGCTCGCTGAGCGGGCCACCGGAATACGGCGTCGCCTGCCGGAGCCCGTCGGCCCGCTCGGCCGAGGGATGATCCCCATAGCCGCCGCGCTGGTGTTGTGCGCCGTGGCCGTCGGCTCCGTACTTCTAGGGCTGCGCGGCATCCACGCGGACGAGCACCATGCCGTCCGGGCGGCGCGCATCACGGGAACGGTGCTCAGCCGTGGCGAGGAGTCGGTGCGCCTCACCACCGACGACGCACGCCGGCTCACCGTCGACGCGGCCTACCCCGAGGACTACCGCATCGGCAGCACGGTGGCCGTGCTGGAGGACGGCTCCTGGCGCCGCCTGGTGGCCGAACCGTACGACGCCTTCGGCTGGCAACTGCTGGCCCTGGCCGCTGCGCTGCCCGGCCTCTCCCTGCTCACCGTGGGCCTCTTCGCGCGCCGGCAAGCCGCAGCGCTGCGGCGCGGACCCGTGCCCGTCCTCCAGGTGCTGGTGCGCCTCGACCAGGACGGCCGGACCTGGGTCCACGCAGCCGACGACACCTCGGGCCGCGTCCCTTTGTTCGGGTGCCTCTGTGTGGCGATGCCGACGGACGAGAATGAATCCGAGGATTTCGGGGACTCCGAGGGCGCGGCCGGTGTGGAGGTGGACTGGGGCGACAAGCAAGTTCGCGTCCTCGACCTGCGGTTGCGCGAGGCCGTCATGTTCGGCGCACCTCATGACGGTGGTGAACTGGTCTTCGCCAGTACCGGCGATGGCGGAGATCCGGTCCTGATTCGTACCGTGGGCCCGCTCCGGCCGCCCAAGCCGCGCAAGGGTCCCGCATCGAAGGAGCGCGCGGCCGGCAGCGCGCGGCCGCTGTCTCAGGAGCGAGTCGACGAAGTCGCCGCAGCCATGCCACCCGCGGGGCGCCCCCTGTGCTGGGGGCCGGGAGCCGTGGCTCGCGCGAGCGGACTCGCTCTCATCACGGTGGCGGTGGCCGCAGCCGGATTCTTCGCCCATGACACGGCGGCCAACGGAGTCGGCTGGCACAGCGTCCTTTTGCTGGGGATGGTGTCGTGGATCGGTCCGGCCGCCGTCCAACTGAGCTGGCGCGTCACCGCGGACTGCACCGGTCTGTGGCTGACCGGAGCATGGAACGTGCGGCACCTTCCCTGGGAGCAGTTGTGGGGCGCTCGCTACACCCGGGAGGGCACCGTCGAGATCGGCCGCTCGGACGGCAGCGCGTGGCGACTGCCCGGCCTGGGCATTCCACGGGCCGAACGACTCCTGCGACGACACCCGCCGTACGTACGCATGGTGGAAGAGGTCACCGCTCTGCACCATCACCCAGAACTACGTCCCATCGAACCCAGCCCACCACGCGATCACGGCTTGCCGCTGGGGCCGGTGCTGCTCGTACTCGTCGGCCTCGCTGCAGCAATCTCCTTCACCCTCATCGGGTGAATGAATCGTCATCGAAGGTCCTCGTGACCATCAGGCGACGAAACCCTCGCGCGGGCTGAGCGCCAGGCATCGGTCGGCATATCGAGATGTGGAGAGCACGGCATCAAAGCCGTGTAAAGATTGCCGGAACAAGGCAATGTGCTTGCTGACGTCCGCGTGCGAGTATGCGGGCACTAGCAGGGTGGCGTCGAAGGGAGGCGGTGCGCGCGGATGGGCTGGTTTCTTGGTCTCGGCATCGCAGGAGTCGTACTCCTCGTTCTGTCCCTCGTCTTCGACGGCGTCCTTGAGGGGCTGTTCGGCGGCGTCGACGCGCTCGACGGTCTCTTTGACGGATGGTTGTCGCTTCCAGTCGTCGCCGGGTTCGTCTCCATGCTCGGCTTCTCCGGGGCGATCGCCATGGGATCCACCGGACTGGGTGCGATCGGTGCCACCGCGGTCGGGGTGCCTGCCGGTGTCGCCACGGGGTGGCTCGCGTACCGGCTCAGCCGTGTGCTGATGAGCGATCGGTCCGGGGCCGCTCCGCGTGACGACGACCTGATCGGTGCTTCGGGGGCCGTGGTGACCGCGATCCCGGCCGACGGGTACGGCGAAGTGCTGGTTCACCTGGCCGGGCAGCCGGTGAAGCTCGCGGCGAAGAGTCCGACCCCCGTGGCCCGAGGGGCCGAGGTCTGGGTGGCGGAAGCGCTGTCGCAAACGGCGGTCTCCGTACGCCTCGTGGAGCGCTGAACCACCGAGCCGCGCGTCACATTCGGCACCGGGACCGGTCCCGTTCATCCGCATCAACTCGTATCGATCTGCCGTCCCCTGGGAGGGCTGAGGGGAATTCGTCATGAGTCCTGTCGTCATCGCCGTGATCGGCGTCGTCGTGCTTCTCGTTCTGCTCGGTCTCGTCGTCATCACGCGTTACAAGGTGGCCGGTCCGAGTGAGGCGTTCATCGTCACCGGGCGGCGTGGCAAGAAGGCCACCGACCCGGAGACCGGGCGGGTGTTCACCGACAACAGCGGGCAGAAGGTCGTGGTCGGCGGCGGTGTGTTCGTCGTGCCGTTCGTGCAGCAGAAGTTCACGCTCGACCTGTCCTCGCGGCACATCCCGGTCGCGGTGCGCGGCGCGGTCACCCTGCGCGGTGTGAAAGCACACCTTGAGGGTGTCGCGATCGTCAAGGTGGGAGGCAGCGAGGACTCGATCCGGGCCGCGGCGCAGCGGTTCCTGATGCAGCAGGACGGGATCGTGGGCTTCACCCAGGAGGTGCTGTCCGGTGCGCTACGGGCCATCGTCGGACGGATGTCGGTGGAGGACATCATCCGGGACCGGGCCGCGTTCGCCGGGCAGGTCGCCGAGGAGGCGGAGGCCAGCCTGTCCGGGCAGGGCCTGGTGCTGGACGCCTTCCAGATCCAGGACATCACTACCGAGGGCTCCTACCTGGAGGACCTCGGCCGTCCCGAGGCGGCGCGCGCCAAGCAGGAGGCCGACATCGCCGAGGCTGTCGCCCAGCGAGCATCCGAGCAGGCCCGGCTGAAGGCGGCAGAGGAGATCGCCATCGCCCAGCGGACGTTTGCCCTGAAGCAGGCCGAGATCAAGGCCGAGACGGACGAGGCCGCGGCCCGTGCAGCGGCTGCGGGGCCGCTGGCCGAGGCCGCCCGGCAGCAGGAGGTGCTCGCCGAGCAGGAGAAGGTCGCCGAGCGGCAGGCCGCACTGACCGACCGCGAGCTGGACACCAGGGTCCGCAAGCCGGCCGACGCCGCCCGCTACCAGGCCGAGCAGGAGGCCGAGGCCCGTCGTATCGCCCAGGTCAAGGAGGCCCAGGCCGCTGCCGAGCGCGCCCGGCTGACCGGTGAGGGCGAGAAGGCCCAGCGTGCCGCGCTCGCCGAGGCTGTACGGATCGAGGGTGAGGCGGAGGCCGCTGCGATCGGCGCGACGGGTGCTGCTGAGGCCGCGGCGATGCAGAAGAAGGCCGACGCGTTCGCGCGGTACGGCGACGCGGCCGTGCTGCAGATGCTCGTCGAGGTGCTGCCGCAGGTCGTCGCCAAGGCGTCCGAGCCGCTGAGCGCGGTGGACAAGATGACCGTCATCTCCACCGACGGCGCCAGCCAGCTGTCGCGGACCGTGGCCGACAACGTCGCCCAGGGCGTCGAACTCCTCAGCTCCACCACCGGAGTCGACCTCGCCGAGCTGTTGAAGGGCATCACCCAGCGCAACAGCGGTACGCAGCCCGCGACCACGGCACCCGCCGAGGCCAACGGCAAGATCGTGATCGCGGACTGATCGATCCGATCCGAGGCGCCGCCCACCCCACGAGGTAGGGCGGCGCCTGGCTGATGGCGGAGTCGAAGGTTGAGCCGCTCGGCGGCTCTAGGGACAGGGAGTCCGGACTGTGTTCAGGTGGTTCTGGATGGCGGGCTGGACGGCACTCGTGCTGCCCCTGGGGTTTGCTGCGCTGCGTGGCCGGGCGCCTCGGTGGGTCCGTAGGCGTACCAGCCCGTGGGGCATTCGCGTCCGCGGAGTGGCCATGCTGGTCATCTGGGTCGGCGGAATGGTGACTCCGGTCCTGCGGCGCGACGCCTTGGAGGCCGACGACTCGGCGTTCCTCGCCACCTTGCTCCAGGCAGGCTCGATGCTGTTCGCGTGCGGGCTGATCGGTGGTTCCGAACTGGGCGAGTGGTTTCACCGGCGCGATATGGGACGCCAAGCCGTCGAGCAGGCGGACCGGCGAGGACGTGGAGACCATGCGTAAGGCGATTCCCGCCGTGCTCCAGGCCACCGCTCTCGGCCTCGATGCGACTGGCGCCGCCGTTGCCGGACATCGTCGACGCGCCTGGGCCTGGTTCTGGGGCGGGTTCGCGGCCATCGCCGCTGGATTGGCTGTCGGGCCAAGCGCGGACGAAGCCGGTATCAGCTGGTTGAACGAAGTTGCCGTGTTCTGCGTCGGGGGCGGCCCGGTCGCCATGACCGTAGGCATGGCGACGTTCGTCAACTGCCGCCGTATGCGGCGCGCGCTGATGACACGTCCCTGGTCCGCGTGCGCCGCCGTGGCCATCCCGCTCGGCCAAGGGGCCCCGAGGGTGGTGCTCCGCGACCCGGTCAGCGGCGGCCTCGTCCCCTTGACTGTCCGCACCGTCCAGCAGCGCTATCACCTGGCTGTCCCCGGCTCCGGCGGCTTGCTGTGGTGGTGCGGCGACCCGCATACGGGTGGGGTGCTCGCCCAGCCGGGTGGCGCACAGCTGTTGTGGGCTCGCCCCACTCGCACCCAGCGGGCTCGCCGCAGCGACGTGCAGGCCGCGCAGCGAAGAGGGCTTCTGTCGCGAGCACACCCACCGCAGCCGCAGACCGTCGTGAGCGATGAACCGACCGGGAGCCGGGAGCCGGACCTGTCGTATGCAGCCATGGCCGAAGCAGCCAATCGCCTCGTCTTCCCGGACGACAGCATGGACAGACCTCACCGCGGGCCCGACATCCGTACCGCGCCCTGGTGGCGGATCCGCGCGCTGCTGGAGATCTCACAGCTCTGGCCGACCGCGGTCAACGCGTTGGGTGCGCTCGTCCTGGTCCTGGCCTGGCTGCTCGTCAGGCAGGCCGGTCTCCCGATACTGCTGGTCATCGCGGTCCTCTGCGTGGTCAACGCCCTACGGTTCGGCTACGGCATGATCGTGGGGGTAACCGAGGTGAAGGCTCTGGCGCGCGCTGCTCGCGCACCCGTTCCCGTGCCCAAGCGCTACGTACTGCTGCCCGGCCCCGACGACGGGCTGGTCCTGGTGCTTTTCCCCGCGCACGGAGGCCCCGTCGGCCTGCCGGAAGCCGCCATGGAGGTTAACGCGCCGGGCACGCCCAGACGCCCCTGGAGCAACATGCCGCCCCTGGTGGGGACAGCCGAACTGCATGGCTGGCTGGATGACGGTCCCACCGTCGTCCCGTGGATCGACGGTCGCCCTCTGTGGCCGCGGCACCCGTTCGAGCCGGTGAATCTGGGCGACCGGCGGGACCGGGATTACCTGGCAGCCGTGATTGGAGATGCGGGGGAGCGGGCGACCTGAGCCGGTTGCTGGGTCCAGGTGTCGCTTTGCTTGCGATGCTGCAGGGCGTTGCTCAGCCGTCGAGGACCGGACCCGCCGTGTCGAGCGCGGCACCGACATGGTCGGCGAGGCTCACGGCCACCAGACGTGTCTGCAGCGGTGGCGGCACGGCACCGGGGGCGGGGAGGAGCATGAACCGACCGAGGTAGTGGGCGCCGGCCGACGCACGCAGCTCGATCTCGCCGGGAGGCCAGCCGTCCTGGTCGAGGTCCCAGTGTGCCCGGTCCACGGTCACCTGACCGTCCTGCTCCAGACGTGGTGGGCGGCCGAGCAGTGAGCCGTACTCGAAGCGGCAGCCTTGCAGCCCGAGTACCTCGACGAGCTGGCCGCACACCTGATCGACGACAGCGTCAGGGGAGGCCCCGGCCTGGACGAGGCGCGCCGTGTCGTGGACATGGGCCAGGTGCCTCGCGTCCGTCACGGTGATCAGCTTCAACTTGCGGGCATGCGCGGCCAGTTGTGACACGGCTACGCCGACCGCCAACAGCAGGACGGCCGTTGTGATGTCGTCGCCGTGCGAGATGGTGAACCGCTGGTACGGGCGGGTCAGGAAGAAGTCGAACCACACCGCCGACGACAGGGCGGCAAGCACCCCGGCGGCCCTGTTGCCGAGCGCGGAGACCGCCACGATGACGACGACCAGGAGCAGGGCCAGGTTGGCGGACGAGAGGTGCGTACGGAGGGGTGTCAGGGCCAGCGCTACGACGAGCGGTGCGAGCAGAGCGGAGATCGCGGCGATCCGGTCACGAAGTGAGCTCTTCATGGTCCACCTCGGTGGAGTGGGGATGGTCCCCATGGGTGGGAGGCCGCGGCGGTCGGCCGCGACGTGGCCAGCGTGGCCCCTGGCAGACTCACCAGGCCATACCAGCGCACGATCTTGACGGATTTCTGACACCGTGAGGCCTCCTAAGTGGTGGTTGCCGCCGGCAGCTCGGGTCGGTCCGACGGGAGACCGGTCGCCGCCGGGAGGGTGAGGACCATGGTGAGTCCGCCGCCCGGGGTGTCCTCGGCGGTGAGGGTGCCGCCCATGGCCTCGGCGAAGCCGCGGGCGACCGCGAGGCCCAGCCCGACGCCGGCGCCGCGCGGGGCGTCGCCGTAGCGCTGGAAGGGCGCGAAGATGCGGTCCTTGGCTTCGTCGGGGACGCCCGGCCCACGGTCGACCACGCGGACCTCGACGCGGTCGGCGATGGCGCTGGCCTTGACGACGACCGGCTCGCCGGCGGGGCTGTACTTGACCGCGTTCTCGACGACGTTGGCGACCGAGCGCTCCAGCAGTCCCTTGTCCACGGCGACCATCGGGAGGGTTTCGGGGATGTCCAGGACGACGGTCGACTCCGGGTCCGGGATTCCGCCGAGTGCCATGGGGACCACTTCGTCCACGTCGATCTCGCGGATGAGCGGGGCCAGGGTGCCGGTCTGCAGGCGGGACATGTCCAGCAGGTTGCCGACGAGGTGGTCGAGACGGTCGGCGCCCGCCTCGATGCCTGCCAGCAGTTCAGCCTGGTCCTCCTCCGACCACTCGACGTCGTCCGAGCGCAGTGAGGTCACCGCGGCCTTGATACCGGCGAGCGGGGTGCGCAGGTCATGGCTGACGGCGGCCAGGAGTGCGGTGCGGATGCGGTTGCCCTCCGCGAGTTCCTTGACCTGGTCGGCCTCGGACTGCAGACGCTGACGGTCCAGAACCACGGCGGACTGGACGGCGAAAGCGGCCAGCACCCGGCGGTCCTCGGCGGGCAGCACCCGTCCGGACAGGGCGAGAGTCATGTGGTCGCCGACCGGCATGTCGACGTCCGCCTCCTCGGGCCGGGCGACGGCCTGTCCGGCGCCCACGCGGCCGGCGCAGGTCCAGGGCTCGACGTCGCTCTCGCGTTCCAGCAGCGCCACCGAGTCCATGGCGAAGGTCTCCCGCACCCGCTCCAGGAGGGATTCCAGGCTGGTCTCGCCACGCAGGACGTTGCCGGCGAGGAAGGAGAGAATCTCGGATTCGGCGCGCAGCCGGGCCGCCTGGTGGGTGCGCCGGGCGGCGAGGTCCACCACCGACGCCACCGAGGCGGCGACCAGGACGAAGATCGCCAGGGCGAGCATGTTCTTGGGGTCGGCGATCGTGATGCGATGCACCGGGGGAGTGAAGTACCAGTTCAGGAGCAGGGTGCCGACCGCTGCTGAGACCAGGGACGGCAGCAGCCCGCCGAGCAGAGCGGCGCCCACCGTGAGCGTCAGGAACAGCAGCATGTCGTTGGTGAGGCCGAGGTCGGCGTCGACGTGGGTCAGCAGCAGCGTCAGCAGGGCCGGGCCGCCGATACCGGTCAGCCAGCCCCAGATGATGCGGGCTCTGCCGAGGCGTGGGCCGCGGGCCACGGGCAGCCCCCGGCCCTTGCCGACCTCGCTGTGCGTGATGAGGTGGACGTCGAGGTCGGGGCCGGAGTCCCGGGCCACCGTCGCGCCGACCCCGGGGCCGAAGACGTACTGCCACCCCTTGCGGCGGGAGACGCCGAGGACAATCTGGGTGGCGTTGACGCCGCGTGCGAAGTCCAGGAGGGCTGCGGGGACGTCGTCGCCGACGACGTGGTGGAAGGTGCCGCCGAGATCCTCCACCAGGGTGCGTTGGACGGCGAGTTCCTTGGGGGAGGCGGAGGTGAGGCCGTCGCTGCGGGCGATGTACACGGCCATCACCTCGCCGCCGGCGCCCTTTTCGGCGAGACGGGCGGCGCGGCGGATCAGGGTGCGTCCCTCGGGTCCGCCGGTGAGGCCGACGACGATGCGCTCGCGTGAGCCCCAGATCTTCGAGACCCGGTGTTCGCTGCGGTACTGCTTGAGGTACTCGTCGACCCGGTCGGCCACCCACAGCAGGGCCAACTCCCGTAGCGCGGTGAGGTTTCCGGGCCGGAAGTAGTTCGACAGTGCGGCGTCGACCTTGTCGGGCTTGTAGATGTTGCCGTGCGCCATGCGCCGCCGCAGGGCTTGGGGCGACATGTCGACCAGCTCGATCTGGTCGGCGCGGCGCACCATCTCGTCCGGGACGGTTTCCTGCTGCCGTACGCCTGTTATCGACTCGACGACGTCTCCCAGCGACTCCAGGTGCTGGATGTTGACGGTCGACACGACGTCGATCCCGGCAGCGAGCAGTTCCTCGACGTCCTGCCAGCGCTTGGCGTTGCGGGAGCCGGGCACGTTGGTGTGCGGGAGTTCGTCGACGAGGGCCACGGCGGGGGAGCGCCGCAGGACGGCGTCCACGTCCATCTCGGTGAACGTCGTCTCGCGGTACTCAATCTCCCTGCGCGGTACTTGTTCCAGCCCCTGCAGCATCACCTCGGTGCGCGGTCGGCCGTGGTGCTCCACGTAGGCCACCACGCAGTCGGTGCCGCGTTCGACGCGCCGGTGCGCCTCGGAGAGCATCGCGTACGTCTTGCCGACGCCCGGGGCCGCGCCGAGGTAGATGCGGAGCTTGCCGCGTGCCATGTTCACCCTTCGAAGCGGTAACCCATGCCGGGTTCGGTGATCAGATAGCGCGGATGCGAGGGGTCCGCTTCCAGCTTGCGACGCAGTTGGGCCATGTACACGCGCAGGTAGTTGGTCTTGTTGGCCTGGGTGACCCCCCAGACCTCCTGGAGCAGATGCTTCTGCGTGATCAGCCGCCCGGGGTGGGTGACCATGATCTCCAGCAGATGCCATTCGGTGGGCGTCAGACGTACGTCACGTCCGCCGCGTACGGCCTTCTTGGCGCGCAGGTCGATGGTGAAGTCCGCGGTTTCCACGAGGGCCGTCTCGGGAGCGAGCGGGGTCTCCTCGGTGCGGCGGACGGCCGCTCGTAGCCGTGCCATGAGCTCGTCCATGCTGAACGGCTTGGTGACGTAGTCGTCGGCGCCCGCGTCGAGGGCGGCGACCTTCTCCGCGGAGGCGGTCCGGGCGGACAGCACCAGGATGGGCGTCCGGGTCCAGCCGCGCAGCGCCTTGATGACGTCGACGCCGTCCATGTCCGGCAGGCCCAGGTCGAGGACGACCACGTCGGGCTGGCGGGCGGCGGCGAGGCGGAGGGCGGTGGTGCCGTCCGGAGCGGCGTCGACGCCGTACTGCCGGGCCTGCATGTTGATCACGAGGGCTCGTACGAGTTGTGGATCGTCCTCCACCACCAGCACCCGGGTCATGGGTGTGCGGCCTTCCTGTCGTCGGTGGGGTCGGGGCCGTCGGAGCCGGGGTGGGAGCCGGGTCGCCGGCTCCCACCCCGGAGGCATCAGTGGTCGGCCAGTGCCTTCAGTGCGATGTTGAGTTCGAGGACGTTGACCCGCGGCTCGCCCAGGAATCCGGCGGTACGGCCCGTGGTGTGGTCGTCGACCAGCTTCTGCACCTGGGTGACGGTCAGGCCGTTTGCCTCGGCGACCCGCTTGACCTGGAGGTCCGCGTAGTCGGGGGAGATGTCCGGGTCGATGGCGGAGGCGGAGCCGGTGACCGCGTCGACGGGCACCTCGGACTCGGGTACGCCGTTGAACTCGGCGACCTGCTTCTTCGCCGCCTTGACCAGCTTCACCAGTTCGGGGTTGCTGGCGCTGAGCTGGCTGGAGCCGGTGGCCAGCGGGTTATAGCCGCTGTTGGAAGGGCGGCCCTGGAACCACTTCGGGTCCGGCTTGTCCGTGCCCTTGATGTTCCAGCTCTGGCCGATCAGCGTCGAGCCGACCTCCTTGCCGTCGGCCTTCACGATCGAGCCGTTGGCCTTGTCGTGGAAGGCCAGTTGGCCGATGCCGGTGACGACCAAAGGGTAGAGGACGCCGGTCACGACGGTGAGGACGAGGAGCATGCGCAGGGCCGCCCACGTCAGGCGTCCGGTGTTCGCCAGTGAGTTGTTCATGTCCTTCATCCGATCCCGGGGATCAGCGAGATGAGCAGGTCGATGAGTTTGATGCCGATGAAGGGCGCGATCAGTCCGCCCAGGCCGTAGATGCCGAGGTTGCGCCGCAGCATCTTGTCGGCGCTCATCGGGCGGTACTGCACGCCGCGGAGGGCGAGCGGCACGAGCGCGATGATGATCAGCGCGTTGAAGATGACCGCGGACAGGATCGCGGACTCCGGGCTGGCCAGGCCCATGATGTTGAGCTTGTCGAGGCCCGGGTAGGCGACCGCGAACATGGCCGGGATGATCGCGAAGTACTTCGCTACGTCGTTGGCGATGGAGAACGTGGTCAACGCGCCCCGGGTGATCAGCAGTTGCTTGCCGATCTCGACGATCTCGATGAGCTTGGTCGGGTTGGAGTCGAGGTCGACCATGTTGCCGGCCTCCTTGGCGGCCGACGTACCGGTGTTCATGGCCACACCGACGTCCGCCTGGGCCAGCGCGGGGGCGTCGTTCGTGCCGTCACCGGTCATCGCGACGAGCTTTCCGCCCGCCTGCTCCCGCTTGATGAGTGCCATCTTGTCCTCGGGAGTCGCCTCCGCGAGGAAGTCGTCGACGCCCGCCTCCTCGGCGATCGCCTTGGCGGTCAGCGGGTTGTCACCCGTGATCATGACGGTCTTGATGCCCATGCGGCGCAGCTCCTCGAACCGCTCGCGCATGCCGTCCTTGACGACGTCCTTGAGGTGGATGACCCCCAATACCCGGGTGCTCTCGTCGTCCTGGACAGCCACCAGCAGCGGCGTGCCGCCCGCCTCGGAGATCTTGTTGGCGGTCTCGTCGGCGTCTTCGGCGACGGTGCCGCCCTGTTCCTGGACCCAGGCGATGACCGAACCGGCCGCGCCCTTGCGGATCTTGCGTCCGTCGACGTCGACGCCGGACATCCGGGTCTGCGCGGTGAACGCGATCCATTCGGCGTGGGCGAGCTCGCCCTGGTGGCGTTCGCGCAGTCCGTACTTCTCCTTGGCCAGTACGACGATGGAGCGGCCCTCGGGCGTCTCGTCGGCCAGCGACGACAGCTGGGCGGCGTCGGCCACCTCGGCCTCGGTCGTCCCGCGCACCGGCACGAACTCGGCGGCCTGACGGTTGCCGAGGGTGATGGTGCCGGTCTTGTCGAGCAGCAGCGTGGAGACGTCACCGGCGGCCTCGACCGCGCGGCCGGACATGGCGAGGACGTTGCGCTGGACGAGACGGTCCATGCCCGCGATACCGATCGCGGAGAGCAGCGCTCCGATGGTCGTCGGGATCAGGCAGACCAGCAGTGCGGTGAGCACGATCAGCGAGGTCTGCTTGTCGGCGCCCGCGTAGATCGCGAACGGCTTGAGCGTCACGACGGCGAGCAGGAAGACGATCGTGAGCGACGCCAGCAGGATGTTGAGGGCGATCTCGTTCGGCGTCTTCTGCCGGGCCGCGCCCTCGACCAGGTTGATCATCCGGTCGATGAAGGTCTCGCCGGGCTTCGTCGTGATCTTGATGACGATCCGGTCGGAGAGCACCTTCGTACCGCCGGTGACGGCGCTGCGGTCGCCGCCCGACTCCCGGATGACCGGGGCGGACTCGCCGGTGATGGCCGACTCGTCGACGGACGCAACTCCCTCGACGACGTCACCGTCGCCGGGGATGATGTCGCCGGCCTCGCAGACGACCAGATCGCCGATCTTCAACTCGGTACCGGGAACCTGTTCCTCGGCGTCACCGGTGAGCCGACGTGCGACCGTGTCGGTCTTGGCCTTGCGCAGCGTGTCGGCCTGCGCCTTGCCGCGACCCTCGGCGACGGCCTCCGCCAGGTTGGCGAAGACCACGGTGAGCCAGAGCCAGGCGCTGATGACCCAGCCGAACCAGTCGCCGGCGTCCTTGACGGCCAGCACGGTGGTGACCACCGAGCCGATGAGGACGACGAACATGACGGGGGACTTGACCATCACGCGCGGGTCGAGCTTGCGGAAGGCGTCCGGCAGCGACTTGAGTAGCTGCTTGGGATCGAACAGGCCTGCGCCGACGCGGCCTTCGGGGGCCTTGTGCCCGGTCGGTACGTCCTGATGCGGTGCCCGGGTGGGGGTGACCGTGGACATCGGGTCCTCTTGCTTCTCGGTGTTGGTGGTCATCACGCCAGCCCCTCGGCCAGCGGGCCCAGCGCCAGTGCCGGGAAGAACGTCAGACCGGTGATGATCAGGATCGCGCCCACGAGGAGGCCGGTGAACAGCGGCTTCTCGGTGCGCAGAGTGCCTGCCGTCGCCGGGATCGGCTTCTGCTCGGCGAGCGAGCCGGCCAGCGCCAGCACGAACACCATCGGCAGGAAACGGCCCAGCGCCATGCACAGTCCCAACGTGGTGTTGAAGAACTCCGTGTTGGCGCCGAAGCCCGCGAAGGCCGAGCCGTTGTTGTTGCTGGCCGACGTATAGGCGTACAGCACCTCGGAGAAGCCGTGTGCGCCGACGTTGGTCATGGCGTCCTTGCCGTCCGGCAGGGCCATCGCCACCGCGGTGCCGATCAGGACCAGGGCCGGGGTGATGAGGATGTAGCAGGCGGCCAGCTTGATCTCGCGGGTGCCGATCTTCTTGCCCAGGTACTCGGGCGTACGCCCGACCATCAGACCGGCGATGAACACCGCGATGATCGCCATGATCAGCATGCCGTAGAGCCCGGAGCCCACACCGCCGGGCGCGATCTCGCCCAGCATCATGCCGAGCAGCAGCACGCCGCCGGACAGACCGCTGAAGGAGTCGTGGAAGGAGTTCACGGACCCGGTCGAGGTCATCGTCGTCGAGACCGCGAACAGGGACGAGGGGCCTTCGCCGAAGCGCTGCTCCTTGCCCTCCATCGCACCGCCCGCGAGCTGTGAGGCGGTGCCGGGGTGGGCGTATTCGATGCACGTCACGGCCACGACGGCGCCGAACCAGATGATGCCCATCGCGGCCACGATCGCGTAGCCCTGCTTGACGTTGCCGACCATCTTGCCGAAGGTGCGCGGCAGCGAGAACGGGATCACCAGCAGCAGGAAGATCTCCAGCAGGTTGGTGAAGCCATTGGGGTTCTCGAATGGGTGCGCGGAGTTGGCGTTGAAGAAGCCGCCGCCGTTGGTGCCCAGGTCCTTGATGGCCTCCTGGGAGGCCACGGCGCCGGGGCTGATGGCCTGCTTGTCGCCGGTCAGCGTGGTGATCGTGTGGATGTCGCCGAAGTTCTGGATGGCGCCGGCGGCGATCAGCAGCACGGCCGCGACCACGGAGATCGGGATCAGGATGCGAATGGTGCCGCGCACCAGGTCCGCCCAGAAGTTGCCCAGGTCTCCGGTGCGGGAGCGGGCGAAGCCGCGCACGAGCGCCACCGCGACGGCGATACCGACGGCCGCGGAGACGAAGTTCTGCACGGCGAGCCCGGCGGTCTGGGTGACATGGCTCATCGCCGCCTCACCCGAGTACGACTGCCAGTTCGTGTTGGACACGAACGACACGGCCGTGTTGAACGCCTGGTCCGGACTGATCGGCTTGAAGCCGAGCGACAGCGGCAGCTTGTCCTGCACCCGCTGCAGCAGGTACAGGAACAGCACGCTCACCGCGGAGAAGGCCAGCACTCCGCGCAGATAGGCGGGCCAGCGCATCTCCGTGTCCGGGTTGGCGCCGACCGAGCGGTAGATCCACTTCTCGACGCGCAGGTGCTTCTTGGAGGAGTAGACGGCGGCCATGTAGTCGCCGAGGGGACGGTGCACCAGGGCGAGCGCGCCGATCAGCGCGGTCACCAGGAGCACGTCAGCAAGTACCGGGCCCACGGCTCAGAACCTCTCCGGGAAGATCAGGGCGAGGACGAGATAGCCCAGCAGGGCGACGGCCACGACGAGGCCGACGATGTTCTCGGCGGTCACAGCTTCGCAACCCCCTTGGCGATGAGGACCACCAGCGCGAACACCGCGATCGTGGTGAGGACGAAGGCCACATCGGCCATCGCAAGCTCCCGGAGGACGTTCGGAAATCCGTAAGCGGATCGGACCGGTACAGGAAAACCCGCTCCGAGGCCGTATACAGCCGCCGTTAACGGGTTCCATACGGCGCCCGGTCTTCCTTTGACGCACCTCTTACACCGGCGAGTCCGCGCCCCACCCAGAAGAAGTACCTGCCGGACAATCGGGATTTTTGCTCCGTTTGTGCGTGTCCCGCGAAATCCTAACGGCCCCTTAACGCCCTGCCTGCGGGCCAGCCCTCCTTCCCTCACCCCCATCGCGGCTTACCCTCGCGCACGTGTTCAACGTGACCGGTCTGCTCAAGCGCCTGGTGATCGGGCGGGCGAAGCGCAGCGAGGAGCTCCACGAGACGCTGCTGCCCAAACGGCTCGCCCTGCCGATCTTCGCATCCGACCCGCTCTCCTCGGTGGCGTACGCGACCCAGGAGATCCTCCTGGTCCTGGCCCTCGGCGGGCTGGCCTACCTTCACTTCACGCCGTGGATCGCGGCCGCCGTCGTGGTCCTGCTGGCGGTCGTGGTGCTCTCGTACCGGCAGGTGGTGCAGGCGTACCCGAGCGGCGGCGGCTCGTACGAGGTCGTCTCCACTAACCTGGGCCCCTCGGCCGGGCTGGTGGTCGCCGCCTCACTGCTCGTGGACTACGTCATGACGGTGGCCGTCTCGGTCGCCTCCGGCGTCGACAACATCATCTCCGCGGTGCCCGAACTGGCCGACCACCGCGTGGCCATGGCCCTCGGCTTCGTCGCCCTGCTCACCGCCATGAACCTGCGCGGCGTACGCGAGTCAGGACGGGCGTTCGCTGCGCCCACCTACCTGTTCGTCGGCGGCGTGCTGATCATGATCACCACCGGTCTCTTCCGCTACCTGGTCGGAGACGCGCCCGTCGCCGAATCCGCCCAGTACGGCATTACGGCCGAGCCGCACGAGGCGAATCTGACCGGTCTCGCCCTGGTGATGCTCGTGCTGCGCGCCTTCTCCCAGGGATGCACCGCGCTGACCGGCGTGGAGGCCATCTCCAACGGCGTACCGGCCTTCCGCAAGCCCAAACCGAAGAACGCGGCGACCACCATGGCCGTCATGGGCGCCATCTCCATCACCATGTTCGTCGGAGTCACCACCCTGGCCCTGGTGTCGAAGGTCCATGTCACCGACGACGCCTGCCGCCTGACCGGCCTCGACGCCAACTGCGACAACTACACCCAGCGCACCGTCATCGCCCAGGTCGCGGCGGCGGTCTTCGGCGGCGAACACTCGGTCGGCTTCTACTACATCCAGGCCGCCACCGCCCTCATCCTCATCCTCGCCGCGAACACCGCCTTCAACGGATTCCCGCTGCTCTCCTCGATCCTGGCCCAACATCGTTACCTGCCCCGCCAGTTGCACAACCGCGGCGACCGACTCGCCTTTTCCAACGGCATCCTGGCCCTGGCGATCGTCGCCGGCCTGCTGCTGTGGGGCTTCCAGGCCAACGTCACCAACCTCATCCACCTTTACATCTTGGGCGTGTTCACCTCCTTCACGCTCTCCCAGACGGGCATGGTCCGGCACTGGAACCGCGAACTGCGTGCCCAGACCGATCCCGCGCTACGCCGCCATCACAAGATCACCCGGGTGATCAACGGCACCGGCGCCGTCGTCACCGGCCTGGTCCTGCTGATCGTGCTGGCGACCAAGTTCACGCAGGGAGCCTGGCTCGCCGTCCTGGCTGCGGTCGTGCTGTGGGTGATGATGCGCGGCATCCGCCGCCACTACGACGCCACTGCCGCGGAACTCGCCGTCACCGACCCCAGAGGCGAACTCGCCCTGCCCAGCCGGGTCTTCGCGATCGTCCTGGTCTCCACCATCCACAAGCCGACCCTGCGCGCCTTGTCCTACGCCCGGGCCTTCCGCCCCGACCATCTGGAGGCGCTCACGGTCTCCGTCGACCGCGACGAGGCGGCGGCGCTGCGCGAGCGCTGGGAGGACTACGGCATCGAGGTTCCCCTGAAGATCCTCGATTCGCCCTACCGTGAGGTGACCCGTCCGGTCGTCGACTACGTCCGCTCCGTCCACCGCGAGAGCCCGCGTGACGTCGTGGCCGTCTTCATCCCCGAGTACGTGGTCGGCCACTGGTGGGAGAACCTCCTGCACAACCAGTCCGCGCTCTGGCTCAAGAGCCGCTTGCTCTTCACGTCCGGCGTGATGGTCACGAGCGTCCCCTGGCAGCTGACGTCCTCGGCCCGCGCCGACCGCCCGGCAGCCCGGGCCCCCGGCTCCGTCCGCCGCGGCGAACCGCCGAACCCGGCGGTGCGCGCGGAGGGGCATACGGGATCCAGGCGGCGCCAATGACCGGGACCGCCGGCCAGCGGATCGGTCTGGCCTGCGCCCCATCCGGCGCCGACCAGGAGACCGGTGTTCGGCCGTCTTGGAGAGTGGACGCATTCGGTGAGCGCAGCGGTGCGATGCGTATTGGCCGAGGCCGCCGCGTATGTTTCGCGTCAATGACCTGGCCCGCGCCCGCAATACGTACGACGCTGGGGGCAGGAACGTTTCCAGTAGATGAGGAGCCCCGCCGTGCGCGCTCGTGACCTGGCGGTCGGATACGAAACGGTGAGCGTCGACAGCGACGCCATGGACGCGGCCCGGCTGATGGCCGAGCACAGGCTGCCGGGCCTCCTGGTGCTGGACGAGCAGGGCGAGCCGAAGGCGATCCTGCCCGCCTCGCAGATGATTAAGGTGCTGGTGCCCGCCTACGTCATCGAGGACCCGACCCTGGCCGCTGTCGTCGACGAGAAGCACGCCGACCGGCTGTGCCAGGCACTGGCCGGCCGCAGGGTCGGGGACTGCCTGTCCAGCAAGGCCGCGCCACCGCCGATCGCCGACCCGGACGACACTGCGCTGGAGGTGGCCGCGCTGATGGCGGAGGTGCGCAGCCCGCTGGTCGCGGTGGCGGAGAAGGCGAAGGACGGCACCCATCTGCTGGGCGTGATCACGGCCTCGCACCTGCTGCACGAACTCCTCGGCGCCGCAGGAGCAGTCGGCACCAACTAGACACACGTGAGCCCTTCGGGGCTGGTGCCCGCTCCATGCCGGAGCGCCGAAGGATTCCACGGCACACCTCGCCGTCGATCCGCCGTCCCAGTCGCTCCAGCACCGGCATTCCGCTCCTGAGTGTTCCCCGCTCCACGGACTGCCGTGCGCCCTGGTCCAGTTGGTGCCACAGCACCGGGTTGGCGACCAGGACGCGCGGGTCCAGCAGCAGCCGACCGCCGAAAGCGTCGGTGAGAAGCAGCCGCGGGGTAACCCCCTCGGACACGCGCACGGTCACCAGCCGGTCGACGCGCACCCGGTGGTGGAGCACGAGCCCGCGTGCCTCGAGTTCGCCGTGGCACGCGCTCACCCGTGGCGGCGTCAGCACGATCAGGAGCAGCATGGCGAGTGCGGCCCACCAACTGGCGCGCATGCCGGTCAGCCGCGCAACGCTCCAGTCGAGCAGTACCAGCGCCCCGAAGAGCAGCGCGGCGCTGAGTATCGCACCGCGAAACTCCCGCGCCCAGTATCGATCATGGATCACATGGGCGTACTCACGGTGAGTACCGCGTGCCGGGACAGGCTTTCGGCCGTGCCGTTGCATACGGCCATAGTAGGCACGGCACCGGTTCGTGTCTCCGACTGCAACGAGCCCACCGAGCGTCAGCAGCACGCCTACGTATCCACTGATGCCCACCGTCAGGGCGAGGAACGCGAGCATCGTGTGGACGGCGAGCCGGCCGGGCCTGTCTCCGTCGAGGAAGGCGCGGGCGGCCCGGCTCACCCGCGGTCGCGGCAGGAGGCCGTCCCCCGACGGCCGGGTCAGCGCGCGGCGCACCGCCCGCCGTCCGGCGGATGAGCTGATGCCGAGCCACACCCCGTCGGCGTCGCTGATGACGAGGCTGCGGAACACACGGCCGTACGAGAAGAACGTCAGGAGCCGGACGCGGCTGAGGCGGGTCAGGTCGACCGAGCGCACGCCGGTCAGGGTCCGCGCGGTGATCCTGGTCGCCGAGTGGCGTGCCGGTGTGGACTCGTCGCACATCGCGTCGTACAGCAGGACGACGGCGGGCCCGGTCACGCACCCCAGGATTGCACCCCCTTCGCGCGCTCCGGGCAGCGCCATGACGGCGAAAGGCAGCATGAACAGCGCACCCGTCAGGCACAGGCCGGCCCGGGCCCGACGGCGTGCCGTGCCCGGGGCGGGCATCTGCGGGGTGGTGCGGTTGCTCGGGTGCGGGTCATGTCACGGCTCCCCGTCGCCGGTGGTCGGACGCGCGGCGTGCCGGGCCATGGGGTTCACCAGAAGGTGGCGTGGGTCGGCGGCCCGGTTGATCGCCGACTCCACGGCCGCGATCCGGTCGGCGAGCAGGCCGAGGGTGGCGACCGCCCGGGTGAGGGGGTCGTTCTCCGGGCCGCCGAGGGTCTGGGTGCGGACGTAGGACGCCTTCAACTCGCTCCAGCGCGCGGCCTGTTCGGGCGTGAGTGCGCCCCGCAGTTCGGCCAGTTTCAGCAGGTTGGCCTCGGCGCCGGTGGTGAGGGTCTGGGCCTCGGCCCGGTAGTGGTCGTCGATCAGTGCGGCCAGTTCGGCGTCGTTCATGACCGGCTGGATGCGCTGGGCGAGTTTGTTCATGTTGCGGTAGGAGCCCTGGAGTTGGAAGGGCGGCTCGCTGCGGGTGGCGTCGCTCTGGGCGGCGGAGGCGATGTAGGTGGCGTTGACCGCCAGGACCGTCTCGCGGGCGGTGAGCAGATGGCGCAGGACGGCCAGGATCCGCTCCAGCTCGGCAGGGGCGTAGGGGTGCGTCAGGCGGTCGGCGCGGGCGGTCGGGTCGCCCGCGGCGAGGCGGACCATGAGGTCGAGGTCGGCGTGGTCGCGGCCGGCGAGCGGGGCCAGGACCGGGTTGGCGGTGAGGGCGTTCTCGATGAAGCTCAGCGCGAAGGCGTCCTGCTTGCCGGTCAGGACGTCGCCGAGGTTCCACACGTCGGCGCGGTTGGCGAGCATGTCGGGGATGCGGAAGCGGCTGCCGGACTCGGTGTAGGGGTTGCCGGCCATACAGACGGCGAAGCGTTTGCCGCGCAGGTCGTAGGTGTGCGCCTCGCCGTTGCGTACGCCCTCGATGCGGCGGGTGGCGTCGCACAGCGGGATGAACTTCTGCAGCAGTTCCGGTGAGGTGTGCTGGATGTCGTCGAGGTAGAGAAGGGTGTTGTTGCCCGCCTCCAGTGCGAAGTTGATCTTCTCGATCTCCTGGCGGGCGGTGGCGTTGGGGGCCTCGGCCGGGTCGAGCGAGGTGACGGTGTGGCCGAGCGCCGGGCCGTTGACCTTGACGAGGATCAGGCCGAGGCGGTCGGCGACGTACTCCATCAGCGTCGTCTTGCCGTAGCCGGGCGGGGAGATGAGCAGGAGCAGGCCGCCGGTGTCGGTGCGCTTGGTCTCGCCGGTGGTGCCGAGCTGCTTGGCGAGGCTGTCGCCGATCAGCGGGAGGTACACCTCGTCGATGAGGCGGGAGCGGACGAACGCCGACATGATCCGGAGGCGGTACTCGTCGAGGCGGAGCCGGGCGCGCTCGGCGGCGACCACCTCGGTGCGGTGGCGCTGGTAGGCGCGGTGCGCGGGGACCTCGTCGGTGCGGAACGCGTGGGTGCGGGCCAGGAACTCGTCGACGCGCAGCGTCAACTTCCCCTCGCTGATCCGGGGGTGGACGCCGAGCAGGCCGTCGACGGTCCCGGTCAGCTGCGCCTCGGAGTCGTAGCGGGTCAGTTCGGGGCAGAGCTCGGCCGCCACCGCCTCGGCCAGGTCGCCGGCCGGGATGTCGGTGCCGGTCGAGGCGGTGTACGAGGTGAGCCACGCCTCGACGAGCTGGCGCCGGGCGGCCGGGGCGCCGAGGGCGGCGAGGTCGTCGTCGTAGGCCGAAGTGCCCACCGTGCGGCGGAACTTGTCGAGCACCGTGCGCGCTGCGGCGCTGAGGACGAAGCCTTCGGGGCCGCTGGTCAGCTCCTCGAAGAGGTATGCGGCGGCGGCATCCGCCGTCTCGCCTCCGATGGCCTGCGCCAGCTCCTGCCGCAGGTCGTCGATGGCGGGCGCGAGGCCGAAGGTGTCCCGGGCGCGGGCCAATGAGACCGCGCGGCGCTGCCAGTCGCGGCGGGCGTCGGCGGTCGTGGCGTGGGCCCAGAAGAGCTGGGCGGCGGCGCGGGCGGCGGGTTCGTGGCGGAGCGGTCCTGCGCCGTCGTGCAGGCGCAGGAGAGTGGTGAGGATCAGGGTCGTGTCGTTGTCGTGGACGCCGCGTTCGTAGCCCTCGTCGTATGCCGACTCCGCCTCCTGCCGCACCAGGGTGGGCAGGTCGTCGGTGGCGGCGAGCACGGCCGGGCCGTGTTCGGCCAGGAGGCGGGCGGCGAGGTGTTCGGCGCGGTAGACCTGCGGGGACTCCGAGGGCAGAGGGCGGTCCCAGTACGGGCGGGTCGCGGCGAAGGCGGGGTCGGTGACCGGGGCGCGGTAGTCGGTGCCGGTCAGGGCGAAGGCCAGGCCCTCGCCCTGCGGGACCAACGTGAGGTCGAGGGGCTGGGTGTTGACGGCGAAGCGGTGGGTGCCGAGGCGGATCGTGCGACCGCCGTCGGCGTAGAGGTCGGTGCGGTCGCGCAGGGCGCGCAGGGCCTCCTGGCGGGCGGACTTCAGACGGCCGTCGAGCTCCTCCGCCCTGACCTGGTCACCGAGTTCGCGCAGCTCGCCGGCGATGCGAGTGACCTTGGCGGGCATCGGGTCGGAGGTGAAGTAGGTGGCGACGGCGTCCGCGTCGGCAAGCGTGGCCGCTCGGCGGGCGACGGTCCTCAGCACCCGGGCGGCCGAGTCGGCCAGCCGCTTGGCGCGGCGGGCGCGGGCGTCGGCGAGGGTCTGCTTGCGGGTGGAAAAGGTCTCGTGGATCTCGTCGCGCTGGTCGGCGAGCCGGCCGAGGAAGTCGTCGGACTCGGCGAACCGGGACTCCAGGTTCTCCACCTGGACGAGCAGACGGGCGAGCTGCTCGTCGCAGGCGTCCACGGTCGTCGCCGCCGCGAGGGCGCCGGTGACGGACTGGCCGAGCAGGGCGAACTCGGCGCCGAACTCCGCCCGCCCCTCGGAGTCGAGGAGGGCGCGGCGGCGGCCGTCGAGGGTGGCGCGGGCGCGGTTGACGCCGCCGAGGACCTCGGCGATGCGGGCCAGGATGCCGGTGCGGACGGTGGCGTCGCCGATGTCGAGCCCGGCGACGACCTCGGTCACCGTCCGCAACCCGTCGGCGAGTTCGTCCAGCCGGGCCGAGAGAGGGGCTGCCTCGGCGACGGTGGTGAGCGCCTCGGCGTCGGCGACCAATTGCTCGATGTCGGCCTGGTGGTCGGCGAAGGCGTCCTCGCGGGCGAGGTGGGCGACGGCTCGCCGGCCGAAGGAGTCCAGGTCGGCCTCGACGTCGGCGGCGAGGGCGTCGATACGGTCGGTGTCCGCGTACCGCAGGTCCTTGAGGGTCAGCAAGTGCCCTTGTGCGTGCCGGAGTTCGGTCAGGCCGGTGACCCAGGCGGCGGCACTGCGGGGTGCCTCGCCGCGCAGTCGTCGTACGACTCCGGCGACTCGCGCGGCGGCCTCGGCGAGCGCGTCGGCGGCCTGGCGGGTCAGGGCCTGGACGGTCTCGAACTCGGCCAGCACCTGCTCGGCGGTCGCCCTGACTTGCGTCAACGGGCCGAGCAAGTCGCCCAGTTCGGGGTCACCCAGCCAGTGGTAGGAGTCGGCCGCCCGGACACACGCGGCGGCCAGCGCCTCGTACACCTCGCTCGTCGGGGTCGTCTCGGCGACCGCGCGGGTGAGGGACAGACAGTCGGAGATCCCGCGTACGAGATCGGCGTTGCCGACTCGGGCCAACGGGCCGGTGCCGGCCGGGCGGGCGGCGGCATGGATGTCGGAGACGAACGGAGAGTTCCACAGCTGCACGGGATGCACACGCTGCGGCTCGTCACCGTCGGCACGCAGCACGATGAGCGTGCCGTCGTCGAAGAGCGCCCAGCCGTGGCAGGACAGCGGGGTGGCGACCTCCTTGCGGATCATGTTGTACGGCAGCAGCAGGCTGCGTCCCTCCACGCGCGCGTGGAAGGCGTACAGGACGTCCTCGCCGTTCGGTGAGCGCACCTCACGCTCGAACTCCAGGTCGGCGGTGTCGAGTTCGTACGTCTTGTGGCTGCCGGTGGCCAGACAGTAGCCGCCGGGGAAGACGATGCCCTGGTCCTCGGGCAGCCGGCGGCAGGCCCGGCCGATGCCGTCGAGGCGCACGACGGTCCTGGTGAGGGTGTTGAACACCAGGTGGCGGTCGGTGTCCTCCTTGTAGGGGCGGACCCGCAGCAGGATCAGCACGCCCACGCGCGCGTACGCGATGTCCGCGTCGGCGAGGGACTGGAGCGGCTCGGCGACCGGCTCGGAGTAAATTCCCTCGCCGGTCTCGGTGTTGTTCTCGACCTTGACCGTGAGGGTGCCGCCGACGGTCTCGACGAAGACCTCGCCCTCGACGGAGACGTGCGGGTGCCGGCCGAGGACGTGGTCCTCGCGGGTCGCCGGGGTCCACTCGAAGTCGTGGGCGGGCGGGAAGACGTGGTCGCGGTCGCCGCGCGCGTCGAGGAAGGCCGCCTGCCCGTCCTCGGTGACCGACCAGCGCAGCACGCGGATGTCCCCGGCCTTCTCACCGGTCTGGAAGACGGCCAGCAACTTTCCGTCGACGCGACGGAGTTGGAGAAGGTGGGCTTGGCGGTAATAGCGGTAGAGGGCCGAGAACTCGCGGACGAAGGCCGGGTCGTCGAGGAGGCCGGGCACGGCGTCGTCGGCCAGCCGGTTCAGGTCGCGGTCGTACAGGGCGAAGACGTCGCCGACGGTCGTCTCCGGCTTCAGGCCCAGGAACACGTTGTGGCCGAAGAGCAGGGTGTCGCCGACGGAGACGATGTCCCGGGGCACGCAGGCGTGCTGGGTGCGCAGCCGCTCGGTGCCGGCCAGTTCGAGCCGCAGCGCGCCGAACTCCTCGGTCCGGCGGGCGTTGAGCGCCTCGGCGCGGCGGGCGAGGTCGGCGGCCTGTGCGGTGAGGCGGTCGCGGAGCACCTCGTAGGTGCCGGTGTCGAGCGTGTCGTGCGTTCCGGTGTTCAGGCCGGAGGTCATGGGATCCCTCTCAGAAAGTCGGGAGAAGACGTGGTCCGGAGCTGCCGTCCCCTCGTGCGGCAGCTCCGGACCACGGGTCGATCAGCCCTTGGCGCTGCCGTTCAGGGCGGCGAGAGACGTGTCCGCGACACCCAACTCGCCTGCCTTCTCCAGCAGTTGCTGAAACTGTCCGGCGTTCGCACCACCGGTCTTCATCAGCCGCATCAGCAGCGCGGAGACGGTCAGGTTCTGCACGTCGGCCGTGGAGACCGAGCCCAGGAGGTGGCTGAGGTCGTCGGTGAAGCTTGACGTGCCGTCCAGCCAAGGCTTCGCCAGCGTCTGCGCGGTCTCGGAGTGCTGGACGAAGCCGTCGACGCCCTTGCCGAGCGCGATCGACCCGACCAGCCGGTCGAAGAACACCGACTCGCCGCCGACGATGTCGATGTCGGCGTTCTCCAGCCCGGTGGCCAGCACCGTGGCCTGCGCCTCGGCGACCTGCCGCTGCACCTCCAGACCGGCGAGCCGGACCTCCTTGTCCGCCTGGATGCGCAGTCGGTACTCCTCGTGCCCGCGCGAGGCGTCGTCCAGGGCGGCCATCGCCGCCGCCTTCTCGGTCAGACCCGCGGCCTCGGCCTTTAGCTTCTCGCCGATGCCCTCGGCCTCGGCGAGGGCCTGCGCCTTGCTGCCCTCCGCCACGGCGAGCGCCTTCGCCCTGGCGCCCTCCGCCTCGGCCCGCATCCGCGCCTGGGTCGCCTCGGCCTCCGCGCGGCCGGCCTTCTCGATGACCTCGGCCTCCTTGTCCCGGACCTGGACGGCGGCCAGGCCCTCGGCGGCGGCCTCGGCCTGCACGCCCTCGGCGAGCCGCAGCTTGGCCCGGGCGTCGAGGTCGGCGGTCTTCAACCGGGCGTCGGCCAGGGTGAGTTCCTCGGCGGCGCGGTGGGTGGCGGCCTGCTCGGCGGCCTCGGCGGCCTTGATGTCCTTGACCAGCTGCTCCTGCGCCTCGGCCTCGGCGGCGATGACGACCGCCTGCCGCTGCCGCTCGGCGTCCTCCACGGCCCGCAGCGTCTTGATGGACTCCTCCTGCTCGGCGACCGTACGGTCCACCGCGACCCGCTCCCGGATGACCTCGGCGATCTCCCGCTTCTCCGCCTCGACCTCCTTCGCGGCGGCGATCTGCGTCAGCTGGGTCTCCCGCTCGCGGGCGATGACCTCCAACTGCCGGTCTTTCTCGATGCGCTCGTTCTCCACGGCGATGACCCGCTCGCGGTTCTTCGCGGCGACGGCGATCTCGCGGGCCTGGTTCTCGCGCTGGATGCCGAGCTGTTCCTCGGTCCTGAGGAACGCGCCCTGGGCCCGCAGCCGCTCCTCCTCCACCACCCGCGCGGTCTCGGCCTCCTCACGGGCCCGCACGGTGTCGATCTCCCGCTTCTGCTTGATCTCGGCGTCGGCCTGGCGGCGCTGAAGCTCCAGGATGGCCTCGCGGGCGTCGACGTTCTGCCGGGTGATCTCCTTCTCCTCGGTGCGCTGGGCCTCGTTGGTGCGGACGTGCTCCACGGCCGTCAGCTCGGTGATCTTGCGGATGCCCTGGGCGTCGAGGACGTTGGCCGGGTCGAGCTGGGTCAGCGGCGTCTGCTCCAGGTAGTCGATCGCCGCGTCCTCCAGGTGGTAGCCGTTGAGGTCGACGCCGATGACCTCGATGATCCGGTACCGCAGCTCCTCGCGCTTGGTGTAGAGGTCGGTGAAGTCCAGTTGCTTGCCGACGGTCTTCAGCGCCTCGGAGAACTTCGCGTGGAACAGCTCCTGGAGCGTCTTCTGGTCGCTGGCCCGCGCGGTGCCGACGGCCTGGGCAACCTTGACGACGTCCTCCACGGTCTTGTTGACCTTCACGAAGAACGAGATCCGGATGTCCGCACGGATGTTGTCCTTGCAGATCAACCCGTCCTTGCCGGCCCGAGTGATCTCGATGGCCTTCACCGAGATGTCCATCACCTCGGCCTTGTGCAGCACCGGCAGCACGACCTGCCCGGTGAAGGTCACATCTACCTTGCGCAGTTTGGAGACAATCAGCGCCTTGCCCTGCTCGACCTTGCGGAACAGCCGCGAGACGACAAACAGTACGGCGGTCGTGACGAGCAGGACGGCGGCGACGCTCACGGCGACGCCCACAGTGGTGGCATCCATACGAAATCCTTGAAGTCTGCGAAGAGTTGACAGCGTGACGTCAGGCCGAGACGGCCCTGTCGGCCGCGTCCGTGCGCGTCAGGCATGGCCCACGGCTCCACCGCGGGTGGCTGGATCAGTCGCGAGCGCGGCGACTGCCAGGGTCGAACGGGGCGGCGTTCGCCAAGTTCCGTCGGTGAGACCGAGATGATCGGGAGAAGGCCCTGGCGAGCGGTCCGGCGAGAACACGCGCCGCCGACCAGGCAGCCACCAAGGAGAGCGCGAGCAGCGTGATGCGGGCCAGGACGGCACCGAGCCCCGTCAGATCGAGATGATCCATGACGAGCGTTCCGGTGAGGCTGGTGAGCCACCCGCTCCCGGCGGCGACGGAGGCGGACACGGCGAGAGGTGCTTCTCCGAACGCCCTGGCCAGTGCCGGTGCGTCGGCATCGAAGTCGCGTACGCCGGCCCGGCCCAGCAGCACCAGGAGCCAGAAGATGAGTGTCACCACCACGGCAGAGGCGAAGATGACGGTGGGGAACTGCGCGACAGCGTCGACAACCTCCACGAATCCTCACCCCCGAGTAATGGTGCTGCGGCGCCCGGGCTCGTACGGCAGTTGCCGGAGCCAGGCATCGGGACGCACCCGTTCGTGCGCCGAGATCATTGTGAAGTGGCGCTGCGCATCGTCGCATTGCCGCGTTCCGGCAGTCTTTACGCCTCGTTGATGCCGGAGTCCGATACCCAGGCGACAGTCGCGATGCCTGCAATACGCCATGATCGAGTCCGGTGGTGACCGCGTGCCCTGCAGTGGCCGCCACGTCTGCACCGGCATCGGGGGAAGGACAACAGATGGGTCGACCCAGGTACGGCATAACGGCCGGGAAGGACATGGCCGGACGGAGGCGCGCATCATGAGGCGGATGCCGGCACTTCCCGACCAGGCCCGGAGGCCGGCGCCGGCCGGACACATGGTGGTCTGCGGCGACGACGCCCTCGCGGAACGCCTGGCCGCCGAGCTGCGCGAGCTCTACCGCATGCGGGTCACCGTCGTCGTACCGTCGCTGCCCGGTGCGGGCGACGCCGGAACCGGTATGGCGGGCCGGGCGCGGGCCGCCACTCTGTTCGCCCGCATGCAGGCTGCCGTCAACCGGACCGCCGACGCCGATGCCGCACGAGATGTCCGCGTTCTCCAGGCGCCGGTGCTCGACGAGGAGGCGCTCACGCAGGCCGATGTGGCGCGGGCGGACGCACTCGCTCTCGTCCATGACGACGACGAGACCAACATCCGTGCCGCGCTGGCCGCCCGCCGTCTGAACCCCCGTCTGCGCCTGGTGATCCGGCTCTACGACCGCAAGCTCGGCCAGCATCTGGCCGAGCTGCTGGACCAGGCCGCCGCGGTTGCCTCACCCGGGCTTGATCCGGAGGCGCTCGACACCTCAACCACCGTCCTGTCCGACGCGGACACCGCGGCCCCCGCCCTGGCGGCGACGGCCGTCACGGGCACCAGCAAGGTCGTACCGGCGGACGGACTGCTGCTGCGGGCCGTGGAACGCACTCCGCCAGGACGTGGCGAGGTGGCCGACCCTGGCCTGTGCACGCTTGCCCTGCTGTCCGCCACCGCCAACGACCCAGCGGGAGCGGAGGGTTCGGACGCCAGTGGCCAGGACGGACCGCAGCTGCTGCCCGACGACCGCACGGTCGCCGCCGCATCCGGCCGCGGCACCGTCGTCCTGGAAACCGTCACCCACGACGGCCCCGAGCGGGCCCCCGCCCGAGGCCTCGGCCTGCCCTTCGGCTCACTCTTCTCGCGCCGCCTGCGCTGGTCCCTGGCCGGGCTCGTCCTGAGCGTCCTGGGTCTGGCAGTGGCGTCGTGGCTGACCACCGGCGACCACCCCCTGCACGCCGCCTACCTCACCCTCCTCGACATCTTCGCCATCGGGGACCCCGCTGTCGGCGACCCCGTCGCCCGTCAGGTCCTGCAACTTCTGTCCGGGCTGACCGGGCTGCTCCTGCTGCCGGTGCTGCTTGCCGCCGTCCTCGAAGGGCTGGGCACCTTCCGCACCGCTTCCGCGCTGCGTCGCCCGCCCCGTGGACTGTCCGGCCACGTCGTCCTGCTCGGCCTCGGCAAGGTCGGCACTCGCGTCCTGGCCCGGCTGCACGAGCTCGGTATCCCGGTGGTGTGCGTGGAAGAGGACCCCGAAGCGCGCGGCATCCCGCTGGCCCGCCGCCTGCACGTGCCCACGGTGATCGGAGACGTGACCCAGGAAGGCGTACTGGAAGCGACCAAGATCCACCGCGCGCACGCTCTGCTTGCCGTCACCAGCAGCGACACCACCAACCTCGAAGCGGCCCTGTACGCCCGCTCGGTGGCACCCGGCCTGCGTGTGTCCTTGCGCCTGTACGACGACGCCTTCGCCGTCGCCGTCTACCGCACCCTGCGCGCGGCCCACCCCGAGGCCCTGACCCGCAGCCGGAGCGTATCCACTCTCGCCGCCCCCGCGTTCGCCGGAGCGATGATGGGCCGTCGGATCCTCGGCGCGATTCCTGTCGAGCGCCGCGTCCTCGTGTTCGCCGCGCTCGACGTCGCGGGCCATCCGAAGTTGGAAGGCCGCACGGTCGCCGAGTCGTTCCGCGCTGGCATGTGGCGCGTCCTGGCCATCGACTCCGCCGCCCCGGACGAACGCCTGCCCGACCTGGCGGTGTCCCCGTCGTACGACGGCACGGAGCACCCGAGTGGTCTGGTCTGGGACCTTCACCCCGGCTATGTGCTGCGGCCGCAGGACCGTGTCGTGGTGGCCGCCACCCGGCAGGGGCTGGCCGAGCTCCTGGGCAGGCAAGCGCGAAGCCGTACCCGTCCCACAGGCTCCTGAGGCTCGAGGCGCTCTCGTATCTCTTGGGCCCGTCAACTCCCTTGGTTTTTGGCCTGATTGTGGTGCCCAGGCGTGGTAGGCAGAGCCGGTCCGCGTACGGCACGATCGTTTCTCGTGCTGAGGGGGCGGGGCATGGCCACGGATTCGGCGAGGTCCGCGAGCGGGCGGGTGAACGGTGCGTCACTGTTGAAGGTGCCGGCAGTGCCGGTGCTTGGGCCGGACGGTGCGTATCGGGCCAGTGACGCCTCGGACGTGAGGACGGAGCCCACGCGATTACTGTGCGCGGCCGCGCATCTGCGGCCGGACAGAGCCGAGGAGTTCGTCGAGAAGCTGCGGAAGTGGCGGAAGAGACAGGCCAAGGAGCTCGGGGACAAGCTCACGTCGGAGAAGGTCCGGCTGCGGCGTCTGGAGCAGGCTGCCAAGCGGGCGGCCGAAGGGGAGAAGGACAGACTCGACAGAGTGCTGGACGACGAGGAGCCCGCTGATCCCAAGCAGCCGCGGGTGCTCGTCGGCCATGAGTACGTGCGCTGGATACGCAGCCGGATAGCCGGCGACGCGCGGCCGGTGCCCTCGCAGGGCTTCGACCTGGAGGCCGTGCTCACCGCGTGTGCAGAGGCGGAACGGCTCCTGTGGCTGCGCCGCGCCATCATGGTTCTGGCCTGCGTGGCAGGTGGACTGTGGATATTCATGCCGCTGGCCTACCTCGCTCCGGTGATTGTGCTGGTCGGGCTGTGGGCGGCCTACTGCACGGACCGGGTGCTGGCCCGGCGGCGGTTGCGCGCGCTGATCGGTGCCGATGAGCGCGAGGCGTGGGGTGCGGGGGTGCCACGCCGGTTCCGCAGCGCGGTCGAGCGGATCCGCGACGGGGCGTACGGCGAGGTGGTGCCGTATCAGAACCAGATCCGCGCGGCAGGATCGAAGTACCACTTCGTGGGGGCGGGCAAGGTCTGGTTCGAGACCCAGATCGGCATCGACGTGATGCCCGCCAAGTCACGGGACGAGGACGACGGAGCGGAGCCCGCGGACGGGAATAGCCGACTGAGGTCCCTGCCCAGCGTGGAGGAGCTGCTGGCCGGGTCCCGGACCGGTGACGGGGTCGTCCGGTTCACCCCGGACGACCTGCACGCGCATGTGGCCCGCGAGCTGCAACGGCCCATCGATCCGCTGCCGGACTTCCACCCCGACAGCGCGCAGGAGGTGTTCGGTGTCGCGGCGATCTCCGCCGACCGGTGGGGCACGCTGACGGGCGAGCGGTGGGAAGGGCTGGTCACCCTGGCTCGCGACGGGGTACGGGCAGCGGACGCCCAGCGCGCGCCGAAGATCGCCCGTCGGTTCCTGTGCGCACGAATGACCTCGTGGGACGGTGAGTTGGTGGCCTCCCTGTTCGTGGGTTTCGCCTACGAGAACCACTACCTGCGGGTCGTGATCCGTCCGCACGTGGTCAACCCGCTTCACCCTCGGCTCCACAAGGCCGACACCGAAGCGGCGCAAGGGGGCTGGGGCTGGAAGCGGCGCGCCGCGTATCTCGCGGCCGTGGACACTGGCTGGCTCGTGGTCCGCCTCTTCAAACGGTCCAAGGACGACAAGAAGAACCCTGCACAAGATCCCGGAAAGGGGCCAGTGAGTCTGCGGGAGGCCTACTCGACCCGGTACATGGACGACATGCTCCAGTACGACGACGCCCGCCGCTACATCGACATGATGCAGGGCCGGGTCCTGGCCGCGGTCGAGGGCTTCCTCGTCGACCACAACGTGGACACCGTCGCCTACCGGGAACAGATCACGGTGGTCCTCAACACCGGAATCATCAACACGGGCGAGATGAACAACGTACAGAACCAGCCGGGAGCGGTGGGCTCCCAGCAGTCGGCAGGAGGGGCGAAGTGATGTTCGGTCGCAAGCCACAGCCCGGTGACGGCAACACAGGGATCCAGAACAGCGGGACCATGCAGAACGTGCAGAATCAGCCGGGCGCCTTCAATTCGACGCAGAGCCAGGACAACTCCGGTATCGGACAGGAGGAGTTGCGGAGCATCGCCGAGCTGCTGGGGCGGATCCGGCACACGATGGAGGCCGAGCGGGGCCGCGTCAAGGACTACGAGGTGTGCGTCGGCTTCCTGGACATGGCGGCCGAACAGAAGCTGGACAGCCCCGAGGGGCGCGCCACGGCGACGAGCCTGTTGGCGAAGATCAAGGAGAAGTGCGGAGGAGTGCCCGGGCTGGTCTCGCTGATCGCCTCCACGCTGTCCGCGGTGTCCGCCCTCGCCTGACAGCAGGGCCGGACGTCACCCTTCTTGTCGCTCGCCTCGCCAGGTGTGCGTCGGCAAGGCCTCGGTGAGAGTGGCGAAGTACCGCTGATCGCGCCACGCCTTCCGGTCGCCGATGACGAACAGGCGGCGCTTGGCCCGGCTGACGGCGACATTCAGAAGATTGGGCTTCGACGCGGCCCAGGCACGGGCGCCGGGGCGGCGCGGATCGGTGCCGAGGACGAGGATCACGACGTCGGCCTCCTTGCCCTGGGTGGTGTGGATCGTGCCGACCCGCCCGTCCGGTAGCAAGTTCCGGCAGGCCCTCCGCGCACCGGTGACGACGGCACGGAACGGGCTGATGACGTACACGTCCCGGGCCAGGTCCACGCCGCCGTCGTCGCGTAGGCGCTGCAGGATGCGGCGCAGCGCCCGGCCCTCCTCGGGGATTCAGTGCCCGTCGGCCTCGGCGGCGGCCACGTGCACCCAGCAGCTGAGCGGGCCGTAACGGTAGGGGCCGCGGTCGGGGGTGCCGTACACCATGAGGCGGTCGTAGGCGATGGCGTTGCTGACGCTGAACATGGGGTCGTCGCAGCGGCGATGGACGCGCAGCGGGGCGCCGGTCCACACCTCCTGGGAGCCGTCGGGGAGTTCGGCGGGCAGCAGGGTGCCGTAGCGGTTGGTCCGGTCGGCCAGTTGCTGTACTGAGGTGCGGCCAGGCGCCCACTCCTCGGCCACGCCGTGGTCGTCCCGCAGAGCGCGCTGGGCCGTCCAGGGCAGGACGACGACGGGTTCGAGCTGCAGCGGATCGCCGACGACCACGGTGCGCTTGGCGCGCCACATGCCGCCGACCGCCATCTGCGGGGTGGCCTGGCCCGCCTCGTCGATGAACAGCCAGCCCAGTGCCTCGCCGCCCAGCCGTCCGAAGACCCGGTCCAGCGACGCGAAGGTCGTCGAGACGACCGGGACCAGCAGGAACAGGCTCTGCCAGGCGGCCCGTACCTTCTCCTCCGACACCGTCTTGGGGATCGCGCCCGTCACCGCGTCCATGGCCGCCATGAGGTTGGCGTACATGGTGCGGGCCGTGCAACGCAGGAAGGCCTCGTGCAGGGCGAGGGCGGCCAGGAACAGCTCGCTTCGGGCGTGGGTGATCTCCGGGTCCGCCCAGGGGGCGGCCAGCTCGCGCGTGGTGTCGTCACGCAGCCAGGCGTCCTGCGGGACATGTCCGGGCCAGTGGGAGTGCGCGTCGGTGACTCTCGCCTGGAGCCGGTCGACGTGAGTCTCGGCTTCGTCCCGACTCCGCTCCGACGCGTCCCGCTCGGCCACCGCGCGGGCAACGGCTCGTCGAGCTTCGTCCAAGCGGTCGCGGGCATGATCGCGCACCGCGAGCTGCTCCGTCTCCCGAACGGCCAGGCCGTGGTCGATGCGGTGCCAGTCGCGGGCCGCTCGCCCCAGCGTGAACAGGCTCACCACGAGGCCGGGGCGGCGGCCGTGATGGGCCGCACGGCGGGTTTCCGCCTCTGTCAGCAACCTCTCGGCCTCATGCAGCGTCTGCTCGATGCCGGGCATCGCGGCACGGCGTTCACGTAACTGTGCGGCGGCGCGGTCGGCCGCTTGTCCGGCCGTGTGCAGGGTGGTCCGGGCAGCGGGCAGATCACGGAATGCCGTCGCGGCGGTCTGGCGCTCGGCGCTCAGCCGCTCGACGTCGGCGAGCGCGGTGTGGAAGCGTTCCCTGGCCTGTCGCCACACGCCGCTGTGCGGAGTCTTGAGGTAGCCGCGCAGCAGGTGCGCCACACCCCGTTCGCTGTCGACCCAGGCGTCCCGGCCACGAGGACGGCGCCCGTCCGGCGGTGGCGGGGCCTCCTGGTCCGTGAGCCGGTACTTGCCGTGCCAGAGCCGGTTGACGAACTCCAGGCGGTTCTTCTTGCTGCCCAGGCGGGCCGCGACCGCACCCCACGCAGGGACGCCGCCCAGCAGGCGGGTGGCCTGCTCGGCGAAGTAGTCGGCGTCCTCCCGCCACTCCTCGCCGAGGGCCTGACGGGCCGGGATCTCGGTGGAGATGTTCTCCACCGCGCCGTTGTTCGCCGACGCCACCACCATCTCGAAGCCGGTGAACTCCGGTCGCAGCGGGGTGACCGTGCGCGTGTAGTCGCCGCTCTTCCAGGTGTACGGAGTCCGGTCGGCGAAGGCCTGCGACGGCAGCCGCAGACCGGCCAGACGCGTCGCCCGTTCCACGATCACGGCGGCGAAACAGTCGCGCAGCATCGTCGTCTTGCCCGTGCCGGGCGGGCCGTTGACCGCGAACAGGCCCCCTGCCTCGCCCAGTTGGTCCCAGATGGTGTTGACGGCGAACTGCTGGCTCAGCGCGAGCGGATGCCCTGGCTCGGCCGGCCACCGTCCCGAGGGGAAGGCGGTGGGCGTCACTCCGTCCAGCGCCACCTCGGGCCGCTGCCGCAAGTCGATGCGCCAAGCGGTGTTCACCTCGGCACCAGGGGTGAGGTACGCGGCCAGGCCGGGCCCGGGATCCCGGGAGCCCAACGCCCGTGCTATCAGGTCCAGATCGGCGGCGATGAAGCTGTTGAGGAAGTCCTGATGGTCAGCGTCCCCGGTACGGCTCTGCCGTACCGCCGCACTCCGCACGCGCAAGCCCTCGGGGCTCAACGTCTCCGCCACGCCCCAGACTTCGGCGATCTCGCGGGCGAACTCCAGCAGTTCCTTGGCCAATAGCCGCCGCTGACCGACCCCCTCCTCCAGGTCCTCGCCTTTGGCGCGGTCGGAAGCCGCCTCGTCGAGGTCGATGCTTGACGGCTCGTCGGCCGGGAGTTCCCCGAGTTCGGCGGCGCGTGTCAGCCAGATTCCGGCTTCCTCGTCGAATCCGTCCAGCCAGGTGGGGCTTCCCGGCCCGGGTGACATCGCACGTCCCGTGGCCCAGGCGCAGGTGGACAGCACAGGGGAGTCGAGTAGCAGTCGCCCCTCGTCGGTGACCGTCAGGGCGAACAGGGCGCTCTCCCCGTCCATCCGCCCGTCGTGGTCCTCCTCGCTCTCGCCGAAGACACCCAGCAGAGTGTCGCGCACCGCGCGCAGCGCGTACGTCCCGCCGTAGACCACGTGCTGCCATCTGAGGCCCGGCTCCAGTGGCATCGAGCGCAAGGGGTGCCCCGCCTCCCAGGGGAGCGGACCGTCCGCCGTCACGGCGTAGACCCGGTCACGTGCCGAGAGCGCGGGAATCTTCTGCGGGCTGAACATTTCCACCGCACGCCAGTACCGCACGATCCCGGCCCGCCGAAGCCGTTCATCCTCCATACCCCGCCCCGGCCTCTCAGTCCGTTCCCCGCCGTCCCCGGCACCCTACGCAGCTGCCCTGCTGCCCCGAGTAACTGCCCCCTCGGAACCGCCGGAACCGTAGATCGTGCGTCGGGAACAGGGACCGCACCCCGTCCGCTGACGGGAACGGTCATCTCACCGCGTTACCGTGGCGTGTCCGCCATGTCCTGATCACTGAGGCGGCGATGGTGACTGTGCCCTTGTGCGGTTTGTCGGCAAGACCGCATCGGTCGGCCGCCGGGCGAGGAGGGGCCTGTGGCCTGTGGAGGAATGACCGTCGATCGGCCGGGAGCAGGGACGGGGTCCGCACGGTGACCTTGCACGACCTCTACCTGACGCTCCTCGTCGGCGGCACCGTTCTGCTCGCCAGCATCGCCGCCGCGCGTACCGCCCACCGGGCCGGTCTGCCCAGCCTCCTGCTGTTCCTGGGGGTCGGGGTCATCGTCGGTGAGGACGCGATCGGCCTGCGCTTCGACGACGCTCAGCTGGCACAGGCCCTGGGCACGGCGGCCTTGGCCGTCATCCTGGTCGAAGGCGGTCTGACCTCGGACTGGGCCGACGTCCGGCGCCTGCTCCTGCCCGCCGGAGTGCTGGCCACTGCGGGGGTGGCTGTCTCCGTCATGGTCACCGCGGCCGGCGCCCACTGGCTGCTGGGCATGGACTGGCATCTGGCGCTGCTGCTCGGCGCGATCGTCTCCTCGACCGATGCCGCCGCCGTGTTCGCCGTACTTCGGTCCCTGCCCTTGCCACACAAGGTCACCGGCCTGCTGGAAGCCGAGTCCGGCTTCAACGACGCGCCCACGGTCATTCTGGTTCTCGTCTTGAGTACGACGACTGCGGAGCTGCCCGACCCGGGAGACGTCGTCAGTCATCTCGCCTATGAGCTTGCCGTCGGTGCCGTGCTCGGTCTGGCCATCGGGCACCTCGGTGCCGCCGCCCTGCACAACATCGCTCTCCCCGCCACGGGTCTGTATCCGCTCGCCACGGTCGGGTTCGGCATCGTCGCCTTCGCAGCCGCCGGTGCCGCACACGCCAGTGGCTTCATCGCCGCCTATCTGGCCGGACTCGTCCTGGGCAACGCCCAGTTGCCGCACCGTGCCGCCACCCGGTCCTTCGCCGAGGGGGTGGGCTGGCTCGCCCAGATCGGCCTGTTCGTCATGCTCGGCCTGCTGGTGGACCCCAGTGAACTGCCCGCCGCGATCGGCCCGGCGGTCGCCGTCGGCCTGGTCCTGCTGCTGGCCGCCCGGCCCCTGTCCGTGCTGGCCTGCCTGCTGCCCTTCCGCATGCCTTGGCGGGAGCAGGGCTTCATCTCCTGGGCAGGGCTGCGCGGGGCCGTACCGATCGTGCTGGCCACCTATCCCATCGTCGAAGGCGTCAGCGGTGCCCGAGACTTGCTCAACATCGTGTTCGTCCTGGTCGTCATCTTCACCGTCGTCCAGGGACCCAGCCTGCCCGCGGTCGCCCGGCTGCTGCACCTGACGCGACCAGGTGCCCTGCGCGACATCGAGGTCGAGGCCGCTCCGCTGGACACGCTGGACGCCGACCTGCTCACCGTGAGCATCCCCGTCGGATCACGCCTGCACGGCGTCGCCGTCTTCGAACTGCGCCTGCCGTCGCCGACGGTGGTCACGCTGATCGTCCGCGACAACACCACCATCGTCCCCGGCCACGACACCGTGCTGCGGGCCGGTGACGAGCTCCTCCTGATCACCACGCCCAAAGTGCGGCAGGCAGCCGAAGACCGCCTGCGTGCGATCGGCCGGCGCGGCAAGCTCGCCCGCTGGCTCGGCGAGTACGGCGACACGGAGGCCACGGGACGGACGGGGAACCGGGATCGATGAGGAGAACGCTCGGAACCCGGCAAGAAAACCGGTCCGATCACTGCCTGGCCGCACCGCTGCGCGAGCGGCAACTCGACAGCCACCCTTGACGCATGGTTCGTCTCCGGCACACCGTGAACGTCGCTGCCGTGCCCCGACGGTGGTTCGAGTCGAGTGTCCGCGCGCTCCACGACGTCGCCGAGGGCATCGAAGCCGAGGTGACGCGCCTGCGGCTGCCCGACGGACGGTGGCTGCCCGAACTGCTCCTCGGCGAGGGCGGTCACCTACGTCCGGGCGCGCGCTACCACCCGCAGAACGACGACAACAGCGGGCCGGACCCTGACGTGACGGTGACGATCCTGGCTTGGGACCGCAAGCGCAGGACGGCTGTGGAGGTCGTTGTACTCGACGACGATCCCGACGGCCCCGGCCATATGGCCTGCACGCTGTGGCTTGCGAGCGGCGAACGGCCGCGTGAGGCAAACCTGTCGGTCAAGCTGTGGGCTGGCGGCGGTACATGGGCGAAATACGCCGCCGGCACCGGACGTCTCCGTCTTGACCTGGGAAAATGGTGGTCGTCAGCAGCGGGCCGGGGCCGTTCGAAGGCCACGGCCTTCACGGGCAAGTTCGACCACGCACTGGCCTCCGCCGCGCTGAGCGTCGTACCGCGTCCCGCCGACGACGGCCGTTGGCGCGTCACGGTCACAGTGCGAGTCAAGGGACGGTCATTCGCCCGGCTGCTGTTGCCGCTCACCATGACCATCATCGGCCGACGGGTACGAGGGGTATTCGCCAAGGCGCTGGACGACGCGGCGAGGAAGTGGAACAGCCAGGTACCGGAGCTGCTCCGCAAGGACGCGGAACAACTGCAGTCCGAAATCAATGAGGCACTGGTCGCCGTCGCACCACAACGCGCGACGCAGGAAACGGAAGGCGGCGTGTGACGGCACGCCGGGAATCTGCGGCGTGCCGTCCGATGCCTTGCTTTCAAAGCGCCGCGTCAGCTCTGTGCGGACCTGAAACTCCGGCGCAGCGCCGCACCGCCCAGGACGAGCGCCGCGCTCGCAGCGGCGGCCGGCACCACGCCGTCCGTGCCGGTGTCGGCGAGGTGGGAGAGCGCGACCGGCTGCTGGGCCGTCCGCTGTGTGGGGTGCAGGCCTGAGTGGGTCATGGGCGGCTCGAACGGGTCACCGATGAACGGAGGCGGGACCTGCTCGACGGGCTCGGGTACCGAATGGTTGGGCTGGGAAGACTGCTCGACCGGTTCGTCGCCGCTCACGGACGCGTTGTCCAGGACCGGGTCGCCGACGCCCACCACGTTCACGGTGTTGCCGCTGACGTTGACCGGCAGATCCATCGGCACCTGGATCCCGATCCCGGAGACGACGCCAGGTGAATCCTGTGTATCGCCGGCAGAGATGACCCCGCCGCTCTCTCCGGCCGGCTCCTTCTCGGCACTGTCCTCGGCACAGGAGTTGCGCGCTGCGGGGTTGAGAAGCCCTACGACGCTGACCGTGTTGCCGCACGCGTTCACCGGCACACGCACCGGCAGCCGAATGGCGTTGCCGGAAACCAGCCCGGGTGAGTCGGCCGCGGATCCGTCCGCCGCAGAGTCGGCGTAGGCCGGCACTGTGACAGCCATCGCGCCGGAGAGAGTGGCGAGGGCGATCACACCGTTTCGGGTGGCCCGTCTCATAGGTTCCCTGCCTTCCAGATCAGGTGCGGGCAGACACCCGCATCAGTGAAACGCGATGGAAACCAAGCAAGTTATGACATATCGACCGTTCGCCTCAGAGGGCACAGCAAGACGTAACGCTCACCGCAGCCGCATCACCATGCGAGCAACTCCATAAGCCAGCACCATGGAACCGGCCAGGACCGCCACGGCCAGCACGGCGTACACAGGCCCGGAGATCTCGGGACGCAGCAGCAGAACCGAACCGCCGAGACTGAACACCCACGCCAGTGCGATCACGAGTGTGGCCGCGGCTGCCACGGGAAGATCGGCACCCGCCGCGGAGACGAGTCCGTCGCGTTGAGCCCTGCTCAGCAGAACCAGCAGCCAGAACCCGGTGACCACGACGAGGGAGACCGTGAGCATGACGGTAGGGAAGCCCACAGCGGCGTCGGTGATCTCCTGCACCTGACTCACCCCGATCCGCCGACGGACGGGAGATTCCGGTGCTGGTTCTCCGTAGCCCGGCACCGGTCTTGTTCCGTCCCTGCCCGTTCCATCCTGGCACTCGGACCGCCGTTTCCGCACTGCCCTGCACCGGCAGCCTTGCCATGCTCCTCATGCCGGATCCCTGCACCGTCGCGGGGTCTGCCACTCTTGTCCCCGTGCGTTAGGAATACGACAACAGAGTGTCAAGAACAGAGGAGGCCGGGTGACCGGGCGCGAGGTACCCGACGAGTACCTGGAGGGCTACGCCCCGATACTTGCCGAGGTGTGTGCGACAGGCCGCCGCCTCACGCGGGACGAGCTGGAGTCGCTCCGCACCCGGGGAGAACGTGCCGCCGACGCCGGTTACGGGCTGCGGGCCCTGGTCCGCCGGCACCTGTCCGTGACCCGGGAACACTGGCCCACCCTCTCCGCCACGGAAGCAGATCGCGTGCTGGCCATGGTCGAGCAGGCGATCGACGCCTTCGCCGAGGGGCATGAGAGGGCGCAGAGGCTCGCCGTACGGCAGGAGGAAGCCGTTCGGCGGGAATTCATCGACGACCTGCTGTACGGCCGCAGCGACCTGGGCCGCCTGGCCGAGCGCGCCGAACGCTTCGGACTGCTCCTGTCCCGGGCGCACGCAGTCGCCGTCGCCCAGGGTGGCAAGCCGGTCGAGGACATGCATCCGGCCACCCGACAGGTCGAGAACGCTCTGATCAGCAGGTTCGGCGAGCGGCGCATCCTGATCACCACGAAGGACGGGCGGCTGGTCTGCATCGCTCCCGGCGACCAGGGCGAGGTACTGGCGTTCTTCGCCAAGCAGGCACACGCAGTCACCGACGGGGGTCAGGTGGGCATCGGGCGCCCGCATCCGGGCGCTGGGGGAGTCGTCCACTCCTACGAAGAGGCTCTCAACGCCCTCGACCTGGCAGAGCGGCTCCAACTGGACGAGCCGGTGCTGCGCGCCGCCGACCTCCTCGTCTACCCGGTCCTGACGCGCGACCGACAGGCCATGGCCGACCTCGTGCGCAACACTCTGGGTCCGCTGCAGTCCGCGCGCGGTGGCGCCCAGCAACTCGTCGACACGCTGACCGCGTTCTTCGACTCGGGGTGCGTCGCGGCGGAGGCCGCCCGGCGCCTCAACCTGAGCGTTCGTGCGCTCACCTACCGCCTGGAGCGCATCCACAAGCTCACCGGCGCCAACCCGGCCGACTCCGTCCATCGGTACACCCTGCAGACGGCGGTGATCGGAGCCCGGCTGCTCGGCTGGCCCGACAGCGAAATCTGACCGACCGGTGGGGGCAGATTCCCTGGAGGTCTCGGCGAAAGCCGCGGGCGCATACAGGACGGCAGGCTTGTCCGCCAGCGATACCCATCGCCGGCGCGGCCTGGTCGCGCGCTCTGCTGCGCCGCGCTGTCGGCACTCGGGCTGTACCTTGCCCGGCCTGGGCTCTCCAGGTACGAGGCATCCTGATGCCGTCCGGGATCGAATGGCCGACCAACGCGAACGCACACGTGGTTGCCGGGGTACGGAACGAAGTTGGTGCGCGACTGTGCCGAGGACGGCCCGTGAACCGGGCGCGTTGAACCCGGAGGATGGACGCGTGGCTCACGCCGGACAGGAGAGGCTATGACGCTCGTGGTGATCCTCGGTACTGCTTTGGCCGCGCTCGTGGCCTGGGCGATCGGCGTGCTCGTCCGGCGAGAACGCCGACGGCTCGGGACCAGTGCGGAGGGACACCGGATCGAGTCGGCCGCCACCCGGCGGATCCGCGACACGCGGCGCTATGCCCGCGTCCTCCACCACATCGGCGGGGGAGCAGGGATCGGCCGCATCGACGACCGGGACATGTAGACGGATCCGAGTTCAGTACGGCGGTCAGCGACTCAGCAGACGCTGCCATGTTCGCCGGAGCCACCCTCCGAGGTGACTGCACAAGGGGCCGCTGTGAGGCAGGGCCACGCTCGTCTCCCGAGTCATCACGGTGAAGAAGGCCCGCCCGTCCCGGGTCTGCAGCGTCGTGCTCCACCGGTAGCCCGGGCGCTGGGCGAGCAGGCAATGGACGAGGTCGCTTCCCAGCCCTTGACGCTGTCGGCTGTCGCGGATCCAGATGTCCAGAATCCGTCCCGTACGGCACTCGCGGCAGATGCGGAAGCGCAGCCGTCCCATGAGAAGGCCGCCCTGATCGAGCAGGACGAACTCGGTCGGGGTGTCCGAGCTCCATAACCACGTCGGTATGGGCTCATCTGTGTCCACTCGGGTCACCCGTCCTGGGGGCTTTGCCGTTTCGCCCTCGTTCTTGCAGAGTCTGACCTCGTGGAGAGGGTGACCGTGTAGGTGACAAGGGCCCCGCGAGCGGCGCCCACGCCACGCACACGTAGCCGGCCGTTCGCCCGCCGACCGCGGACAGGAGCAGAGTTGCTGCGGATCCTGCCGCGACCGCTTGACGGTTGGTGAGGAAGGACCCTTGCCGACGTGCGCTTCCCGGGTGACGGAACTCCACCAGGGCGGATCGGATCACGAGTATGGCGATGACGGCCACGGGCGCCATCAGCGTTGGATCCATGTGTGCATGCCTCCTTCCGGTGCGCGGGTGACAGGTCAGGTGAGGGCGAAGTAGCGCAGCCACACGTACCCGAGGGCGATGGCCACGGTGACGACGGTGACGATCAGGCCGTATTTGGTGAACTGCCAGAAGGAGATGGGCTGGCGGTTGCGTTCGGCGATGCCTAGGACGACGACGTTGGCGGAGGCGCCGATGGCGGTGGCGTTGCCGCCCAGGTCGGCACCGAGGGCGAGGGCCCACCACATGACGTGGTCAGTGCCGCCGCCCATGTTCTGCACCAGGTCGCTGGTGATGGGGGCCATGGTGGCGACGTACGGGATGTTGTCGACGATGCCGGACAGGACGGCGGAAGCACTCAGCAGGGTCATGGAGCCGCCGAGTTCGTTGTCGCCGATCGCGTCGGCCAGCGACTTGGAGACCTCCGAGATCACGCCGGTCTCGATCAGACCGCCGATCATGATGAAGAGCCCGGCGAAGAAGGCCAAGGTGGGCCACTCCACCTCCTTCAGCACATCACCGGTCTCCGCGGTGGAGACGGCGATGAGCAGTCCGGCGCCGAGCAGGGCGACGATGCTCGGCTCGTAGTGCAGCACCGGATGCAGCACGAACCCGGCCACCACCAGTGCCAGCACGATCAGCCCCTGGACCAGCAGCCGCGGGTCCTTGATGGCCTCGCGCTCCTCCAGGGCCATGATCTCGGCGGCGCGTTCCTCGTTGTAGACGAAGAACTTGCGGAACATCACCCGGCACAGCGCGAGCAGCACGACCACCAGCACTGCCACGATCGGGGCGAGGTGGACCAGGAAGTCGTTGAAGGTCAGGCCGGCGCGGCTGGCGATGATGATGTTGGGCGGGTCGCCGACCAGGGTCGCGGTGCCGCCGATGTTGGAGGCGAGGACCTCGGCGATCAGGAACGGGGCCGCCGGGAGCGCGAGGCGCTCGCACACCAGCAGGGTGACCGGGGCGATGAGCAGGACGGTCGTGACGTTGTCCAGCAGAGCCGAGGCGACCGCGGTGATGACCACCAGCATGGCCATGACCCGGAAGGGCTTGGCCCGGGCCCGTTTGACCGACCAGATCGCCAGGTACTCGAACATGCCGGTCTTCTTCAGCACACCGACGATCATCATCATGCCCATCAGCAGGAAGATGACGTTCCAGTCGACGCCGCTGTGTTCGGAGTAGAACGCCGACTTGTCGTCGGTCGCCCTGATCGCCAGCATCAGGCCCGCGCCGCCGAGGGCCACGGCGACCCGGTGGATCTTCTCGCTGATGATCAGGGCGTACGCGCCGACGAAGACGACAACCGCCGCCCAGCTGTGCCAGTCGTTCACGATCCTCCGATGAAGTGTTCGAGCAGGGCGGTCGCGGTGATCGCGCCGGTCACCGCGGTTTGGTCGGCGTCGCGTTCGACGACCGCGACGAGTGGTGAGTCCTTGCGGGCCATGAGCGTGGCGATCTGCGCGGGCGAGGCGTCCGGCCCGACCACCGGGGGAGTGAGGCGCCCACGCGGCAGCCACTCGGCCACCGAGCGCCAGTTCATCGCCTCCCGGGCCTCCTCATTGAAGTGGTCGTCCGTCTCGGCTGCCAGAACCGGGCTTTCCCGCAGGTACCAGGGCAGCAGCGCGCTGATCACGCGCGTGGCCGGTACGACCGCGTACGGGTAGCCGTCGCGGTCGAGGTCCAGCAGTGCGGGCAGCTGATGTCGTACGACCAGACGGGCGGCGGCGAGGGCGTCGTCGTCCGCGGACACGGTGGGACAGGGCCTGACCAGGTCATGGGCGCGCATTGGCCTGCATCTCCGCGGGCTGAGTGTCCTTCTTGTGCGGCTCCGGAATTCCGGCCAGCTCATCGACGTCGAAGGCACGGGCGATCGGCACGTCCGTGGAGCTGTGCGCGATGATCGAGAACGCGATGCACACGGCGATCAGTGTGAACGCCTCCTTGGCCTGCGGGATCCCGGACTGCAGCACCAGCAGGCCGTAGACCACCGAGGCGAATCCCTTCGGCCCGAACCAGGCCGCCACCAGCTTCTCCTTGCGGGAGATGGTCGTGCCCAGCAGCGAGATCAACAGGGAAGCCGGGCGGATCAGCACGATCGCCAGAACGACAGCGACGTACCCGCCGACGGACAGGTCGCCGAACAATTGCGGGGTCAGCAGCGCGCCGAACACCAGCAGGGCCGCGAACTTGGCCAGCTCCGCCAGCGCCTCCCCGAGCGGCTCGAACGCCTCCTTCGCCTCCAGCGACCGGGCGGTGAGAACCGCGCCGGCCGAGAACGCGGCCAGGTAGGGGTTGGCGTGCGTCAGGTGGCAGACGGCGTACAGGATCACGCCGATCGCGAGAGGCAGCAGCGGCTGCAGCTTCGGCTCGGCGCCCAGCAGCCGGAACCGCACGAGCTCGATGACGACGAAGGGCAGCACGATGCCGAAGACCAGGCCGAGGACCAGCTCCAGCGCGATCTTCCCGAGGTCGGCCTCCGCGTGCCCGGAGATCGGCCCGGCCGCGGCGATCAGGATGAGGACCACCGGCAGGGCGAGCCCGTCGTTGATGCCGCTCTCCACGTTCAGCAGCTGCCGCAGCTTCGCCGGGACCTCCTTGCGCCCGACGATCGCCGAGGCGAACACGGGGTCGGTCGGCGCCAGCACGGCACCCACCAGGAAGGACGTCGTCCAGTCCAGACCCACCAGGAAGTGTGTGATCAGGGCCATGCCGACGAACGCGAGCGGCATGCCGAGCCCTAGCGCGCGGGCCGGGTTGCGCCAGTTCGCCCGCAGCTTGGGGAAGGACACGTGCATTCCGTCGGTGAACAGCACCGCGAACAGCGCCAGGTCCGCCGTCACGGACACGATCTCGCTGTCCGGCGTGATGTGGATCAGCCCCAGGAAGCCGTCACTGACCAGGGCCCCGCCGACCAGGAAAAGGAAAGATGTGGAAAGCACGGTCCGTGCCGCCAGGCCTGACAACAGCACGGCAACCAGCAACGCGACGCCGAACACCGCCACAAGCACCATGACGGCCACCCCCGATCGGAAGAGAGACTTATCCCTTGCTCGCCGACCAGGCTTCCCGGCACACCGGGGGGAACCCTACCCGTCCTTGACGCGTTTTTGACAGATCACTAATAGGCACAATGAACTGCGCCACTTTGCCGGATCCCGGCAACAGTGATGATGAGGCTGGAAGGGAAGCCCGTAGATCCCGATCGGCTCAACCTGCGGCCGCCCAGGCGGCGAAGGGCGTGACCTGCGCCTACGCTGACCCACAGGTGCGCCGGGAAGCCTGGTCGGCAGTTGGCCCTCCTCTGCCCTGGAGCTCCGAATGCCTCGTCCTTCTTCGGCACGGCAACACCGCGGGCATCACAGGCTGCTCGCCGCGGGAAGTCGTCTGCTGCATCCGTTTCGTGGCCGTCAGCTCAGAGCCGAGTCCACCCCTGACCGTGCCGTCGTACACCTCTCGGGGGAGATCACCTCCAAGAACGCAGCCCAGACAGGGAAGGTGCTCGTAGAGCTCCTGCGTTCAGGAGTCACCGGCCTTGAAATCGACCTGAGCAAGGTGACCTACCTCAGCAGTGATGGAGGAGCGGTGTTCTTCATGGCCCTGCGCGCCGCCCGGCGGCACGGTACGCGCGTGTTCGCCACGCACACGGGACCCCAACCCCGGGCCACCCTCGAAGGTCTGGGGCTGCTTCGCGTCGTCGAGGTGTACGAAGGGGATGGGCCAAGCTGTTCATCGTGCGGGAGCGAGTAGCTGTGCAGTGCCCGATACCCCCGATGATCAGCAGCTTCGACCAGGCTGTTGACCACACGGGGAGGGGAACCGCTATGGCTCGCAAGCCAGTTCGCGCAGCGGTCGGGGACATCTGGATCACCTGTCAGGTCTGCCGGAGCGACCTCTTCCGAGACCGGGACGTGCTCCTGAACCGCGCCGCGGGGTCTGGAGTTCATGAAGGCGGACCATTAGCCCGTGCAGGAGGCCGAGTCCTCTGCAGCCGGACAGGCGGTCTCCGTCTGCTCCGGTTCCGAGGCGTCCTCCGATTGCGTCCACGTCGCCTCGTTGTCCGTTGAGGGCTGGTCGTCCGAACCGGTGGGCAGGTAGGACAACGCACCCAGAAGCAGAATGAGCGCACCCACCGTGCCGAGGGCACGGCCGACTCGACGGCGTCTGCCTCGCGCGTCCATGTCGCGCCACGCCGGGCCGGTCCAGGGGTCCTCCGGTGTCCACAGCTCACCTACGGCCTCGAACGGTATCGACTTGGTCGTTGCCGTCTGCTGCTGAGTGGGCAGTTCTCTGGAAGCTGTGCCGCGGATGAGACGTTCGCTGTCCTGGATGAACTGCTGCCACACCTCGTCGGGGAAGACCGAGGCGTCGTCGCCTTCTCCGGGCGCCGGGTTGTTACGAGAATTCAAGGTTGACCGTCGCTGTCCGTGGGGCGCTCCCAGCGCTCCGGGTCGAAGAGTTCCGGGTGCAAGTCCCCGGCGACGATGCGGTAGACGGCCAACTCGTCCAGGTGAGAGACGAGATCAGCGCGTGAAGTGCATTTCGACACGATCTCCCCTCCTTCGCCGCGGATATCGTGGAGCCGGGCGCCCGTTCTGGCTTGCGGTCACGCACGCGACCGTGCGCGCCGAATAGTGCCATCGCGGAACTCGGGCAGACAACAACAGTGTGGTGTTCGGACCGCCGCTGCCCGCGTCATAAGGGTCGTGACATGCACCCAGCGGCCCCGTATCCCAGCGAGGCCTCGAAGCGCCCGCCAAAACCGGCTACACCTTGGAGTGCCCAGGCCCCCCGGCGAGCAGGCACACTGGATACGTGGGCTGTCGGTGCTCTCGACCGAGGGGGTGCGAGCCGATGGCGAGAACCCCTCGTACTGGCGTGCGGTGGTGGCGGTGGCGGCGCAATCCGCTCAAGCGACGCATCGACGTCGTCGAAGCCTGGTTGCTGATCGTCCTGTGGCTGTGTGCCGCGACTGCCGGACTCCTGGCAGGGCTGGCCGCAGGGATCACGTCCGCCGACTTCCTGGAACGGCAACGGGCGGAGCGGCAGGAGGTATCAGCCGTCCTTCTGCAGGACGCCAGGCCTCGTGGCGCGAATCGGGTGGGCAACGCTCCGGTGTGGATCACGGTGCGCTGGACCGGATCCGACGGCTCGTCGCACACCGGCCAGGCGCGAGTCGAGCCCGGTCTGAAGGCCGGGGCTCGGATCACGGTCTGGACGGATGGGAAGGATCGGCTGCTCACGACCCAGCCGTTGTCCAGCTCGGCCGCAGTGCTCCAGGCGAGCGCTACGGGCGTCCTCGCCGCGGCCTGCGCGATCGGGGTCGTAGTGGGTGGTGGCCAGGCTGTTCACTCGGTTTTGAACCGGCGGCGCCTGCGGCAGTGGGACAAAGCCTGGGCGGGGGCCGACGCACGGTGGGGCGGAAAGACAGTGTGATCCTGGCGCAAGCTCGCCGAGAGCAGTAGCTCGGCGATATATCGGCCGGTGGTCCCACAGCGGTGGCCACGGCGGCGCGGCATCCCGCCCTGGTGGACAGGATGATTTCTGCAGAGTGCCGTGGGCCCCTGCCCCTGGCCCGACTGCCGTACGCGCATGGTCGCTCGCGTTGCCTTCGCGGCCCCGATGGAGCCCCTCCTGTGGGCTTGCGGTACGCGCCTTTATGCGCTGCGCGCCCGAGGCCGGGCTGCGCCTGCTGCTGCGGGATCTGACGGTGCTTTCCGTGCGGGATGCGGTGTCCGGTCTCGTGGTGGAGGACCGCTCGAAGCTGATCGCGCTGTTCTCCCGGCTGCGGTCGGGCCGTGGTTTTCTCCGCGACCTCGAAGTCCTGGAAACCGCCGCGGAGATGACTCGTCACATGGGACAGGTCTCCCAACCCGGTCTCGTGATCGCGACAGGCCAGGATAGTGCCGTACCGTTCGCGCATGCCCAGGCGCTCGCCGCGGCTCTGCGCCAAACCGACCTGATCAAAAGCCGGGCGAACGGACACTTCATCTGGTTCGGCCAGGACTGGTCGGCCATTGCCGACCGCATCCAGGATTCCTTGCTCGCGGACCCGTACTTGACGCGGCGTGGGACGTCGTAGGGGGCGAAAGCCGGCTGTCCAAGCGGCCGTTCTGACCGTGGCGACCGCGACGTGCGACGGTTCAGGAATGGCGCGCGAGATGCCAGGCGAACGTCTGTGCTGATCTTGCTGGAGATCCCGTCCCTGCTTACTGTTCAGTACGCGAAGAGAAGCCACGGCGGTGGTCCCGGACCCTGGCGCGGGATGTGCCGCCGCCAAGCGGGGGTGAAGCGTGTCCGACAAGAGCCGTCGCCTTGCTGTGCTGTCCGCCCTCCCGTTCGCCATGATGGTGGCCGTCACCGTGGTCGACATCGCCGTGGGTCCCGGAGTCGGATTCCTTCCGCTGCTGTCGCTGGGCCCGGCATTCGCCAGCCTGGTCGGTGGCTGGCGGCGCACCCTGTGGATCGGTGTCATGGCTCTGCTGCTCTGTGTCGCCCTCGGCCTCTACAACGACATGCTCCAGGCGCGCCGCGGATACATGACCATCGCCTCCGTCGCCGGTGTCACGACGGCGGGCATCGTCGCCGCGGTGATGCGCCAGCAGCGCGAGGCGGAGCTGGCCAACGTGCGCTCGATCGCCGAAGCGGCCCAGCGCGTTCTTCTCAAGCCTGTGCCGCGCAAGGCCGGTCCGTTGCGAGCCGCCGTGTCCTACACGTCCGCCGTTGCCGAGGCCCGCATTGGCGGTGACCTGTACGAAATGGTGGCCTCGCCTCATGGGGTACGCGTGATCGTCGGCGATGTGCAGGGCAAGGGGCTGGAGGCCGTGGAGACGGCGGCCGTGGTCCTGGGAGCTTTCCGGGAGTCGGCGCCGGAGGAGGTCGATCTGGCGGAGGTAGGCCAGAGGCTGGAGCGCGCCGTGAACCGACAGTTGCACGGGGAGAAGTTCGTCACGGCCATCCTCGCGGAGGTCACCGCCGACGGGGTGACGTTCCTCAGCTACGGTCATCCAGCCCCGATGGTGATGCGCGCCGACGGCTCTGTGATCTTCCCGGAACCTCCCGCCTTCGCGCTCCCCCTCGGTCTCGCCGCTCATGACACGATCGGCCCGCTGCCTTTTGAAACCGGCTTCGCGGCTGGAGACCAACTGCTGCTCTACACCGATGGCGTCACCGAGGCCCGTGACGACGCGGGACGCTTCTATCCCCTCGACGAACGTGCCCATGTCCTGAAGGAGCATGATCCCGAGGCCGCGTTGGAGAGGTTGCGGCAGGACCTGGTGCAGCATGTGAAAGGTCCACTCCGCGACGACGCTGCCATGCTGCTGCTTCGCTACCGCTGAGACGGACCGGCCTCGACCGCAGTGCGGCCGGCAACGTACGCGGTGGTCAGCGGCTCGCGACGACGTCACAGTGAGCGGAGTTGCTGCGCGAGTCCGGCAGCGGTGAGGCGGCGGTCGGCCGGCGCGGTCAGAACCTCGGCGAGCACCTGTTGGACACCGGGCCAGGAGTACGGGCCGCGCAGTGGGATCTGGCGGGTGCCGATGAGTTGTCTCAATACTGGTGCGGTCACTTTGGCCGGGGTGATGCCGACGTGGGCGTAGTCCCGTGGCCAGTCCCCCGTCAGGGACCACCAGAGGCTCGCCGCCAGGGCGTAGACCTCTGCCGACTTGGCTGGGGCGACCGGCCGTTCGCCTGCGTGGATGGATCGTGCCAGTTCGGGTGCCAGCAGGTGTGGGAGCCCGCCTCTGAAGAGGAGGGAGGTTTCGAGCCGTTCCGGGTGCCAGGACCACGAGCAGTCGATGAACCGAACGCCGTCAGCCGTGTGGATAGCGTGGCTCGGCTGGAGGTCGCTGTGCACCCAACCGCTTTCGTGGAGCCGGGCCACGGCATCACACAGGTCGATCATGTGCTGCCTGGCGGCCGACGACTGGGAGGTCCCGGCGCGTACGTCGCGCAGGATGTCCCAGGTCGAGGGACCCTCCCACCAAGGGGTGAGCATCCAGGCCAGGGCGTTACCCCGACCTCGTCCCAGCACGGTCCCCGGCGGACCCATGAGGGTGACGGCCTCAGTCTCGCGTGCTGTGATTACGGCTCCGTCCGGACCGGCCCCCACCTTGACGGCGACCGTCCTCTGTGGGCCGTGCGCCTGCCAGACGATGCTGGCTCGCCGGTTGCTGACCAGCTTCAGTTGGGTGTCCGGACCGCACAAGACCTCGGCCGCGACTCGTGCTTCAACGGGACAGGGGGTTTCTACCGGCATGGAACATCCGCCTTTCTGAGTGCCCTAAGGTGTCTGGCGTCCCGGCGAGCACCTGTGCCGGGATTTCGCGCTTTCCCGGCAGGGAGTGATCTTGGGATACGTCCGGCTGCTGCGCCGCCGCCGCGTGCTTGCCCTGTGGGGGGCGCAGGCTCTGTCGGTCTTCGGGGACCGGCTGTATGCCATGGCGATCATGTGGATCGCGTGGGAGCAGTCGGGGGCCGGAGCGATGGGCTGGGTGGCCGTCGCCGAGTCGGTGCCGTACATCGTGATGGGCACGTTCGGTCGTCGGATCATGGACCGGTTTGCGTCTCTGCGGGCGCTGGCCGCCGTCGACGCGGTGCGGGTGGGCCTGGTGGCGCTGCTGCCCTGGGCCTGGGCCATGCTCGGTACGCCGGGCATGCTTGTGTCGGCCGCGGCCCTGGGGCTGGCCGGGGCGGTGTTCGACCCGAACCTGGGTGCGCTGGTACCGGACCTGGTCCGCTCCGACGAGATGCAAACCGTCAACGGGCTGATGGACCTGACGGGACGGATCGCCCGGGTGGCCGGGCCGGGTGCCGCAGGCGCCCTGCTCGCGTTCATTCCGCACGCGGCCTTGTTCTGGCTGGACGCGGCCACCTTCGCGGTGTCGGCCGTGGCGCTCGCGGTTCTGGGCCGGGCCGTGCGTCCGGTTGCCGCTGAGGCGCTGCCGCAGGCGGAAGCGGTGCGGCTGCGGGCCCGGTCCCTTGTACGGGCGCATCCGGCGACGGGTGCAGCGATCGCGGTGCACGGCGCGGGCATCTTCGCGCAGGCCGTGGCGATGGCGATGCCCGCGTTGTTGGCGAGCCGTCTGGATGCCGGGGCCGGGGCGTACGGGCTGGTGCTGGCGGCCACCGGTGCGGGGGCTCTGGCGGGGAACTTCGTTGCGGGCAACGTACGGTTGCCGTCCCGGCCGCCGGTTGCGTACTGCCTCCTGTGGGCGCTCTCCGGGCTCCTGCTGGCAGTGACAGGCTCTGCCGGGAACATGCTTCTGCTGCTCGCGATCTCTGCGGCTTCCGGCGCCCTGTCGCCGTTCCTGGGGATCACGCTGCAGACCCACCTGTCCACCTTTCCGTCGGCTGCGCGTCGGCGGCTGATGTCCGTGGATCTGACTGTCATCAGGGCCGCCGGTACCGCATCGATGCTGATCGTCCCTGTGTTGGCGGCGAGTTCACCCGGCACGGGCTTCTGGGTGGGAGGTATGGCCACGGTCGCCGTGGCGTCCGTGGGGGCCGGCGCCGCGTGGTGGTGGACGCGGGAGACGAGAGCGCTACCGGTCACGGAGGTGGCCCCTGTTCTCTCCCGCGAGTGAGTACACGCTGACGTGTCGCGGAGACCCTGCCCGAAAGGGGGCCAGGTTCCACCCCTCGTAGCGGGCCTCAAGGCACAGCCCGGCGGTCCGCGCCATCAAGTCCAGCTCGGACAGGTGGGTGTAGCGGCGGGTGACCGGCAGGAAGTGAAGTCCCGCCTCGTCCAGGCGGATTTCCTGCGAGCGCAGCGTCTGGGTGACGGGGTCGTGCGCGATGACGGAGAGTTTCACGTACTCGGGCTCGACGGCACGGACGTAGACTCCCTTCTCCAGAGGCAAGGCGATGGTACCGGGTACGGCAGCCTCGATCACCAGCCGCCCGTCTGCACTCAGAGCGCGGGAGCAGGACTGCAGACAGGAGATCTGCCGTTCGGGCGTGGTGAGCAGGTAGAAGGTGCTCGACACGACGTAGATCAACGCAAACGGGCCGGGCACCTCGAAGACCGCCATGTCGGCGATGAGGATGTCGACGGGCAGGTCATCCCGGCGGCTCAGGAGACGTTGAGTCATCTCCTCTGAGGCGTCCAGACCCAGGACACGGACTCCGTGTCGTGCCAGGGGCAGAGCGACACGGCCGGCGCCGATTCCGAGTTCGAGCGCGGGGCCGCCGTCGGCCAGTTCGGCGAGCGCGTGGGCGGCCGGACCTGCCGGCCCGAGGCTGACTTCGTTGTACGTGGCGGCCCATCGGTCCCACAGCGCGGCCTGCTCCTCGAACTCCGTCATGGAGCTGTGGCCTCCTTACGGCGAAAAGGGGTGGCCGAGTCCCGCTCAGGGGAGGACGGGACCCGGCCGGACTTGGAGCGGCGGTGCCAGATCACGCCGCCAGGCGGACCCAGTGGTCGACGGTGATGTTCTCCAGGGGGATGCCGAGCTGCTTGTAGATCTCCTGGTGCATCCGGCCGAACCAGGCGTCGCGGCGCTCGTCGAAGAACGCGCGGTCGTACCAGGCCACACCGAGGATCACCGTGCCGCCGCCGTTGGGGTTGTCCTTCTCGGCTTCGAAGTAGGTGGACTGCCAGTCCCAGAGCATCAGTTCCTCCGGGCGGGAGCGGAGGCGCTCGTCCGACTCCCTAAGCGACTCGATGCATCGGCGGGCCGTGGCCTCGTCGGGGCAGTAGTACGTGCAGTCGCTGCGGGCGATCACCTGTTTGTCGCCACGGCGGTCACCGTCGGCGTCCTCTCCGGTGAGGACGCGGACCCGTGTGGGAGCGTCCTGGTCCAGGAACTCCTTGAGGATGGTCATGGCGGTGCTCTCCTCTCGTTCGTTGGGAGTTACCAGCCCGTCCCCGTGATCGGGTGAAGGCTGGGGCTTGAGTCGTCGCGCCTGCGGATGCCTCCGGGCGCCACGTAGCGGATGTTCAGACCGAAGCGGGCGCCGACGCCTTGGTTGGAGTGGGAGCCGTGCACCAGGCGGGTGTCCATGAGGACCCCGCTCCCGGCGGCGACCGGCACGGGCATGCTGCGGGTGTCGGGGGAGACGCGCGTGCCGAGAGCACGGCCGCGGGCCGCGCCGGTTGCTACGTCCCGTTCGTACGGGAGGTAGCCGGCCCGCTGCGAGCCGGGCACGACGTGCAGGCAGCCGGTCGTCACATCGGCATCGGTGAGCGCGATCCAGGCGGCCACCGCGCGGAAGGGGTCCAGCTCCAGTCGGTCGTTGACGCCGTCCTGGTGCCAGGGCACCTCGAAGTCCCGGCCCGGCCATTTCACGACGAGGAAGGTGTTCTCGACCGCGATGTCGGGGCCGATCAAGTCTCGTACGGCGTTGACCAGGCGGGGAGCTCGGACAAGCGTCTGGGCCCACTCTTCATCGGCATGGGGGTTGCCTACGATCTCCCGCAGAGAGCCGCGGTGGATCGTCACGAGTTCGGCGGCGCGAGCCCGCGCCGTGGCAGGAGACGCCCATCGGTGGAGCTGCCTGTACCCGGCGGCGCCCAGTGGGCCGTCGCCCGCAGGCGCGCTGTAAGGCGGTGCGGTTGCGTCGGATGACGGGTCGGGCATGAGTGATCTCGCTCTCGGTGTGCATTCGGTGGCCCGCTCCGCCTCGTCCCTCTGTCTCCCGCACTGCGGACGGCGGGACAGGGGGTATAGGGGGTGGCACTGCATGCGCGGGCTGACGCTCGTCAGTGGCGGCGTACCGTGTTGGCGCAATGGGCGTGGATACGTGTCGATCTCGATGTAGCGCCTGAGGGACTGAGGTACTCAGTCAGCACGGAGGGCTCCTCGCGCATGATCTGCCTGTCGCAGGCTGGGCAGATGTCCGCGCCACCCAGCTTTTCGTAGTGCTCGCACAGGGAGTCGAGGGTGCGTGCGAGGCGCCGGGCATAGGCGGCGGCCCCGCTGAGGCCGGGGAGCGGCGCGACGCGGAGTTTGCCATGTGCCTCTCCTACGCAGGCGAGTGCGCAATAGCGGAGAACACCGTCCGTCGAGTGGGTCAGTGCCTGCTCCTCGACCTCGGGGGCGAGCAGACTCAGGTGACCACGGAGCCGGCGAATGAGGTCCTCCAGCTCGTCGGCGGCAGGGGGCAGAACGTCTGGCGCGGCATCGGGCTGCAACAGACGATGGGCCAGAGCGCGCATCGTCGCGGTGTTCAGCGGCGGCGCCTTGGCATTCATTGCGCCGCTTCCAGTGCCTGTCGCAGCGCCGCTGCCGCTGTCAGCCCGTGCTGTCGAGGAATGAGCCAGTACGGTCCCGGCGGTGAGTCTCTGTTGTCCGGCGGCAGGACCACGTACGAGTTCGAACCGAGTGCGTCCGTCTCCGGAACGTCCCAGTGGGCGGCACTGCCCGCGGGGACGAGGAAGTACAGCACCGGTTCGGGGCGAGTCGGATCCACGACGACGGCGCCGGGCTCCTTAAGCAGTTCGATCGCGCGTACACCCAGGTGCCGTTCCACCTTCACGGTGTCCCATTCGACACCGACGGATACGAGCCGTAGACCGGCCGCGGTCAACATGTCTTCTACTTCGTTGATCATCTGTCGCCTCGTCCTTCGCTGCGCTGTGCGGCGAAGGTACGACTGGACCAACAGCGCTACCCGAACTGAGAGTTCGGGGGAACCGCGAGTTCGTGGTCAGACGAGCTGGAGACGCTGAACGAGTTCGTCGACCTGGCGTCGGAAGGTGGGACGGACTCGATTCTGGAGATCCAGGATCATGTTGCGCGCGAGAGGGCTGCGTGCCAGATCTTCGGGAGCGATGTCCTCCAGGTCCAGCAGGTGGACGAGGACGGCTGCGTCCTCCCGCCGTAGATCGTGGCACCTGGCGAGTTCCAGGCCGAAGGTGAATTGCCGCTCACGGCTGGGCAAGCCGTGCGTATCGATCCGGTCGGCAACGCGCAGTCCCTCGGAGGCTTCGCCGGCGAGCATCTCGATGCTCATCGCGTGCATGGCGACATTGGTCGGTCCGAACACGGTCCACTGGACGTTGCCCTCACCGACCTGCTCGGCCAGCGGAGCAGCGTGCTGTTCGAGCCGGTCACGCGCCTCCCACCAGTGACGGCGGCGGGCATCGGAGACCACCGCGACCAGTTCGAGCGCCCCTTCAACGGCCTTGGACTCAACCGTCACCGGCGCTTGTAGCAGCTGCTCGACGGCGCGGAGAGCAATCTCCTTGGCTTCCTCGACGGCGCCCGGCTCGCTGTGGGAGAGGAGAACATGGCCGAGGTTCCACTGGGCTGCGGCGATGCGCACCGGGTCGTCGGCGTCCTCCGCGGCTCGGATCGCCCGGTCGGCGACCATCAGGGACAGGTCGAGGCGTCCGGCGCGACGGCAGTACGAGCGCAGCAGCCCATACAAATCGGCGGCCACGCGCAGGACTTCACGTCGTGCCTGGGCGTCGGTCCCGGTGCGGTGCACCCGCACGGCATGCTCGACGTCGCCGATCAGGTCCGGAAGGACGAGGGCCGCCGCGGTGAACCGGTCCTTCGACGACTGCCAAGTCCGCCAGGCTTGCTCAACCCGTTCCCGTAACTCCGAAGGGCTCGCGGGAGCCGAGCTGTGTGGTCGGTCGTAGCCCATCAGCGCACGAGCAACCGCGGGGGCAGCCGTGAGCGGGACCGACGACTCCTCGACGCCGTATTCCGTGAGCAAGGCAGCCAGCGGTACGCCCAGTTCGGCGGCGAGGCGAGCGAGCACATCGGCGGAGGGCACCTTCTGCCCGGCCTCGATCTGTTGCAGGTAGCGTTCGGAGATGCCGCACAGCCCGGCGATGGCCGCCTGAGTCCGATTGCCGTTCTTCCGCCGGTAGTACTTGACCCTCTCGCCCACGGGCAGTCTCGGTGAGATCACCGTTCCGCCCCCTTCCCCGCCTGTGTCTCGTACCGTCAGCGTAGAACGGAGTGCTCCGGCGTGTGCACGGTCTGCACACGTTCACGTGACACGTAAGAGCCCTGGGATGGGTGAGCCGTTGGGGAGGCACGATGCCGCGACTGGTCCTGTGGGACATCGACCACACGCTGATCGACACGCGCGGCGTGGGCCGCGAGCTGTCGGCGGCCGCGTTCCTGCAGACCACAGGGCAGGCCATGCGTGAGCAGGCCAAAATCGATGGGATCACGGAGCCCGTCATCTTCCGTGAGACCGCGAAGTTGCACGGGCTGTCCACGACTCGTGCCGACTTCGAGCGCTTCGCTCGTGCCCTGACAGAGGAGCACCTGAAGCGAGGCGCCGAACTGCGAGAGCGCGGCCACGCTCTGCCCGGTGCGGCTGCCGCGCTGGACGCACTCGATGCCGTCGGGATCCGGCAGACGGTGGTCTCTGGCAACATCCGCCCGGTCTCCGAGATCAAACTTCAGGTGTTCGGCCTCGACCGGCACATCCTGTGGGAGCTCGGGGCATACGGCGAGGACAACGACGTTCGTGCCGAGCTCGTCAGACTCTCCTTGCGCCGCGCAGACGCAGCAGTCGAGGAGGCAGTGTTGATCGGCGACACGCCGGCCGATGTGGAAGGGGCTCGCACCAACGGCGTGCGGGTGATCGCCGTTGCGTCAGGACGTAGCGACGAGGCCGTACTGCGGGACGCCGGCGCGGAGGTCGTGCTGTCAGACCTGAGGGACACAGAGTCGCTCGTGAAGCTCGTACGCGGCGACAGCCAGTAGGCCTGCAGCCCATGCCGACCCAACCCGGAAATGTCATATCAAGTTGGTGAGTGCTGTGCCAGAAGCTGGATGGGGGCATCGAAAGTTCCCGACTGCAATGGATGGTGGAGCGTTGAAGGAGTGGAGTTCCCCTCTGTAGTCCTGGCTCAGATTCCGGCGATACCCCCGCTCTTGAGTAAAGAGTTCACCAAATTGCCGTTCCCGCTCTGAAGATGGAGCGCGCTGGGTGGTGTTCGCACCTTGCAGTGGGAACGAGGTGAAGCGATAGATCTGGGAATCACGCTTAGACCGAGTGACGGATCTACATCGTTCGCGGGGTGATGTGACGGTGGTGGTTTTAGGGACGCGCACACTCGCCAGACGAGTCGTCGAGAGGGTGACGGCGGCTGCGCTGACGTTGCTGATCGTTGGCTGTAGTACGACGGGATCAGATGGCTCGACCTCGCGAGAAGAGGACCGGACCCCCACTGCCGCGGTGAGCGGTTCGGCTCCTGGTTCTCCGCATGCGGCTGCTCCCACCGATACCGCGCGTTCGCAGGCGACGACGGCGTACCTGGGGATGTGGCGGGACATGGCGCAGGCCGCGACGACGGCGGACTGGAACTCCCCCAAGTTGGCCCAGTACGCGACAGGTGACGCGCTGTCCGTGATTTCACGCGCTCTGTACGCGGATCGTCTCAACGGCCTGGTGACGAAGGGCGAGCCGAAGAACTATCCGAAGGTGACCTCGGCGACGCCCGCTGAGAACCCGACGACGGTCATGATCTCTGACTGCGGCGACTCGACGCACTGGCTGAAGTACCGGAAGGACAGCGGTGAGCTTGCGAACGACACGCCCGGTGGCCGACGTGCCATCACGGCCGAGGTGAAGAAGCTCAACGGCGCCTGGAAGGTCACGCGGTTCGCGGTTGAGGCGGTGGGGTCGTGTTGACGCTGAGGAAGGCCACTTTCGCCACGAGTCTGTCCCTGGTGATCGTAGGGGTGGCCGCGATCCCCGCGTTCGGCGATGACGGATGGGGTTCGGTGCAGTGTGGCCAGGACCCGAGCCCTGGGTGCGAGCTAGGCGCGGGATCAGATGGTCGGCCCGGCACGCCTCGTCACGGCAGCGGAGGGTCCTCCGGGTCCGGCGACACCTCCAGCGGCGGCGGGAACAGCGGAGGGGGAGGCCGCGAGCAACCGAAGCACGCGAACCCCGATCTGAACTTGGCCGATTGTTCGTATCAGCGCAGCGACTACGAGGATCCCCCCGGGGTGGCGCAGACGGCCTACGAGGGTGGGCAGGGCGGCGGCGCGACGGTTGCGGCGGTGTCCGTGGCGTACGCGACCACACCGTCTGTAGCCGTGCCTGCGGCTGACCCGAAGCCGGGGGAGTCGGGGGCCTGGTACGTGTACAAGTGCGAGGCAGGCGGCGTACGGGATGCCGTGTACCGCCCGCCGATCTGGATCCCGGACGCGCCGCAGCAAGGCGGAGGCGCTCCTCAGCCGCCCCCGGCCCAGCTGGCGCAAGTCGCGCGCAACCAATTGCGGTTGCCGTCGCCGGGGATTCAGGCGAATCCGGCAGAGGAGCAGCTGGTGAACCTGCCGACCTGGTTGTGGCTGGACCGTGGCGATTGGGGTCCGGTGTCGGCGACGGCGTCGGTGCCCGGGGTGTCGGTGACCGCCGTGGCGCGGCCGAAGTCCGTGGGGTGGACGATGGGTGACGGCAAGTCGGTGACGTGCGGCGGACCCGGGACCCCGTATGGATCGAGCACGAACCCGAAGACCCCGTCTCCCGACTGCGGTTACACCTACCGCGCCTCTTCCGCGGGCCAACCGGACAGTGCCTACCCGGTCTCGGCGACCGTGCACTGGACGGTGACGTGGGCTGGTGCGGGCCAGACAGGCGTCTTCCCCGACATGACGACCACGTCCAATGCGGACTTCCGGGTCGCGGAGAGCCAGGCACTGAACAACGGCGGCTGATGCCAAACCCGACCGCGCTGTCGAGGGACGGCGCGGGAGCGACAACCCCTACATCTGATCTTGACGCTGTGCCGATGGCGCGGTGGAGAGAAGACCTGTGCTGGGAGGCGGCAGTTGGTGAGTACACGTGTGCCCGCGCACGCGGATCCGGCCATACGAGGGAGCACCCCTCCCACAGGGCGGGGAGGGCGGCGCAATGCGAAGCGTCCGGCACGGATGACCAGCGCACCGAGACCGCGTCGGCTTCCCTATCTCCTGGTGGGACTGCTGCTGATCCTGGGCTGCACCGCAGGTGGCGTCGTAGTGGCAACAACGGTTGGCCATCAGGAGCCCGTGTTGGTGCTGGCGCGTTCGGTCACGGTGGGCCAGGTGCTGTCCGACGAGGACCTGCGGGAAGCGAGCGTGTCGGCCGACAGCGGGCTGGCCTTCATCCCCGTGCAGTCGCGGGCCGAGGCGGAGGGACAACCTGTCGCCTACAGCCTGCCGGCCGGGACCCCGCTCACCGAGGACTTACTGGGGGAGGCGCATATCCCGCCGACTGGGCAGGCCGTGGCCGCGGTGGGACTCAAGGCGGGGCAGTTCCCGCCGGGAGTACAGCCCGGCAACCACGTCGTCGTGGTGGTGGCGCCGAGCAACGGGAGCTCTGCCTCCACCGCGTCACCGTCCTCGGCGTGGGACGCCTCGGTGACCGACGTACGGAACGACAGCACCGATCAGATCACGGTGATCTCGCTGCAGATGACCCAGGGAGATGCCCGCCGGCTGGCCGCGGCACCGACGGGCCAGATCAGCGTGGTCATGGTCCATGGAGGCGGGAAGTGACACTGGTGGCAGTGTGCAGCCTGAAGGGCTCCCCGGGGGTGACCACGGCCGCCTTGGGCCTGGCGGCCGGGTGGCCGTCCGCGGAGCAGCCGGTGGTCGTGGAATGCGATCCGGCCGGCGGTGATCTGATGGCCCGCTTCCGGCTGGAGACGGCGCCGGGGCTGATGACACTGGCCGCGGCCGCCCGGCACAGGGCAGAGCCGGGCCTGGTCTGGCAGCACACGCAGCGACTGCCCGGCGGGCTGCCGGTAGTGGTGGGCCCGGCCGGTGCGGATCAGGCCCGCGCGTCACTCGCCCAGCTCACCCCCAGTGACAGCGGTGCGCTGCGACGAGCCGCGGACCGCGCCGGGACGGTTGTGATCGCCGATTGCGGGCGCATCGATCCGGATTCTGCGGGGCTGAACGTGGTCCGAGAGGCAGACGTCACGCTGCTGCTGGCCCGCGCGCGCGACGACGCCCTGGCCCACGTCGCCACGTGGTGGCATGCCGCAGCGGGCTGGTCGCGGGGCCTCTGCTTCGTGCTCGTCGGCGACGGCTATCCGACCGACGAGGTCGTACGGGAGCTGGACGTCGAGGTGATGGCCCGTATCCCGGAGGACCCGAAGGGCGCAGCCGCACTGGGCGGACGACCTGGGCGGCGGTCGGCAGCGGCCCGTTCGCCTCTGGGCAGGGTCCTGGCCGGCATCGCCGAGCTGACTGCCTCCCGTGCTCTCGATCGCCCCGGCCGGGTTGCGGTGCAGGCCGCCAGCGTCACTACCGGAGTGAATTACGTCGACCCGTCGGTTAGTCAGAGCCAGCATCCGACGCAGTTGTGGAGTGAGGTACGGCGATGACCGAACCGGAGAAGAGGTACGCGGCCCTGCCTTATGGAGGAGTCGTTCCTCCGCTGAGTGGGAACGGGCAGGCACCTGTTCGCCTCGCGAGGCTGAACGGACTTGGGGCACGCCGGATGCAGATCGGCCCTCCGGCCGAGCGGTTGCGGATCCATCTGCGTCAGCAGCTCTCGGAGCGGATGGCCCAGCACATCCGCGATGACGACGCCGCCGGCCGCCCACCCATGACCGATACCGCCCGCTTAGCTCTGGCAGAGAAGATCCTTGCGGACGCTGCCGAGGAACACACGCAGAAACTGCTCGTCGGCGGACAGACGGTGGTGGCGCCGGATGTCGAGCAGGTGGTGATCACCACCGTCCTGAACGAGGTGTTCGGGCTGGCCGGGCTGGAACCGCTGTTGAGCGACCCACAGATCGAGAACATCAACGTCACCGGCGACCGCGTCTTCGTCCGCTATGCCGACGGTCACCGTGACCGGTTGCCACCGGTCGTCGGCTCGGACGCGGAACTGGTGCAGCTCATCCGCGACCTGGCGGCCCGGAGCGGAGTCGAAGAACGCCGCTTCGATCGGGGCAGTCCCGGTGTGAGCTTCCAACTTCCCGGTGGGGAGAGGGCGTTCGCGGTCATGGCGGTCACCACTCGCCCGTCGTTGGCCATCAGGCGGCACCGCTTTCAGCACGTAACCCTCGCCCAACTGCGTGAGAACGGCACCCTCGACCCCGGCTTGGAGGCGTTGCTCGCCGCGATGGTCCGTGCGCGCAAGAACATCCTGATCACCGGTGGAACGGCCATCGGCAAGACCACAATGCTGCGCGCCCTGGCCTCCGAGATCCCGCCATGGGAGCGGCTGGTCACCGTCGAGGATGTCTTCGAGCTCGGCCTGGATGCCGACGAACACGCACACCCGGACGTGGTAGCCATGCAGGCGCGCGAGGCGAACATCGAAGGCCAAGGCGAGGTCAGTCAGGCGGAGTTGGTGCGGTGGGCGCTGCGCATGTCCCCGGACCGGGTGATCGTCGGCGAGGTCCGCGGGCCCGAGGTCATTCCGATGTGCAACGCGATGTCCCAGGGCAACGACGGCTCCATGGGCACGCTCCACGCCTCCACGAGCCGGGGAGCGTTCACCAAACTGGCCGCCTACGCGGTGCAGGGCCCGGAGAGGCTGCCCCTGGAGGCCACCAACCTGCTGGTCGCCAACGCCCTCGACTTTGTGGTCCATCTGGACAAACCCCGTGGCCGCGAGGACAAGCGAGTCGTGTCCTCGATTCGGGAGATCGTCGATGCCGACGACAAACAGATCGTCTCCAACGAAGTCTTCCGGCCCGGCCCCGACTTGCGCGCGGTACCCGGCGTGCCGCTGCGCACCGAGACCATGGAGGACTTGATTGCGGTCGGCTTCAAACCGGAGGCGCTCGACCGCGCCGAGTGGATGTGACGCTGACGATGAGTGGATACGTACCGCTGATGGGACTCCTGGGCCTCGGTACGGGGTGCGGCCTGGTGCTGTTGATACGTGCGGGGCGGTTCCCCGCCTCCGTTGCCGCGCCGGCTCGCCGCCCGCGGCGGCGCGAGCCGCGCCGCTATGCCGGGCGCTGGCTGGCGGTCGCAGCCGGGTCGGGCCTGCTGGTCGGGGCGATCACAGGGTGGGTAGTGGGTGGCCTGCTGGCGGCGATGGGCGGCTGGAGCATGCCGCGCATCCTCGGCTCCGGCACGGACGGCCGCGAGCAGACCGCCCGGATCGAAGGCGTCGCCGGCTGGACGGAGATGTTGCGCGACACCCTCGCAGCCGCAGCGGGACTGGAACAGGCGATCCTGGCAACCGCCCCCGCCGCACCGGAAGCCGTCCGTCCTCAAGTAACAGACTTGGCAACCCGGTTGGAGCACGGGGAGCGGTTGAGCCCCGCCCTGCGGCGCTTGGCGGACGACCTTGACGACCCGACTGCCGACCTGGTGATCGCAGCCCTGATCCTGGCCTCCGAGCACCAAGCCCGCCAACTGGCCTCGCTGCTGGGTGAACTCGCCGCCACCGCCCGTGCGCAGGTGGAGATGCGCCACCGGGTCGAGGCGGGCCGCACTCGCACCCGCACCACCATGCGCGTGGTGGTGATCACGGCCCTGACCTTCGCGGGCGTCCTGATCCTGTTCAACCCCCAATTCCTCACCCCGTACGACTCCATGACCGGGCAACTGATCCTGCTGCTGATCGGAGCGCTGTTCACGGTCGCATTCATGTGGCTGCGTCGCATGGCCCGCATCGAGGAACCGGACCGGTTCTTCACCGAGCTTGACGCCGTCGGCCAGGCACCCGAGGCCGCCGTGACCTTGCCTCGGGAGGTGACCTGAATGATCGCCCTCGTACTGCTGGGCGTCGGAGCCGGTCTGGGCCTTTGGGCGCTCGCGGTGTGGCTGGTCCCGCCCCGCCCACCCCTGGCCGCGCTCATCTCCCGGCTGAACACCGCCCCCGCGCCGCCGCCGATTCTCACGACCGACACGGGTGGTTGGGCCGTACGCCTCGGCAGCCCGTTCACCGGCCTGCTGCGCGCGGTCGGCCTCCCCGGCAGCGCCGCCGGTCAGGACCTGGCCATCGCCGAACGGTCGCCCGAAACCCATCTGGCGGAGAAGGCCGCACTCGCACTGACCGGGCTGCTGCTGCCCGCCGCGGTCGGTGTGCTGCTGACTCTGGGCGGCCGCTCCCTGCCCTGGCCCGTGCCGCTGGGAGCCTCGCTCGCCCTGGCGATCGGCGGCTTCCTCCTGCCGGATGCGACGGTACGGGCCGAGGCCGAACGCCGCCGGGATGCCTTCCGCCACGCGCTCGGTGCCTACCTCAACCTGATCCACGTACTGCTCGCGGGAGGCGCCGGAGTGGATGGCGCACTGAACGATGCGGCCGGCATCGGACACGGTTGGTCCGCCCAGCAAATCCGTCGCGCCTTGAATACCGCCCGACTCACCCGCACGTCCCCCTGGACGACATTGGGGCAGCTCGGCGAGGAACTCCAGATCAGCGAGTTGGCCGAGCTCGCTGCGGCCCTCTCGCTGGCGGGTACCGAGGGCGCCAAGGTTCGGGCCTCGCTGGCCGCCAAGGCCGCCGCCATGCGGCAACGCAGCGCCGCCGAAGCCGAAGGAAAGGCCAACGCCGCCACGGAACGGATGGCCTTGCCCGGCATCCTCATGGCCTTCGGCTTCATCATCTTCGTCTTCTATCCCGCACTGACTCAGATCACGAACTCGCTGTAAACGGGCGGCGTCGACGCCGGAAGGAAGCTCGGATGTCTCTGCTGAATGCGCTTGTTACCCGTGCCCGGTCCTTGATCCGCAACATGGCCCATGACGACCGTGGCGTCACAACGGAACACGTCATCTGGATCGCGGGCCTCGCGGCTCTCGCCCTCACCATCGTCGGTATCTTCGGCCCGGAGATCACCGCCGCGGCGAAGAGCGTGGTGTTCAAGTAGGCCGTGGCGACATGACACTTACCGAGGCAAGAGAGCAACGGCGAGCATCCCGCGCGCCTCGCATCGACACCCACGTCTACACGCATCGGCTGCGGGACGACTCGGGAGCGGTCACAACCGAGATGGTGATCATCATGCCGGTACTGCTCACCATGGTGCTGCTGCTCGCGCAGGCCACCGTCTGGTGGCACGCCGTCCACATCGCCCAGGCGACCTCCGCCCACGCGCTGGCCGTCACCCGCGTCCAGGACGGGACCACAGCTGCCGGCCAGGACGAAGCCCAACGTGTCCTGGACCAACTCGGCCGTGGACCGCTGCGAGCCTCGCATGTCACCGTCACGCGCACTGCCGACCACGCCGAGGTCCGGGTCACCGGCACCGCGACCAGCGTCATTCCGTTCCTCCACCTGCCCGTCCGCTCCCATGCGTCCGGCCCGGTCGAAAAGTTCCGCCCAGTCGCCATGCAGGCGGGGCCATGAGACAGCTCCCGCGCACCGCCGGTTTAGGCAGGACCAAGGGCCGGTGGCGGCAGGTCGGCCACCGGCTTGACGGGGGGCCGCTCGACGGGCGCGGGTCGGTGACGGTCGAGCTGGTGCTGACCATCCCCATCCTGATTCTGATGCTGTGGTTCCTGGTCTACTGCGGCCGGCTTTCCGATACTCGGCTACAGATCGAGGACGCCGCCCACCAGGCCGCCCGCGCCGCCACCCTGGACCGCAGCCAATCCGCTGCCGTGACGGACGCCCGCTTGACCGCTGCCTCCGCCCTCAGCGGCGCCGGCGTCACCTGCCAGAGCCTGTCCGTCACCGTCCACGGATCCCTTCAAGACGGCTCCACCGTCCGAGTCGCCGTCTCCTGCACCGTCGGCCTACACGACCTGGCTCTGCTCCAGGTGCCCGGCACCACGGTCCTCACCGCCGAGTTCGCCTCGCCGGTCGACGTCTACCGCTCAAGAGCTCTTGGGTTCGCGAATTCCGAGACGGTCGCAAGAGGTGACACAGCGTGAGAATGAGGCGTTTCCTCCCCGCCTGCTTGCCCGGCTTCGCTGCCGATGACAACGGCCAGGTCACGCCGTTCGTCGTCATCCTCGCGGCTGCGGTCGTGATGTTCGCCGGCCTTGTCGTGGACGGCGGCCTTGCTCTGGCTGCCAAGGTCCGTGCTATCGGCGAAGCCCAGGAAGCCGCCCGCGCCGGTGCCCAGGCTCTGGATCTCGCGGCGTACCGAGACTCCGGCACCGTGCGCCTCGTTCCCGACCAGGTCCGCACGCTGACCCACGCCTACCTGGCGTCCACCGGTGATACGGGCACGGTCACCGTGGACGACGACACGGTCACGGTGACCGTCGCCGCCCACCAGCACACCCAACTCCTCGGTCTGCTCGGCGTCGACTCCCTGAGCGTGACCGGCACCGGCTCCGCCCACCCCGCGCGTGGCGTCCTCACGCCCGAACCCTGACAAGGCTCGGTCATGCCCGCACACAAACAACCTTCCCGCTTTCAACTGGCCCTGCGCGGCACCTACTTGCTGCTACGCGGCCTCCTCGCCACCGCCGTGTTGACGGTTCTGGTTGTGGGGATCCCCTGGGGGCTGATCCGCTACATCGGCTGGCCGCTTCCGCCCCGCCTCCCCGCATGGTCCGAGATCGAAGCGGTCCTGCTCACTCCGATGAGCACCGGCTTCCTGCTCAACGCTCTGGCCTGCATCCTCTGGCCGGTGTGGGTCGCGTTCGTCTACGACGTCGTCCGCGCGACGGCGGACGAGGCCTGGGGCTTCGCCCGGCCCGCCAGGCCGCGTACGGGCCCGCTGAACGCTGCTGCTGCCGTTCTCGTCGGCACAGTCATCATGGCTCTGCTTGCGCAACGGTCCGCCGCTCCCGCAACCTCCGTGCCGATCTCTGCGGCGACGAGCCCCGTCACCACTGTCAACACCCCAACGCTCCTGCCAGCTGGAGTGGTTGCCGTTCCTCAACCCGCCACCGTGCAGCCACACCAGCACAGCCGAACAGGCGAAACTGTCGAAGTGGAGCCGCCCCGCGACGGCATCTACGACAGCCTCTGGCGCATCGCGGCCCGCACCCTCGGTGACGGAAGCCGATGGCCAGAGATCTACGCTCTCAATTGCGGTCTCCCGCAGTTCGACGGACGCAGCCTGACCATGCCCGACCTGATCCGCCCTGGCTGGATCTTCCGTCTGCCTGATGACTCATCAAACCCGGCCCCTCACGCCCCTGGGCCCCGTGAACCCACCAGCCCATGGCCCGAATCGCCCCGTCCCCCTCAGACGAGCGCCCCCACAACGCCGAGCCCCCCACTCGACACTGTTCCGCCCACCAATACCCCGGCGACTCCATCCACCCCCACGGCACCGCCGCCGCACCACCCCGGCGTCAGCCTGCCGACCGGAGCATTCGTCGGGATCGGCCTTGCCACGCTGATCACTGCCGCTCTCCTCGCCGTCCGATGGCGTCGACGCGTGAACTACCTCCCCGGCAGCGGACAACGCGACGACCTGACCATCGCCCCTGTCGTACGCGCCCTACGTGTCGCCCACGACGATGCGACCCGTGTCGATGAGCCCGACGTACCGGACGACTCCGACCAAGCCGTGCAGCCTCGTCCCGCCCTTCACGAGGCCCCTCGGCCGCCTGGCGAGGCCCCTGCGCCAGGCGCCTCCGCATCGGTGGGTGCGCGGCTCATCGGCGTCAAGGACGGTCAGGCACTCGCCTGGAACATCGCCCGGGCCCGCGGACTCGGCCTCATCGGCCCAGGAGCCCTCGACGCCATCCGCGCACTGCTCGTCGCCTTGCTCGCCGAGCCGCAGCATCCCACCGCCGGCGACGTCGAGATCCTCATCCCGGCCTCCGACGCCCACACGCTGATCGGCGAAGATACAGGCCACCCCGCCCGACTGCGTGTCGTCGACGACCTGGACGCGGCGCTGGACGCGATGGAGGCCGAACTGCTCACTCGTACACGTACGGACCCCGAGGCCGGCTCTGCAGGGACGAGGCCGTTCGCCGGCGACCTGGTGCTCGTCGCCACTCCCGCTCCACACGCCGACCGCCGCCTGCAAGCCGTTCTCGACAACGGCTCCACGCTCGGGCTCGCCGGCATCCTCTTCGGCCAGTGGCGCCCCGGAGGCACCGTTCGTGTCCGGCTCGACGGCACCGTCGCCGCCACCAGTTCCTCCGTCGCAGACGTACTCGCCGACGCGCGGCTGTTCACCTTGCCCACCGTCGACACCCAGGCTCTACTTGATTTCCTCCGCGACGCAGAAGCTCCAAGCCCGCTTCGTGTTCAGCGGTCCCCAAATACTGCGGGCACCTCGGCTCCTGCATTGGACAAGGGTGACGTCGATTCCGCAGCGCCCGCTCCTAGGCCGACGTCCGCAAGGTCCCGTCGCCGTCTCGCTCATGGCCCCGCTCGCGGCTCCCAGCCCCAGCAACCGTCACATGCGAGCGATCGTCAGCACCCGGCCGACCGGGACGACATGGAAACGGGCGAAGTTTCCCCCACAACAGGTGATGACGATGCCCAGCGGCCCCTTCACCTGGCTGTCCTAGGCCGTACGCGACTGACACATCACCGAACCGGCGGGGACGAACATGCTGACCTCGGCAACTCTCTCGCTCCCAAGCAGCGTGAAGTCCTCGCCTACCTCGCCCTTCACCGTAATGGCGTTCGACGTGAGGCTCTGACCACCGCCATATGGCCGGACGCGCCCAGAGACCGCCCGTACAACAGCTTCCATGCAACGTTGAGCCAGCTGCGGCGGGCATTGCGCACCGCGACCCACGATGCACTCAGCGACGTGACTATGCATGAAGACGGTCTCTACGGCCTGAACCGCGACCAGACCACGGTCGACTTGTGGCACCTGCAAGACGCCCTGGAGACAAGCCGCGACGTCACCGGCGCACAGCACCGCCGCACGGCTCTTGAGCGTGTTCTCGAGCTCTACGTCGGTGACCTGGCCGCCGATCTCACCGTGGAGTGGATCGAAGCCCATCGCGAGGCTCTTCGACGAGACGTGCTGGACGCTGTCAGCGCCTTGGTTCGGATCCTTCGCGACGACGAGCCCGGGCAGGCATTGGCCCTCCTGGAAAGGGCTCGCACCCTGGATCGATACAACGAAGCCATCTATCGCGATATCGCCCGGTTCCAAGCTCAACTCGGCCAGCACGACGCGATCTCACGGACTCTCGCCCTGCTCACCAGGACTCTCGCTGAGATCGAGGAGGAGCCGAGCCGGGAGACCAAGACCCTCTGCGACTTCCTCCAACTTCCCAGGTCGGCCAAGCGCACAACGGGAGGGAGAGAAGCCGGCTGACCATGCCAAGGAACCATTCCAGCACCGCAGTCAGTCGGCTCCGGCTTCCTCAACACGTCGGCGCTCGCGAGTACGTTCCAAGAGGTCTGCGTTCGACTCCGCCCACTCGGCCCAGGACGCCGCCGCGGCGAGTAGCTGCTCTGCCGCAGCAGTCAGCTCGTACGCCGAACGGTAGGGGAACTCAGTCTCGCGGTTGTGCTCGACGAGCTCTCCCTGCTCCAGACGGCGAAGGGTCCGGTTCAACGTGCCATCTCGAAGGTAGTTGTGCTTCTTCCCAGGCCAGCCAGTGCCACTCTGCTTCGACCGAATGACATCAAGGAGAACTGTGTACTGTAGCGGGCCGCTATGTAGAGCCACGAGAACATCCCACGTCCATTCACCACTGATCAAATGGCGAACGTTGTGTATGCCCTGCAAAAAGCGCTCATCTTCTGGTGTCAGGCAGTTCTCTGAATTCGGCTGAGGGAGTCCGATGCCTCTATGTGACTCCCGTCCTTGATCCCCGTCATCCCGGTCTGAGCCGCGTCTCCGCCAGCGGCCTAAGCGATCGGGCACAAAATCCTCCCTCGGATATGGTCGCTACGCGATGCCGTGGTACTGGACTTACGGGAAAGTGAGCGTGCCGCGTTGAAAAATCTCGGCTCTGCTCACGGTTTGCGGGCAACCCCTACGTACAGCGGCTGATCATTGCGAATTTTCATCCCGCTATCAGGATGCCAGCGTGTAGACAAGACGACCCCGGGATCGCAAACCTCAAGGCCTTCGAAGAACCGTGCAACCTCTTCGTGTGACCTGGCCTTGACCGGCGTTCCGCCGGCACGGTAGATGGCATCGACGCGGTCCCAGATCTCGGGATCGAATTCCCATGTCACGTGGGACAGCATGAGGTAGCTGCCGGTGACCATTGAGTCCAGCAGGGTCCTGACAATCTTGTACGGATCCAGGTCGTCGGTGATGAACTGGAGCAGTGCGACCAGCGACAGCCCGATGGGCTGCTCGAAGTCAAGGTGCTTCCTCGCGAACGCGAGAATCGAATCGGGCTCCCGTACATCGGCATGCAAATATGCGGTGTGGCCCTGTTCTGTGCCCTGCAGAAGGGCCTCGGCGTGCCGTAGTACGATGGGGTCGTTGTCCGCGTACACCACGCGAGCGCTGGGGTCGATTTCCTGGGCGATCTGGTGAAGATTGGGCTCGGTTGGGATCCCTGTTCCGATGTCCAGGAATTGTCGGATGCCTCGATTTCCCACGAAGCGGGCTGCTCGATGCATGAATTCGCGGTTCGTCCCTGCCGTATCCTTGACGTTCGGGAACAGACGGACGATCTTCTGGGCCGCTTCGACGTCGGCGGCGTAGTGATCCTTTCCGTCGAGGAACCAGTCGTACATGCGAGCCGAATGTGGTTTGCTGGTGTCGATATCGTCGGCACTGAATCCAGCGTCTGGCACTTGAGTCCTCCGTTGACGAAATAGGATTTCTCGTGAGTTTAGGTCTCAGCGCTGCTGAACAGAACTCAATTTACGAGGAAGTCTGCACCTCCGCCTTTGGCCGCCTCGATAAATTCGGTAATCGCGGAGGGTGAACAGATGAGGGCGGGGCCCTCTGGGTCCGTCGACTGCCGCAGTGCCACTTCCCCGCTGTCCAGTTTCTTGGCCTCGACGCAGTTGCCGCCGTTAGTGCCGCTCCACGGCTTGTGCCAACCTTCAGCCCCCAGATCCTCTGCGGCATTGATGGCGCTTATCATCGATCTAGCTCCTTGCAAACATTCAGAAGAAATTCCCTGGTGCGTCCCTTGGACATTGCTTGGACGCTCATCCGGTCGAACACCTCGCGATGCAGCGCCACTTCATCCTGTTCTTCGCTGTATTTAGCGCTGCTGAGGTTGTCCGTGCAGATGATGTCGGGGAAGTCTTTCATTGGGAAACGGAAGAGGGTGAACGGCCCGAAGGCCCCGGGGTGCAGGCCGGCCGAGAATGCCAGCACCTGCAGGGTGATGTTCGGAAGGTCCATCGCCTTGATCAGGCGCTCTACTTGAGCCTTCATCACCTCCGGCCCGCCAGGCGGGCGCCGCAGCACAGTCTCGTCCATGATGATCCACAGATGTGGCGGCGCCGGGGTGTGACGTGCCAGCAGGGTCTGGCGCTCCATGCGCAGAGCCACACGCCGTTCCAGTTCTTCCGGGATTGGTCGAGGACGATTCAGCCGCAGGACATCACGGGCGTAGTCCTCTGTTTGGAGAAGGCCGGGCACGACGTGGGGCTCGTAGCCGCGCACGTGGGTGGCCGAGTTCTCCAGACTGACGTGCACTGCGAACCATGCCGGGAGCGCATCGCGGTAACTCTGCCACCAGCCAGGTTCGTTGGCCTGGTCCGTAAGGGCCAAGAACTCCTGTGCCTCGGTCTCTTCGACGTCGTAGATCTCCAGCAGTGCCTTGACGGTCGCCCACTTCAAGGCGACCTTGGCTTGCTCCATCCTGATGACCGTGGTGTGCGCCTGGCGCAGCAGGGCGCCAACTTGCTGTGATGACAGGCCCCTTGCCCGGCGCAGCTCCTGGAGCCGTCTACCGAGCACCATCTGGAGAACGGTCGGGGCAGACCGCGGTGCGCTCACGTCGCATGCCTCCTCGAACCCCGGACGCCTCAGAAGTGTGTCATGGTCCTCGCATCCCGGACAGGCTGCACACAAAAGTTGTGCACTGTGCAAAGTGATGGGTTGCCATGTGACTGATGAGGCGAGCATAGTGACGGGGTGACCAAGCTCACCCGTGCCCCACGGCGGGCGCTGGCCGCACGCGGACGATGCGTCAGGCAGCCGGGTGATCCGCCCCGGAAGCCTTGCGGCGCACTTCTCGTATGCGCCACGACGCGCTGCACGCCAGCTGTTGAGCAAGTGATCGCACCGTCTGTCCGAACGCGTGGGCTGATGGCCCGCGTTGCCCCTCCCAGGACCTGCACATCGTCATGGCGGCTCTCGCAGAGGACGGCCGCCCGGTCTTTCCCCACGTTAGGAATCAGTCGTGGCCTTACCCGACGCCGCTACGACGACCGGAGACACAACTCCGCCCGATCTCGGCACCGCAGCACGCCACGCTGCCTTCCTCTTGCCGGCTGAGCGCAGATCCGTCAGCGAAGCCCGTCACCGCGTTCTCCAGCAGCTCAGAGCTTGGGGCATCCTCGCGGAGGGCTGTGACACGGCGGCCCTCGTGGTCAGCGAGTTGTTCGCCAACGCCGTGATCCACACGAGCAGCCGTACGATCGCGTTCAACCTTGGCGCCACGCCGGAGCAGTTGCTGATTCAGGTCGTAGATGACGGCAGCGGTCCGTCCACACCCAGGTCGCAACGAGCCGATACCGATGCGGAGTTCGGCCGCGGACTGCTGCTCGTCCAGTCCATGACGGAGCGCTGGGGGGTGGGGCCGGTCGAAGACGGAGCCGGCCGGATCGTATGGGCGACGGTGCGCCTGAACTGAAGGTGAATGGGCGGTCCGCTGGCCACACGCCAATCACTGCTGCACGTCGGCCTACTCCGGTCTGACTTCCAATCTCACTTCCTATCTGACTTCTGTTCTCACTTCCTGTTAGAGCGGTAGACCTCGACTCAGCCTTGTCGCAGGTAGATTGAATTTGGCCGGCGCCCACGCCGCACGCAACTGGGTACCTGGTGGGCACCTGAACAGACGGGCGGAGGGGATGGTGGGGGCAGCGGCCGGAGCGGTGTGGCTGCTTTGCGGACTGTGATTTTTCTATTATTCACTTCATTATTGCCGGTTTCTGGGGAATCTAATTCGCGCACGTATCTACATGGGTCAATTCTTTTCGGTCACCCTTATTTGAGAGTGCGGCGTCGCATGAATTGGGTGTGAGATGCGTGAATGTTGACCTTCCGGTAAATGGCTCAGAAATAGCCTTGCGGCTGCTTGCGGTAATCCAGAATTGCGAGATAATTGAATTACCGAGGCGCAGTACATTATGGTACGCGTCGCGAATGACCGGAGACGATCGTGAAAAACCATAAATCCGGCAGGGGAGACCCGGAGGGTCGGCGGCTCGGACACGTCACGTCGGAAGACATGAGGCGCCTGACGGCAGCCGATTTCGCGGAGTTGCAAAAGATCGCGCGTGGATACTGCCGTACCGTCGATTCCGCGCGTTCACGCAAGCGCATGGACGGAAGTGCAACTGTCGCCCGTAGCGGAAGCGCGCTGTACGGCACAGATGACGTAAGCGACGACGTCACACAGGATGCCGTTTTGATCTTCGCGAAGCGGCTGGGTGACATCATCGCCACATGTGAGGTATCGGCAGTCTGGGTGGACACTCGCGAGCCGTCCGCATGGCAGTACGTTCGGCGAGACGGCGAAACGATCGTCGTCACCCGTAAGACGCTCCAATACTGGGCCGTGAGGGACGCTGCGGCGCGGAACGGGTACAGGTTGGACGTCAAGCCCGAGGAAATCGACGCCACCCCGGGAATGCAGATAACGCGCGGCATTCCGCACGCGGACAAACTGTCGACGCTCGCAGTGACCCCGTATCTGTCGGGCAACAGTGAAACGATCTTCCGTTCCGCGTGGGGAGACGGGAGTGAATACCCGACGTTGCGCGGGATGCTCCGTCATGCGAGCGGCGCGGATGACCTCGGTCGCGCGGGCGTCATCGGCAAGACTGCGCAAGAACTGTACGGCGGGCCGCTCAATTCGTCGTCCAAAGTGCAGCGCGCGCGGGATGCGGGGGCCAAGGAATGGCGGGCCTTGTCCGCATCACTTGATGCCGTGCGGGATGAACTGATCTACCGCAGCGCGCAGCAGAAGAACGACTAGGGGCGCTTGTCTCTCAGGATCCCTCCGGTTGTACAGCTGGAGGGATCCTGGCATGTGTGCCCTGTGATCGGTATTCGGGGGCGTTCTGGATGCGTATCTAGATGAGGGTTCGATGGAATGCCAGTCGAGTCGTCGCGGCCGCATGGCAGCATTTTCTGCGCGCCCAGAAATGGTTCGCGAAATTTCTTGCCTGATCGGTAATCTGGCGCTTTTGGGTGACGTATTTATATGAGAGCGAATCGGGGATTGCGTGGACGTCTCATTACGCTCTCCGGGCCCTGACCCTTCCGACTGAGCTCCACTTCAGCGCGCGTCTCGTACGTGCGCTGATTGGGGTGCTCATGCCGGAGCCCCCATGACCCGTTGGAGAGGATCATGGAAACCGCAAGTGCGATCGAGTTAGTTGATCACACGGTCTACAAGCCGGGTTGGACGTTCACCGCCCGCGAGCACACGAAGAGGTTCGAGAGTGCCATCGTCGTGCGCGTGGACTACCCGGCACGCAACAGCAACCGGGACCAGGCTCCGGCTGGTTACCCGGAGGAGATCACCACGTACGCGGAATTCCCGCTGGTGGTCAAGGACTGCACCGACGAGGACCTGTACGCGGCTCTCCTCCAGGTGATCATGTCCATCGAGGAGCATGAGGCTCGGGAGTTCCTACGCGTGCGACCGACCCACTGGGCGCCCTTCCACCCGCATCGAGTCGACGGCATGCGCCGTTGGGCGGCCCGCAACGGCAGGAGCGACTTGCTGCCTGATCTTCAGTTCGGCATCGCGTGATGTACGACCGGACCGGGTGTCTGATCGGCTGGTGCGCCTCGACCGTGTGTGCGCTCACCCCGGCCCTCCTCTCTGCGCACTGGTGAGCCTGCCTGCCACGTGGCATGGGTGCGGCACCTCTGCAACGGGGTGCCGTCGCCCGTCCGTTGCAGGCACGTGATCGAGGAGAGGGATCATGCGGCTCATCCATGACGCCACCGCGTCCGCCGTTGAGCCGGGCACCACGATTCACATGGTGTCCGGTCCGAACGCGGGCCAAGCGTGGCGGTTCGAGAAGATCACCGAGCACGCGACCGATGGGCACCGGGTTCATGTCTCGCGGTCGCATTCGAGGCTCGGTCGGATTCACCGGGAGTTCCACCCCGGGTTGTTCGGCTGCTCGGTGGTCATCGATGTCCAGTGGTACGCGGACCGGCAGCGCTTACTGCGGGCTGTTGGCCGCACAGCCGCGACGGGGTTGAGCGCGTTTGGTGCCGCCGTCGTCGCCTGGCTGGTTCATGAGTACGGGAATGCCGAATGGGGCGGAGTCCTCGCCGTGTTCGGCGTGCACGCCGGGAGTTGACCGCTGGGCCATGGGGCGCGCGTCCATGCCGGGACGCGCGTCCTCCTGGTCTCGCTTGCCTTAAGACCCCCGCCATGCCGGGCGGGACCGTGATCAGCTGGAGAGGACTGATCGTGGACACTCTGACCACGCTCGCCGTGGCCTCCCTATACGACGCGCTCTTCCTGAACGGTGGGTTCACGATCATGGCCTGCCCGGACGGCAGCGCGCACGTCCCTACTGAGGGCTACGCCGTAAGCATCACCTCGACACAGCACACCATCTCCGCCGCTGCACCCTTCGATGCGTTCGCAGAACTGGTCCACAGCGTCACGGACCGGTACGGAGACGCCGACGGCCTGGGCGGCTGGCTGGCCGACGGCGTGATCTACATCGACCCGGTCGAGGTCATCCCCGACCGGCAGGCCGCGACCTTAGCCGGAAAACAGCGAGAACAACTGGCGATCTTCGACCTGGCCACAGGAGCGGAGATCGCCTTGTAACTGCTGGGCCGCGGAAGGCGGATCCGAAGCTGGAGTACGCCTTCCTGGATGAGGGCCTCCAAGCTCGCCAGCGGGGATGCCGCCCCGTGGCGCCCGCTTCTGGGAAGCGGCGCCTGGCGCCTTGGTGGCCCTCACGGTCCCGTGTCTTTGGAGAGGAACAGGACCTGTGAAAAAGCTTGCCACGCACTCATGGGCAGCGCGAGAGGCGCTGGCCCGGCGCGAGCCGTTCCATACATACGGCGCCTTTCGCGCGGTGGACGGCTACTCGCTTCCGTTCGGCAACCGGTTACCGTCCTCCCGGCAGGAGAAGTACCGTGCCGACCGGGACGAGATCATCTACACCGTCCTGAGTTACCAGACCCCGATCGCGTGGGCGCTGCGCTCCGGGGAGATCGTGGTCCCGGACGTCAAGTACTCGCGCACCACCGCGGGTCACCAGAGTCTGTTGTACGCACTTCGTCAACCCGCGGACGGCCCGCTGGCCAGGGCGGCTCAGGAGGAGCGGCAGGCGGCCCGTACGCGGATCGCGCGACGCCGTGCACCTGCTGCGCTCGGCAAGTTCGGCGACCCGGCGGCAGTGCCCCCGACCATCGTGGCGCGTATCGATGATGTGCTGTCCCGCCCCGTGCCGGCCAACTCCGGGGAGGCTGCGATCTACAGCACGGAGTACCTGGAACGCCGGGACGGCGCCGCTCAGTTGTCAGAGGCGGCGTGATCGTGAGCTACACGATCGAGGTCACTCGCAGCGTCCTGAGCTACCGCACCCCGACAGGGGTCACCCAGACCGGTGACCGTAACGGCGGGGCGTGGATGGACGGCGATTCCCGCGTGATCGAGCAGCCGTCCACGACCGGCGAGACATACGACGAGTACGACGCGGAGTGGTGGGAGGGCGACGTGGTCGCCTGGGCCATCGACAAGATCGACCGCACAGGCGTGACCGAGCCATCCACCTATCCGATCGGCGATGCCGTACCCGAGCACGCCTGGCTCAGCGGCAGCTACGAGGACCCCTATGAGAGGGACGGCAAGGTCACCGAAACATCCGTACGGCTCACCGGCGACTGGTCCCCTTAGCAGCGCGCGGAAGTCTTCCGCGCGGTGAGTCATGTCTGACGCGCGCGCTGCCCGGCTCCGCGCAGCGGTCGCAACGCACTGACCAACAGAGACTCCCGCACCCCCTCAACTCGCTCCCCACCCTGAGGGGGTGCGAGGCCAAGCGTGGGGCGCCGCCGTGCCGGGCGGCGCCCCTGCCATCCGGCCGTCGTGCTCACGCTCACCCCTTCTCTCGGCCAATCGGAGGTTCTCCGCCATGACCATCGCTGCCCGCGCCGCATCCGCTTACGAGCTGCTGCGACAGCACTCCACCCATCCGCTGATCTCCGATCACCGCGCCGCCGATATCGCTCGGACGGCAGCACGCCTGGCCGCACTATTGGGCATCGATCTGGCTCACGTACGGCCGAAGCACAGTTGGAATCATCTGTCGTTGCCGCTGTCGCCGCTCACGCTGTACGCGAGTGATCCGGACGACCCGCAGCAGGTCTACTGTCGTTGCCGCTGTCGCCGCTCACGCTGTACGCGAGTGATCCGGACGACCCGCAGCAGGTCTACACATTCTCTTACCGCGACCCGCTCTACGACGATGAGCCGTTTTACTATCTCGGCCCTTGCCCGGATTGCGGAGCCATGGTGCCGCTCGCCGAGGTCCGCAGCTTGGCGGAGCTCGGGGCCTTTCTAACCGTCGGGCCCCCGCCTCTGCCGGACGACGGAGGTCTGCCGGTCGGTTACCCCGACGAGTTTGATCGGCACCCTGCGCACACTTCGTCCTGCCGGTTCTGGGGCGAGTAGAGACCGGCCCCGGTAATGCCACAAACGGCCTTCCGAGATCGGTATTTGGCGGATTTTCGGAGCCGTATTTAAGTGAGAACGGGGGAGTCATCGCCCCCGGATTTCATTCGGTGATGCGTGCACCCCATCTCCCCTAATCGGCAGGAGGGAGGCAAGTCATGATCTCCGTCAGTATTTCTGAGGAGACGCGCGAGCAGTACATACGAAACATCATCGCTACGTGGCGGGCCGCTACTCCGGCGCAGATTGAGCGTGGCCGCATGTGGTACCGCACGGCGCACGACCTTGCAACGCAGATCACCAAGGGCGACGCACGGGCGGGTGCAGGCGTCCTTGCCGCACTCTCCGCCAACAAGTCATGGTCGGAAAATTGCCGGTTAGCCCATCAAGCATACGAAACCGGCGTACCTTCTGGTCATTTCCAGGACGCGTTGAACAAGGTCGCCAGGATCATGGCGGGGGAAGACCCCGCGGATGTGCTGCCGATGGAGCGCAAGACGGGGATGTTCTTCCGCTGCATCACGGACCCGTTCGACCCCGATGCGGTGGTGATTGACCGTCACGCCCACGACGTAGCGGTGGGGGAGACATACGGCCAACGCGACCGAGGTTTGGGAAGCGCCCGTCGGTACGCCCTGCTGGCGCACTGCTACCGCGAGGCCGCCCATCGGCTCGGCGAACTGCCCAGCACAGTGCAGTCGGTTACCTGGGTCGTCCACACGGACCGCATCGCGGGCACCGGCACGCGTGGTCCTCGTAGATGAGCACGTCGGCCCCAGTGCAACATTCGGGCCCGTAGCTCAGTGGCAGAGCAAGCGTCTTAAAAACGCAGAGTGTCGCCGGTTCGATTCCGGTCGGGTCCACCCCTCGCGGACTATTCGTGTGCTATCGAAGCATTTTTTGAGTTCCTCGCTTCACCGTCCCGGCCGCTGGGCTGGATGTTCAAAGCTCCCGGGCACCCCTCCTCTCCCTCCTCGGGGTGCCTGGGTCCCATTGCAAACCTGATGAGCCGCCAGAAGCGCTTACGGCCGTGTTTCGGGCCGCTTCAAGGGCTGTTCTCCAATACTCACCCCCGGGAGTGCGGTCTGTGTGCTCGGTTGCGTAGCTCAGTTGGTAGAGCGCCGGTCTTATAAGCCGTTGAGGTCGCGGGTTCGAGTCCCGCCGCAACCACAACCCGATAAAGCCAGCTTCAGGAGCAAATCGAGTGGCCGCATCAGTTCAAGGAGATAGCCAAGGAGTCGGACCGTGGCCAACAACGGTTGGGAATGCGACAAGGGGGACTGCACGAGGTTCCCCACTTACGCCCTGCGGACGGACCGGTTGACGAGCACTTTCGAGGTGTGCAGCTTCCACGTCACCTGGGCGATCAAGTTCTTCATGGAGATGCACGGCCGCAAGGTCGAACCCTTCGTCATCTCGAAGATCGCCTTTCGGCGAGAGACCAGCGCGGCGGTACCCGCGATCAAGGCCGAGTTGCTGAACGAGGCCGCCGACCGCATCCAGGAGACGGTCACCGTCCAGAACCGAAGCGAGGAGCACGGCAGGGACCGTGCTATCGAGCTGCTGCGCGACATGGGCCAGGAGCCTCGCTCGTGAGCCGCAAGGGCACTGGCCCGCGTGCTGGTTCAGCTTCGGCCGCTGCGCCGAATCCGGCCCAGTGGCGCTCACCGCGCTGCTCGATGAGTCCGGGCCCCACCGCTGGCGCGGAATGCACGTCCCGATGACGGGGCCGTTGAGACGGCCCTCGCCAATCACACCGTCAAGCAGGTCATCAAGGAGTCGAACCATGGGAACCGACGTCAACGACGCGTTTACACAGGAGAAGACGAGCCAGATCGAGGCCGTGCAGGAGGAGGCACGCGCGTTCCAGGGGCGCATAGACCGGGGTGAGATCGCGCCGATCGGTGACGACCGTTACCGCGTCCTCACGGGCTGGGACGAGGGCGAGACCTTCACCGTGCGACGCAACACCGAGGGACGAATCTGGCAGATCCTCGCCCAGCACGGTCTGGACACCACGACCGGCGGCGCTGCCCTCTACACCAGCACGCCCGCTTGGCACGGCCTGGGCGCCGTGATCCCCGGCGGGATCACGGAGATCGACGAGGTGCTGAAGCTCGCTCGGATCGACTGGGAGGTGAGCAAGAGGCCCGTTCTATACGAGTGGGATGACGGCCTCCGCGCCGCTGCTGACCACTACGTCACGGTCCGCAGGGACTCAGGCGACGCCCTCGGCGCCGTGGGCGGCCGGTACGAGGTTTTCCAGAACCGGCGCGTCTTTGAGTTCCTTCAGGAACTTGTTCACCGCCACGACGCGGTCTGGGAGTCGGCCGACGCGCTGCGTGGGGGCCGGAAGGTCTTCGTAACCATGCGGATCCCCCAGCCGATCGTGATCGACCGTGGTGGCCTGGACGACGAGATCACCCTCTATCTCGCGGCGATCAACTCCCACGACGGTACGTCTCAGGCCGAGTCCATTGTTACGCCGTGGCGGATCGCGTGCGGCAACACCGAGCGCTTCGCGACCCGGGACGCCGTGCACCGCTGGGGCATCCGGCACACGAAGGGTGGCCTGTCCAACTTGGAGGAGGCCCGCCGGACCCTTGGCCTGACGCTCGCCTACGCGAAGTCGTTCGAGGCCGAGGAGAACGAGCTCGTCCGCGCGGAGCTGCTGCTCGACGACTTCCACGCGCTGGTGGACAGCCTGTGGCCGGTGGACGAGGACGCCAACGGCCGGGCCAGGACATTCGCGCAGAACCGGCATGACGAGCTGGACGGGATGTTCCGCGAGCAGTTCCGAAACCTGGGTCGGACGGCCTACGCGGCCGAGCGGACCATCACCGACTTCCTTGACCACCGTGCCCGCGTCGTGCCCCGCAGCCTGAGCGAGGACCTGGCGCGTGCACAGCGGTCGCTGGAGGGGACGAACGACGACCTGAAGTCCAAGGCCCACCGTCAGCTGCTGCTCCATGCCCGGTGACGAGCGTGCACTCACTGCGCACCGTAGGTCGGGCGGGAAGACGAGGGGGTGTTCCACCACCCCCTCGTAGAGCAGCGCCTCGACGCCGAGCAATCGTCAGCGCAACAAATCCGTGCCAGAAGGGAGGGAGGACCTTTCGTGGAACCGTTCATCCTGCACGAAGAGGAGGTGATCAGAGGCTCGCGACTGGCTGACCGAACTCGTGGTCGCCCACGAAATCGATGTCGGCTTCGGTGAAAGGAGCTTCATGCGGAGCGCCGACTCCCCGCCCATTGGGATGGCCTGGCGCCCCACAGACCCCGGCGAAGAAGACGGCGCGTTCCTCCTGGTCCGTACGGCGCAAGCGGCTGGCCTGGTCACCAGCACCGAGGGGATGACCATCACCTTCGAGTTCATCGACGACGGCGATGAAGGAGTCTTCCGGTGGCTTCTGGACGTCATAGCACCGACTCCGCTGAAGCTGGCGTCGGTGTCCGAGGCGATGGCCGTACTCGTGGAGCCGGAGGTGTCTGGAGTGCCCGCCGCCATGGCAGTCCTGCGCGAAGCCGTTCGGAGGGCTAACCTCCTCGTTCAGCAGCTGTCGGACTATGTCGCGGCCAGGAACATGCCGGGCCACGGCAGCTGACCGCCGTGCCGAATACCTTCGGGCGTTCCGGCTGCGGGAGACTGCCTAAGAGCCTGGAGGTTGGACGTTGCAGATCGACCTGAGCGCGGTACGGCAGACCGTGCGGGAGCTGGCCGAGCGGCTGGAGGAACTCGACGGAACGGTCGTGGACGAAGCACCGACACGCACCGGCTCGCGCCAGCGCACCGAAGTGAGCCGCAGCCTCCAGTACCTCGCTCACCTCGGTGACCGAAGCTCCGTCGAAGTCATGGACGTCTTCTATGCCTTCAGGCGCTGGGACGGGGACCGACCGGCCGGGAAGTGAGCAGCCGGATGAACCACGCCACCGAGATCCTGCTGCGCGACGTCACGGACCGTCTGGAGCGGGCGATCGAGGAGCGGGACTGCCCGGCCATGGTCGCGCTGCAGGGAGACCGGACCTTGGTTCTCTCCGACTTCGACTATCTGCGAGATGACCCGACCGCCCAGGCATTCGAGCACCGCGCGGCGGACAAGGCACAGCAGATTCATGCCTCCCGTTTCGCCTTCGCCGTCCCGCAAGTGTGGCTGTTCGCCGACGACGCCGTGTACGGCCGGGCAGTTGCCAACCTGCCCCTGCGGGAGGGCGAGCAGGAGCTCATCGCCTGGATGACCTACGACGCGGACGACGGAGTGGACTACGGCTATCTCCCGTACGCACGTCGCCCAAGTGGCGAGCCGATCTTCGATGAGCATGAGGTGATCACCCTCCCGGTTCAGCCGTACGACGACTACCCGGGCCGCCACCTGCTGCGATACCTGACCCAAGGCCCGTGAGTCTTCAGAAACTCAAGGTCACATGTCAGCTGGCGGAGTGTAGGTGTTCGAACAGGAGATATTCGTACGGGATCCTGGGCCTGGATCCTGGGGCCGCCCCTACCAGGCGTCTGTGAGGACGGGTAAGTCGTCTGGGGACAACTACTCGTGTCTCGCGATCAACCGCCACACGTTGACTTCTGTGGCCGTCGCGTGCCAGAGGGTACGGTGGCCCCCTCGGCTGCTACCAAGGGGGTTTGATGGAAGCGGAGTTGATGGCACTCGCCGCCGCAGGCGCTACGGCATTCGTTCAGCAGATGGCGACGGACTCCTGGGCACAAGCACGTGACCGCATCGTCTCGTTCTTCTCGCATCATCGCGCCGGTGCGGAAGATCAGATCGAGGGGGAGCTAGAGACCTCGCGTGGAGAGCTGACGATGGCGATTGAGACTGGCGACCAGCAGACGGCCATGGACGTCGAGGCAGAGTGGCGTACGCGATTGCGGCGCATTTTGCTTGTCGACCCAGCTGCCGCCTCCGAACTGCGCGCAATGCTCGATGCCTTGGGGCCCACAGTGAATGGGCAACAGGTCGCGAATGTCCACAACACAATCAGCGGCGGCGTGCAGCACGGCACAGTGGTTCAGGCCGGCAATGTGGGCTCGGTCAACCTCGGGACGTCTACAGGCCAGGTCTGACCTCGAGTCATCAGTGGGGTATGGCGGCTGATTGGCCTGGCGCTTCGCCCCCTTTGTCCCGTATGGCTGCCGACGGAGTCGCCGCCTCACGCTGCGGCTGCGCTCGGTTCCACGGGCCAGGAGTAGCGCGCCGCTCCTATGTTCTACTGCGGGACCGTCAGATCACCCGATTCTACTGAGCACCCAGGTGCTAGACCCACGCGCCCCCGGCTCGGGCAGAGGCATCTGGTCAGGCTTCGCGATCAGTTCCTCACTCGGCCCGTATCCATAACTACCCCACCACCCCGAGGGTGCACGGCTGGCGCTCCAACACGGCCTGGCGAATCGCTGGCTGCCTGAGGTGCTGATGTGTACCGATCCGCCGCTCCTGCGATTACAACTGCCGTGCATCCGGTTAACTTGCGTGAGGATCGACGATCCAGAAGACCTAACGATTCGGAGTATCGGTCATAATGGAAGGGCTTGTCGGGTGCGGTTCGTCATGTCCCCAACCCAGCACGCTGAATGGAACTCCTGCCTGATAAGCCGCAATTCCGGCGGCGGGGTAGGAAATCGTCGCCTCGGGCAGGCCGTCCAGAGGGAACCACTCGACCGCCGAGCATTTAGTCGGTTCACGGTTGACCGGCTCGCCGTGCCATTGGGTCGCCTCGAAGAAGAATCCCACTCGCGGCTCTTCGCCCGGGTGTTGGACATGGATCGCGTGCACACATCGGAGGTCGGCAGTTTTCACCATGATGCCCACCTCTTCTCTGGCCTCCCGAATGACCGCAGTCTCGACGGACTCCCCCTTCTCGACCTTGCCGGAGGGCAGGTGCCACATGCCATCGCCGTAGCTGCCTCGGCGTCGGGTGAGGAGAACGTTCATGTCCCGCACCAGTAGTAGATGGACGTCGATGATCGCGCGGTGTTGTGAACCGTTCACCTTCTCGCCTTCCGTTGGCTTGTCGGCAGAGTGGAAGTCACCCCGCAGTAGGCAGCGTCGGGAGGACGAGGCGCTCGGGCCACAGCGCATCGACCATGCCCCTCAGCATCTCGTACCCCTGCTGCACCACGGCGAAATCCTCCGTCGTGCCCCACCAGTGCTCGTGGTTGTGGTGGATGTGGTAGCGGCGCCAGTCTCCATCCCAGTCGGCGTCGCGATCGGTGTGGTGCAGGTCGAATTCGTCTGGATGTTCGTACACATAGGTGCCAGGCAGCGGCACGAACCGCAACAGCGAGACGCGTTCGATGTCCGGCGCCAGCTCGTTGAGGAGCCGCATGGTAGCGCGGGTCGTCTCCAGGTTCTCGCCGGGGTAACCATGAACGAGAAATACCTTGACCTTGATGCCGACCTGGCGGGCCATCCGGACGGCAGAACGTATCTGTTCCTGCTTGGTGTCCTTCCGCATGGCCTCGAGGATTGCTTCGCTGCCGGACTCCATGCCGAACTTGACCTCAATGCAGCCGGAGGTCGCCATGGCCTCCAGGAGGGCGCGATCCACGGTGTCGACTCTCGACAGAGCAGACCATTGGAGGCCGAGATCCTCGATTGCCGTGCATATGTCGCGAACCTTTTGCTTGTTGACGACAAAGTTGTCGTCGACGATGGCGAATCCATCGATGCTATAGGAGCTGACGAGGTGTTCGAGCTCGTGCCGGGCGCTGGCCCCTGACCGATACTGGATACGGGTCTGGGCTGCCGCGCAGAAGCGACACGGGAACGGGCAACCGCGGCTGAACATGACGTGCGCCATGCGCAGGTCGGTGGTGGACACGCGATCGGACATCACGAAGTCGTCCGGGTTGAGTAAATGTCGGGCAGGTAATGGCAGTACATCGATGTCCCGCATCAGCGTGCGCGGTCGGGTCCTGACCGGTTCGCCGTTATGCATGTGGCACACACCGGTCACGCGATCAAATCGTCGGCTTGTGACCTCGTCCAGGAGGTCCAAGAGGGTGGCCTCCCCTTCTCCGATGCCCACTACGTGCGGTGCGATGTCGATCAGTGTCCGTTCCGGGTAGAAACTCGGGTGCACCCCGCCAACCATGATCAGCGGGTCGTCCGCGTACAGGCTGTCGATGCGAGCCTGCTTGATGACCCCGTACGTGGCCGAGGATGGGATACTGAAACCGACAGCCTCGAAGCACCTGAGATCCAACGTCCAATGCTCGTCGGTTACCGCGAACACCGAGACTTCGTGCCCGGCCTGTTCGGCAACAGCAGCAAGGTACATGACCCCGAACGGCGGGAACTCCTTGCGCTTCTCCTTGAAGCGGGCAAGGTCGTAGACCTCCGGATACACGAGGGCAACGCGCATGACTTCCTCCCGTTGGTTGCCGTACGGCAAGGTGGTCGGGTGATCGGGAGTGCAGAAGAACCCATGAGAGAGAACCCGGTGGTTGCCAGCTCAGCTGAGGACGATCAGACGGCCAAGACTCGCAACCAGGTGGACGGCGCGGTCAGTGGAGCGGTCGTGCAGACCGGTTCGCTCCACGGAGGGGTGCACATCCATCAGGCTACGCCCGCACAGATCGTGATTCCACGGCAGTTACCGGCGGCAGTGCGCCATTTCGTCGGGCGCGACCGTGAGTTGCACTCCTTGGCCAAGCTGCTCGGCAGCGCCGGAGCGGGCGCCGGTACGGTAGTGATCTCCGCCATCGACGGCACCGCCGGGATCGGCAAGACAACCCTGGCATTGCATTGGGCTCACCAGGCCGCCGATCGTTTCCCGGACGGCCAACTCTATGTGAACCTCCGGGGGTTCGATCCGACGAGTGCGCCGATGCCGCCGGCCGAAGCAGTGCGTGGTTTCCTGGACGCCTTCGAGGTGGCACCGGAACGGATTCCGGTCAGCCTCGACGCCCAGGCGGCGCTGTACCGGAGCCTGCTGGCCAATCGGCGGGTCCTGGTGGTACTGGACAACGCCCGGGATGTCGAGCAGATCCGCCCCCTGCTTCCGGGCAGCGCCACCTGTCTGGTGTTGATCACCAGCCGCAATCGGCTGTCCAGCATCGTGGCCAAAGAGGGTGCCCATCCACTTGCCCTGGATGTATTGACACCCGACGAGGCCATCATGCTGTTGGCTCATCATCTCGGCGACAACCGAATCGCGGCCGAGCCGCAGGCTGCCCTGGCGTTGACCGAGCACTGTGCTCGGCTCCCCCTGGCCTTGTCGATCGTGGCCGCTCGCGCGGCAACCCACCCGCATTTCCCGCTCAGTGTGCTGGTGCGAGAACTGCGGAGCGAACAGGATCGGCTTGATGCCCTTGACGCCGGTGACCGGGATACCAACGTTCGAGCCACCTTCTCCTGGTCCTATCGCACTCTCACACGACGGGCCGCGCGGCTGTTTCGGCTGCTCGGCCTGCAGCCCGGCCCCGATGTGAGCCTTCCCGCCGCAGCTAGTCTCGCTGGTGTCCCCACACCGCAGGCTCGCGCATTGCTGGCCGAACTCACCCAGGCGCGATTGCTCGACGAATCCGAACCCAGCCGGTATAGCTTCCACGACTTGCTGCGCGCCTACGCCGCCGAGCGTGCCGCGAAAGAGGACTCCGAGCAGGACAGAAGCACGGCAATGCACCGGATTCTTGATTACTACCTGCACACCGCCTTCGCTGCTGCCATGATCCTTGCCCAGCACCGGAAGCCCCTCGCTCTGGACCAGCCGCAACATGGTGTGACGCCCACCGCCGTACACGACTATGGACAGGCGACGTCCTGGTTCGCGGCCGAACATTCCACGCTGATCGCCGCCGTTGAGTACGCCGCCGACAACGGGTTCGGCAGTCACGCCTGGAAAATCCCCTGGACTCTTACGACCTTTCTCAATCGGCGTGGACGCTGGCACGACTGGGTTGCCACCCACGAGACCGCCTTGACTTCGATCGGAAGTACGGACGACCTCGCGGCCCGAGCCCAGACCCACCGCGGCCTCGGCCGTGCTTACAGCCGTCTGGGGCGCTACGACCACGCCCTTGTTCATTTCCGGAAGGCTCTCACTCTGTACCGAGAGCTTGATGACGATGCCGACCAGGCGCGCACCTATTACGCCCTCAGCCGGGCCTCTGAGCGGCACGGAAGATACGAGGAAGCACTTGGTTACGCTCAGGAAGCTTTGAACCTCTATCGCGCTGCCGGCAACGATGTGTGGCAGGCCCGCACCCTCAATTCCGTAGGCCGAAACCATGCCAAGATCGGACGCTATCAACAAGCTCTTACGTACTGTGAACAAGCTCTGGAGATACTTCGCGACCGCGATGACCGTGCCGGTGTAGCGCAGACCCTGGACAACCTCGGCTATGCCCACCGCCATCTCGGCCAGCACAGCCGCGCAGTCGACGACTACCAGCAGGCATTGCAACTGTTCCGTGAGCTGGGTGCGCATTACGATGAAGCCGTCACCCTCGATCAGCTCGGTGACACTTATGCCACCACCGGCGACCAGACCAAAGCCCAGAGAGTCTGGCAGCAAGCCCTGGAGATTTTCGAGCGCCTCGGCCACACTGACTCCGAAACGGTCCGCAGCAAACTCATGGGCGTTGATGCCGCATCCAAGTTCAGCGATGCGGACAGGCTGGCGTGAGATTCACCCACGATCTAGTGCGGTCTGTTGCATCGTTTCCAATAGCCGAGCTTCGGTTGGCCTAGTCGCACCGGCGTAGTCGTCTCCTTGATAGCGGTAGGGCTCGATCCGGATGGTCTTGCCGGGCCGGGGCGCGTCGATCATTTGGCCGTTTCCGATGTAGAGGCCGACGTGGTGGATGCCGCCGTTGGGAGTGCCGTAGAAAACGAGGTCGCCGGGCTTCAGGGGTTGTCCGGACTGTACTCGTGGGCCGGTATCGAACTGCTCCTGGGCGGTACGGGGCAGGGCGATGCCCGCTGCAGCGTACGCGGCCTTGGTCAGACCGGAGCAGTCGAAGCCGGCATCGCTCTTGCCGGGGCCGTCGCCGCCCCATTTGTACGGCAGCCCGAGCTGGCCTTGGGCGTAGTTGATCGCCTGCAGGGCGGCTGCGGTGGGGGAGGCGTCGGCGCCGAAGGCCGACCCGCTGGAGTAGGCCTGCGCCTGGGTCAGGACTTGTGAGACGTACCAGTCGGCGTGGTTGTAGGCGTAGACGGCGCCGGTGAGGTCGCGGCCACCGCGGGCTCCGGAGTCGCATAGGTACGCGGCAGCGGCGTAGACAGCGTCGTGCGCGTTGTACGGCGAGGGCGGAGTGGCTCCACCCTTCGGTAGCCGGTGTCTGGCGACGACGCTCTGGAAGGTGGGCAGGAGGAACTGCATGGGGCCCCGAGCCCCGGCGTAGTTCGCGCTGCTGTGGACGCCGGGAAGTGTCGAACGGCTATGGTCCGATTCAGTTTTGCCGACTGCGGCCAGGACCGACCAGTCCAGACCGGGGCAGGTAGTCGCGGCGTCCATGTAGAGGCCGAGGTAGTCGGGCGGGATGTCTGTGAGGGCCGCCCTGCTCGGCTGGGTACTGCCGCTGCCGAAACCCGACAGCAGGCCGCCGGTGCCGGCGGCGGCCAAGACGATGACCAGGACGACGGAACACAGGACGCCAATGCCTATCTTTCCCATGACAGGGTCACTGCCCAGGTCGGCGGGATGTCGGGCCAGGAGCCAGCGGGGGCGGCGGAGGCGGCGTTCGGAGATCGCCGGAGGCACCGCTGCCGGTCGTGATTGCGGGTGATGGGGAGGGGCCGAGCGGCGGCAGGTGCGGCCAGGCTCGGCCGAGTTCTGCAAGCCGGAGACGTTCGTAAGCGGGTTGGTGGGGGGTGAGGGGCTGCCAGCGGGCGGTGGAGGGATCGGAGGGGGAGCCGTTCGTGTGGAAGTCGGTGGTGGCGGTGGCGACGGGGACCCGTTCGGGGTTGCCGAGATTGCCGAGGGCCGTGGTGAGCGCTTGGCGGACGCGAGCCTCGCGACGAGTGGTGGGCATCCAGATCAGGACGGGGGTGGTGATGCCGGTGGCGGCGGCGAGTTGTGCGTAGCGGGGCAGTTTGGCGGCGACGCGGGCCGGGCGTTCCGTGGCGAGGTCGAACTCCAGGAACCACTCGAACTCGGCGTGCTGCTCTTGCCAGCGGCCGTAACCGTCAGGAAGGACGATGTCGCCGAAGTGACGTCGGCAACGGGATTCAGACCACCAAGCGGTGAGCTTTCCGGGGGCCCGGGGCTCACGGGAGCGGGCGATGAGGGCGGTGAAGAAGGCGTTGGTACCGACGGTGTGGGCCAGGTGCAGGGAGTGGGCCAAGCCGATGGCCCGCTCGTGCTTGTAGTTCAGGTCGCGAGGGTCGAGGCCGTCTTCGCGGGCCAGAACGGCGGCGCCGGCGACGTCGAGGACGTAGTGCATGGGCGCGCTGCCGGACGTGATGAAGGGCTGGAAGCGGTCCACCAGGCGCCACTTGTACAGCTGGAGCAGCCGGGTGTTGGCGGCGCGGGTGGACGGATGGGCGATTTCGGCGATCTGGTGGGTCGTGAGGACCTTGTGTTCGTAGAGCATGCGGGCCAGCCAGCGGTCGCGGTCGGTGAGGTGCCGGGAGAGCCGGGCGATGTAGTCGCCGGTGGTGGCGGCGCGATCGCTGAGGCGCTGAGGACGATGTCCGCGCAGGGCGCGTTGCTGGGTGGGATTGGTGATCACGGCTTGCACACCTCCAGTTGATGAGCGCAGGAGTAGTCGCTGGGGAGGTTCGAAGGGGCATGCGGCGAGTGGCCGGTCGGCCGCGGGTGGGAAGCGCGACGGTCAGATAGCGCGGCGCGGATCGACGGCGTTCTGCCCACCCGGCACCTGGCGGGTGGGGGATGGCCGTGGGTGGGCGTTGCGGCGGGCAGCGGCGCGGATCCGCTTTGCCCGGCCGGGGATTGCCGGGGGGAGCTGTTCCGTGACCACCGTGAAGGCCGGGGCTTCGGCTCCGCCGACCACCGGGCGGACGGCCGCGTGGAAGGCATCGAGGTTGGACAGGTCGTGCGCGGTCAGCCGGGGTTCGGTGTGCCGGGCGAGGTGGCGGGCGTCTTCCGGCGAGGCGTTGAAGAAGATCTTGGTGCGGGCGTTTGTGCTGATGCCCTCCTCCAACTCCTTGGGGAGTTGGCGCAGGTACTGGTGGGCGAGGGCCATCGACAGCCGGTAGCCGCGGGCCTCAGCGAGCATGTCCTCCAGCGGGTAAGGGAGGTTCAGGAAGTTGTGCGCCTCGTCCAGATACAACCCGGCGTCCTGCCGGTGGCCTTGGGCGATGTGGGCGCGGCGGGTAGCGGCCTGCCAGGTGCGTGCGACCACGATCGAGCCCATCAGGTGAGAGGTCTCGGTGCCCAGCGCGTCCTTGGCGATACGGACCAGGCAGATTCCGCCGTTCAGTACCTGGTCCATGTCGACAGTGGAGGGTCCTCCGGCGAGGGCGGCCCGGACGAAGGGCCGTAGCAGGAAGCCGCGGACCTTGTTCATCAACGGGGCGGTGACCTGGGCGCGGGCGGGACCTGACAAGGCGTCGTACCAGGTCCAGAAGCCTCGCAGCACATCGTCGTGGATCTGCTCGACGGCGCGTTGCCGGAAAGCGGGGACCGACAGCAGTTTGGGCAGGTCGGTGAGGACGGGCGTGCCGGGCAGCTCGCGCAGGGTGAGCAGGCCGGCGCGCAGGATGTCGTCGGTGCGTGGCCCCCAGGAGGAGGCATAGACGCGGGAGAAGATCGATACCAAGTTGTCGACGGTCCGAGCCGTGTCCACGCCTTCGAGCGGGTTGAGGACGGGCGGGCGATTCCTGCTGTCGGCGTCGAAGAGCACCACCCTCTCGCCCAACTCCTCGGGCAGGCGCATCAGGACGTCGGTGATCAGGTCGCCCTTGGGGTCGACCACGACCAAGCCGCGGCCCGCATCGGCGTCGGCGAGGATCATGCGGGCCATGAGCTCGGACTTCCCGGAGCCGGTGGCACCGAGGATGTGTACATGCTGGCGGGTGTCGGGAATCCGCAGTCCTACCGGGCGGGTGTGTCCCGAGTCCGTCAGGCCGATGGGCCTGACGGACGGGCCGATGGTGGCGATGCCGGGCGGCGGAGGTACGGCGCGGGCGCCGGCACGTTGTAGTGCGGGGATGGCCTCGTCCCAGGGCAGGTGTGCGACCGCGGCCAGCTCTGGGATGGACAGCAGGTCGCCGCCGTCGAGGCGGCGTTCGGTCAGGTAGGCCAGAGGGTGGCGGAGGCGGGCGCGGCGGTAGTAGTTGTGCTCGGTGAAGGCGGCGAACGCCGAGGCGATGGCGTGACATCGGCCGCTCAGCCGGTCACGGATCGCGGCGCGCTTTTCGGCGTCCAGGCCGTCGGGCACGGCCGCCGTGACGACGTAGCGGACACGGGTTTCGTACGAGGCGCCGCGCTGCTTGGCCACGATCACCTTGTCTTCGGCGGCAGTGGTCAGCGCGGTCTGCCGGTCCACCAGCGAGGCCGTCTGGCGGGTGCGGGTGCGCGTGTGCCGGCCGGGGGTGATCAGGTCGAGGAGGCGGCCGATGGGGCGGGCGGAACGGCCGGCACGGGTATGCCGGGCGGCTCGGCGGGCCTTCTTCACACGGCGTCCGGTGACGGGACGGGCCAGGATCTGGACCACGGCCTGCTCGTGAGGGCCGAGACCGACGGGCGCGCCGAGCAGAGCCCGGATCGGGTCGGCCGGGAAGTCGGTTCGGATGGGCAGCGCCTCGCTGCGGGCCAGCCGCAGGTCGCCCCCTGCGGCCTCGATCTCCTGCCGCGAGGCGGTGACCCGGCGTGGTGTCGGTGAGCAGCGGGTGTGGGCCCCGGGCCAGGCGGCTTCGACGGCGCGTTCCACCATCCCGGGCGGGACCACGCCGGGCACCCACAGACGCAGACGTATGGTCTCGCGGTCGAAGGCGTATTCCCAGGCCAGATGGGGCTGGCCGGTGAGGAGGCGGTGCCAGGCAGGCCGTAGGAGCCCGAGCAGGTTTGCCCATAGCGCTTCGGCGCCTGCCGGGTCGGCGGTGGGCGGGGGCAGCACACTGATCAGGCGGGCACCACGCGTGAGATTGTGGCGGCAGCGGCGACGCCACCACCAGCGCGCCCAGCCCAACGCGGCGACGGTGATGGCCGCGGCCAAACCGGCGACCGGTCCCCAGGTGACGGTCCAGCGCGTCGCATGGTCGAGAACAGTGTGGACAGTGCCTGCCGGATCGCGCAGATAGTTTTCCAGCGGGGAGTCGGGGCTGGCGGGACCAGAGTGCCGAGGTGTGGGGAGCGAATGGCCGACGACCATGGTGAGTGCCTCCGGGAAGATGGTGAGGAAACACAGACGGCGGTGCCGAACTCTCTGGTGCCGCGGTGGCGTTGCGCCGCTGAGAAGCCGTCATGGCAATGGACTGTGGCTGGCGACAACGGTTACAGGGCATGTCGGCGCTGGATGACCCGACGCATTCCGTTCATCGGACGGTAGTGGCACGCCCGATGAAGGCAGGAGCCGTCGCAAACTCGGCTCTGAGCATGAAGCAGGAGCTGTGGGTCGGTAATTGACGGGCGATCACCAGTGGCCTCACACCAGAAGGCGCCGGAGGGACGTCGAGGCCGAGGACACTGTCCTCCCGCAGAGCGCCGCGACGTCCCCGGGTTCCAGACCTCGTAAGCACTTGCCGTCGGTCCTGACGTCCCTGGAGCCACGCGCTCTGCCTTGTGGATGGTCCCGGCGACTACCTGCCGGGGTAGTCGCCTTTCGTCAGGTTGCGGTGTTGCCGGAGCCGCTGCGCTTTGCCTTGCCGATGCACGCGGCGCCGTACTGCAACATGAAGTCCCCTCGCACGGCGTGCCGCACGTCGTAGGTCACCTGAGCGATATTCGGGCGACCGATCGCCTTGGTGATCTCATGGACGAGATGCTGGATCTCGCCGCTATCTGTCGACCACACGGCCTCACGCAGAGTGCCTGAGGAGTTAAGGACCAAGCCGCACAAGGGCGGCTTGCGTAGCACAGTAACGAGCCGCCAGACCAGCAGAGTCTCCACGGCCAGCAGGATCAACACGCCAACGGGCCCTGCGCTGACTGCCAGAAACCCGCCGAAGAACAGGCAGAAGAGAGTGCGCAGAATGAACTTCTTCCAGGCTGGTCCCTTGTTGACTTCCAGATTTCGCTGTCCTACGTGGGAGATGTTGCTCAAGGGGTAGGCCTCCCCAGCCACCCATAGCACGCGTTCGTTCACTCGGACCTGAACCGTTGAGGAGTGACGGTTCCCGTCTCGTCCTCGTGACTTAGCTCTCTCATTCCGTTCTGCTGGCTGGCGGCGGGATGCTTGCCGTGCCTCGCGGTCTGTAAGCGTTTTGATCAAATCGAGTCCAGCCGCCGTGAGTCGAACAGGCCATTTTTTCGTGGGCTCGGAGCAGAATTCGTAACGGGCTTCAGCCTCAGTTGGGGCGGGCTGTGGTTCGGCAGCCTGGCGGAGCGCACCGAAATTGATACGACCCTCGTTACGGATATGAACGACGAGTGCTTGACCGTCGCCCCGGCCGTGGGCGTCAGCTTCGGGTTCGTCCTCATCGATGATCAGGCGAATACGGGCGGCCTCGGCCGGATCGTCGTGCATTCTCTGGAGGGCCTGCATGAACGACGCAACTCGCTCGTTCCGCGAGGGAGATTCCTCCTGGTTGGTGTTCACTGCTCCTCCCCACTGCTGGTGATCTGCCCATCGGCTTTCTCCTGAAGCTTTCGTAGGGCATCCCGTGTGTAGCCCTTGACCGCTCCCTCTGACACGCCCATGTCGTCAGCGGTCTCTTTGACGCTTCGCTGGTTTATGAAGCGACGAAGGACGGTCTCGCGCTCTCGGGGCGACAGTTCCTGGAGGGCCTGCCCGAGGTAGATCCGATTGACGATCTCTTGATATTCGTCACGGTCGTCGGGGACGTCGAAATCTCCGTGGAGGCGGCGTTCCTCGTGCTGGCCTTCCTGTCTCCACCACTTATTGCACTCGTTGGTTGCGATCCTGTAGGCGTAAGCCATGCAGTTCTCGTGTCTGAGGCGATCCCAGCGGAGACGTAGCGCGGCGAAGACATCGTTGACGATCTCCTCGGCAACCTGGCGTGGCACGCCTCGGCGGATGAGGAACCCCTCCATCACGCCCCTGTGCTCACAGAACAGGTCGACGACTTCGTTGTCGTACTGTTCCCTCTCGCTCACTTGACCTGCTCACTCGCCGGGTAGCCACCCTGGCGCTGGTGCCCTGGCAGCGCCAGGGGGCTCGTGCCAACACTCCGACTGAGGGCTGGTGGAGGCGTCGAGTAGCCAGCGGGGGCGCCGTCTCCTGACAGTGAAGCTTCCTTCGGACCCGAGCTGTTGAGCGAGTCTCCGCTGTGCGGAATCGGGGCAATGCGGATGACCCGAGTGCGACCACCCTCCTCGGTTTCCAGAAAGTCGACGCCGGGCTTCAGCATCGGGATGACGTTCGCGGTGGCCGCGTTGCGCTGGCGCTCAAGCTCGATGGCTGTGCGGTTCTTGGCCCGCTCGGTCATGTACTCCCAGAAGCCTCCGCCGCCGTGGCGGAGGAGGCTCGTGGCGATGTCCAACAGTCCCATCTGGATTTCTCGCTCTCGTGGCTGGTGTCTCACCAATCACAAGTGGAGTGCGAGGTGATAGGTGGGGGCCGTCTTCAAGATTTTTTGGAATCCAGCTTCATGAACTGCTCTCAGATGTGCGTCGTCGGTCGTGGCCGAGGATGCCGCCGGTCATACAATCCGTAACAACCCGCAGTAGTCCACCGCGTAGTTACGCTTCGCTCCGGCTCCAGTCGTGCGAACGACGACCGGCACCGGTACGTGCTGGGCAGCGAGGTCCACTTCTGCAGCCGATCGCGTGCATCTCGCGAAAACTGTGCGACGTGGGGAATGGCATCGGCTTGGGGATTGACACACGGGCTCTCCTCGGAGCGAGGACGTGAGACAGCAGGTCACGGGCGATGGGGGAGAGTGTCGAGCTCACCGCCGCCTAAAGCGGCATCGGTCACAGGTCCAGATCGATCTGGCTGCTCGAATCGGCTGCGAACGCCTCCGCGTCGGGATCTGCGGCTTCCAGATCCAGGAAGGAGGCGTCGTCCGTCGTAGAGATGTCGCTTTCGGCGTAGGCGGCGAGCTCGGCGGGGTCGGTGGTCACCAGGTAGTGCTCGGTCGGCGAGGCGACGGCATGGAAGGCGACTCGCTGCGTGCCGGTGGACAGCAGCCCTTGGCCGCGGTCGGCCGACAGCAGGAACTGCCGCTCGCCCTCGGACAGGTCGAACGTGCGGGTGATCTCGTCGATGGCCTGCGGGGCCTGGCGCAACAGGATCTGCGTGGCGGCATTGGCCACGACGGCCTTGCCGAGGTCGGTGCTGAGGACATCGCCGGAGTCCTGGGTGGCCACGGTCAGGCCGGCCCAGTGCTTGCGGGACGCCTTGGACATCCGGAGCAGGAATTCGGCTCCGGCCGGTTGCTTCATCAGCAGCCATGCCTCGTCGACGGTCACCAGGCGTGGGCGGCGCACGGCGGGGTTGGACACACGGCGCCAGACCGCGTCCAGGGTCAACAGCGTGCCGATGGGCTTGAGTTCGTCGGCCAGGTCGCGCAGGGAGAACACCACGAGATGGCCATCGGGCCGCGTGGTGGTCGGGCCGGCGAACAAGCCGGAGAACGCGCCGTCGACGAACGGATGGAGCCGGGCGGCCAGTTCGTGGGCCGTGTGATCCTCGGACAGGCGGAGAGTGGCGACAAGATCGGCCAGCAGCGGTGCGGGCCGCGTCCAAGTGCGCACGTCCGCGGTGATGCCCGCCCGCTGGTAGGTCGCAGCGATCGCCTGGTCGATCACGGCCCGCTCAGTGGGCGCCGGGTCGGCGCCGAGCAGTACGGCCAAGACGGTGTGCAGGAACAACGCGCGACGCATCAAGGCGTCCTTGGGCGCAGTGCGGCGGCAGTCCGGACGGGTGTGGATGGGCAGATCGAAGGGGTTGAGCCGGACGTCGTCGGCGCCGAGATGAATGTAGGTGCCGCCGACGGCGCCGGCGAGGCGGGCGTACTCGTCCTCGGGATCGATCACGTGGATTTCGATCCCGCGGTAGAGCGATCGCAGCAGCTCCAGCTTGACCAGGTAGCTTTTGCCCGCACCGGAGCGGCCGAGGATCACGCTGTTGTGGTTGTCCAGAGCGAAACGGTCCCAGTGCACCAGCCCTTGGGAGCCGATGTTGTAGCCGTACAGCACACCGGACGGGGCGGCGACTGAGGTGGGGTCGGGTGGGGGCAGATCGGGGCTGGTGAACGGGAACGCCGCCGAGAGCGCCGCGGTGTCGAAAGTGCGGCGCATCCGCACCAGGTCCAGGCCCATCGGCAGGCAGGTCACCCAGCCCTGGAGACTGCGGTACGTGGTGGGCTTGGCGTCCAGCAGCAGGCTGGCGGCCAGCGACCGCACCGCGGCGACCTCGTCGACCAGGTGGTCGTGGCTGGTGGCATGCACGGTCAGGTACAGGCCGAGCCGGAACAGCTTGCCCTCGCCGCGGGCGACACGGGCTGACAGGTCATAGGCGTCCTCCGTGGCTGCCTCGACCTGAGGGTCGAGGAGCCGGCCGTGCTCTTGCGTGTAGCGACGGCCGGACTCCATCTTGGCCAGCTGCCGCTTCAGCCGGCTGGCCGCGGTGACCGGATCGATCGGCTCGATGTGCAGGCTGACGTCCACCCGGCCGGGATAGGTCAGCAGCGGCTGGAGCCAGCCTGGATGCACCTCGCGGGGGAAGCCGGTGACGGCGAAGGAGGCCACCCACTCGCCGCCGACCTCCAGATGCCGGGCTGCGACCGCCAGCGCGTCCGGGGTGAATGCTTCGGCGCCACCCGAGACTGCCTCTGCTTGTCTCCGCGGCCGTGTTCGGGGTCCCTGCCGCTTCACGCGGAGCCCCGCTCTTCGAAGTGAGCGAGCCATGAACCCTCTACGTCATCCTCGGCGGCGGTCGCCGTGGTGATGACGTCATCGGCCCCGGCGAGTGCTGAGGACGGAGACACCATGCTGTCGGGATTGCAGGCGGAGGCCAGGACAGCGGTGGCCTGTCCCGGATCCAGCGGGGTCACGATGACGCCGATGGGCCCGAGGAGTTCGGCTGCCTCGCCGAGGCGGCGCGCCAGGCGGGCCTCGGCGGCACGTCGCGTCGCGTTGACAGCAGGAGCCGGTCGCCGGGCGGGCTTGCGGCGGGTGAGCGAGGCCAGCGGCGAGGCTCCGCCCAGCCCGTCGACTGGGGCAGTGGCACCGAGGGATTCGCGCAGGACGAGCAGGATCTGTCGTCGGAGCAGATCGGTGGTTCGGCCGAGATGGGTGAGGTAGTCGGCGTGCTCGCGGGCGGCGATCTCCAGCGCGGGATGCGGGAGTGAAGGGGCGTACTCGTGCAGTTCGGCGATCTGCGCGGACAGGTCCAGGCGTTCTGCGCGGATGAGTATCTGAACAGGGGCCGTGAGCGAGTGCAGATAGCGGCCGAACACGGTGACCAAGGAGTCCTGCTCGGCCAGAGTGCGCAGGGCGAAGTTGACGGTGCTGCACACTGCAACCGCCGCCATCCCGTCCGAGCCCAGGTCGATCACGCCGGTCGCCGTGACACCTTCGGCGGGCAACCGCAGTGCGGCGGGAGAGACAGTGACCTCCTGTTGCCCATCGCTCACCGTGGCCTGTTGAGACAGCCAAGTCGGTGCGGGGTGGATGCCCTCCGGGGCGGTCACCTGATAACGAGGGGCTACGCGTTGGCGCACGGCGGCGAGCATCAGGCGGTCCAGTGGCAGCCCATCACGCCGTCCCAGAGCAACGAAGACAGCGGTGGCCGAGATGGGGACGGCGGGGATCAGGAACACCGGCAGGGGCACGAAGGTGCGTGTGACGGACCAACCCCCGTACAGCACAAGCCCGGTGACGGCCAGGATCATCAGCTGACGGGCAGTCAGGCCAGCCAGGACGGTGTCCTCGCGATCGACATCGGCAGGAATGCGCACGAGCTGAGTCACGACGGGGCACCTCCTGAGCGGTCGTTCCGGCCACGGTGTGCGGGTGGCGGCAGAGCGCGCTGTACGCGCGAGTTGTTCATGGGTGGTGGGGGACGGAAGACTGTCGGCGGCCGGGCGCTGGGAGGTCCGTAGCGCTCGGAGGCTGCCTGGGACTCGGGTACCGGCGACCGGAAGGTGGTGGGCGCGGGCGGCCCCGCGGTGTACCGGGGTGCGATGTGGGGCTGTGGGGTGGGCTGTTGGAAGCGGGGGTGCGCGGGAACTGCGGGCCCACCGATTGCCCCGGTCTGCGGGGTGGGCCTGGCTCCGCCGTCGGGCGCTTGGAATACCGGCAGACCGGGAGGCCGGGTCGGTGTTGTCGACGGCATGGACGGCCGGGCAGGGTTCGCGCCGGCTGGTGGGTCTCCGGGAGCCCGGAAATCCGGCATCGATGGCGGGCCGCTGGCCCGGCCGATCGGCCGGTTGCTCTCGGGGCCCGTGGGAATCGGCGGAAGGAACAGCGGGGTCCCGGACGGGCGGAGCGGGCCGACTGCCGGTCGGCTCGTCCCTGCCGGTGAGGGAGTCCCGCTGCCTCGGCGGCCCGAACCACCTGAAGACGGTCCTGCCCCGGACGGCATGGGGGAGCGGGTGGTTCCGCCCGGTCCTCCGGAGGGAGGTGTACGGCGTCCACCACCACGTGCCCCACTCCCACTGCGCAGCAGCCCGAACGTCTTGTACATCACGTATGCGCGGGCCATACCGCCGACGAACGAGCGGCCGCTGCCGAGACGGATGGACCCCAGGATCCAGAACGGGATCTTGAAGACGATGTACATCAGCGCCAGCGTGATGAGCACATTGACCAGCCCGCTGTCATTGAGCCCGAACAGCCCTTTGGAGCCGAATCCGCCAGGAGTCAAGAACACCCGCACGCCGGTGATCAGCGCGAGTGACTGGGCGACCTGGATGGCCAGCACGCCGCCGAAGGCCTTCCACCACCAGCGGGCGATGCCGTCGGTCTGCGGCAGGACATGGCAGATCAGCGCGAGGGGCGCAGCGACTATCAGAATGATCGTCAGAGCCACTCGCACGACATACGTCAGTAGCAGCGCGACCAGGACCCCGATGGCCACGAGCCACATCAGGACGAGGAAGATGCTGCCGCTGTCGGAGTTGAAGGAGTTGAGGACGAAGTCGCGCAGGGCGGGTCCCGCGGTGTCGGCGTCGAGACCGCCGCCCATGGCGGCGTGGGAGAGTCCGTTGGCCAGGTCGACGGCCTTGCCCGCGAGAAACAGCGACAGGGCCGCCGCGAGGAAGGCCACGGGGATCCGCGGAGCCATCTCCTTGATCGAATAGCGGCTCTGCACCGTCTCATGACCCATCACCACGACACCGGCGATGGTGACGAGCAGGGCGTAGCAGGCGAGAGCGATCTGCCAGGAGTTCGTCCACAACTCGCCGACGCGTGGCATGGACGTGGGACTCGGCGTAGTCAATAGCGTGCCGCTGAGCAGGTCGAGCAGCGGATTGAGCGCGTACTTGATCACCGATTTGAAGAAGCCTGTGATCGCGCTGGTGACACCTTTCGCGATCCATCCGGATATCCCGCCGGTGCCGTCGCCCTCGGGCACCTCGGCCGGGGGCATGAGTCCTGCGGTGGGTGCCGGGGAGGCCGAAGCACCGGGCTGTGGGATGCAATCCGACCCTGAGCACGGGGACGCGGATCCTGTCGGTGTTGCTGTTGGTGTGGGTTCGGCGGGGGCGGTTGGGGTCGGCACTGGTCCCGGACTTGGGCTCGGGTCGGCGTACGCGGAGAGCACGGAGGCGAGCACCGCCAGGGTCACGATGCCGAGCACGAGTGCGCGGCGTCGGCGACGTTGATGACGGCGGCGACTCGGCTGTGCCGCACGGGCGTTCCGGGGCCGACCGGAGGCGGTCGGACCCGGGAGCCGATCTGCCACGGAGGTGCTGGCCCGGACGGAAGCCATCACGCACCCACGATTCCTTTGAGGATTTCGACCACCAGCGGAGCCAACGCCGCCAGCCCGTAGCCATAACCGGCGCTCTTGAAAGCGGTCTTGGCCTTCTCCACCTCCCCGGGATCACCACCGGCCATGACGTAACGCACGCCGCCGATGCTCAAGAACACCGTGGCGAGACCCGCCAGAATGCCCATGATCCAGTTACGGATGTTGTCCAGCACTTCGTCGACGGACTTGGCCAATGCCAGCACCTGTTCCGCCCCTGCCGCGTGTGCAGTCGAGGTGCATAGGAGGGCCGTTGCCGTGGCGATCAGACCGAGCACAGTCCAGCGGAACGCTCGGCCGGCGCGATTCCGAGCAGACCGTTTGAGGCGCGGCGTGGGCGGCTCGGTGATGTTCGAGCGGCGCTTCATGGCGACCATGGCGGATATACGGCGCATGGGACGTACCTCCGGCGAGGTATCGAGGGCGCGGGCGCCCGTATGGGTCTCCCGCACTAGAAGAGGCCGCGCTACGCGGCGCCTTTGGACACTGCGGTCGAAGTTTCCTTGCCGGTGCCCGATGGGCTTCGAGCGGAAGAACCGCTCACGGAGAGTGAAGTCCGTCGGCCCTGGCGCCGCCTCTCCGAGGCCGCGGCATCGGCCATCGCGGCGTTGGCGACGGGATCCGCTTCGGCCGTGGCCGAGGAGCCGTCCCGGATGAAGGCGACCAGTCGGTGCTCGGACCGGCTCCGGGCCTTATACACGGCCTCCGGGGTCATGCCGTGCCCGTCGGCCCAGTCCGTCACGGACTCGTCGCCCAACCGAGTGCTGCCGATGAGGTCCGCCTCGGTCCGGGTGAGGACTCCCGCCCGGACCGCCCGCGCCAGCACCAGGTCCGGATGTCCCCACGGAGGATGCGGCGGAGTGGAACGGAAACCAGGGGCTACAGGAGTGGGGGCATCGAGCGCCTCAGTCAGCGCAGCGAACCCACGCCGGTATGCGGCCCACTTCAGCCGTATGAGCACCTGCGGTCGGTCCAGGTCGATCGTGGCCAGTCCGTTGAGGAAGCCAACAAGGACTTCGGCGTGCACATCGAACGGATCGTCCGGATAACGGGCCGCGAGCCACCCGGTGGTGTGGGCCAGCGCGGGCAACGCCATGCCCACACACGCCAGCGTCCATGTGGCACCCTCCGACCGCGAGCGGCGTATCAGCTGTGCCCAGACCACGTCCTTCGTCCGGCGAGGACACGCTCGACGCATCAGCAGGCGTTGCAACTCGTCAAGGGCGACGGAGCGGTTGGGAAGCCCCAGGAGGTCGCGGCAGTCCACGGACAAGGGCTTCGGCCCGGTCACCAGGTACGTGAAGCACTCCTGGGCGGTGTCCAGAGGGAGCACGCGTTCTCCCGGAGCAGTCGGACGATGCTTTCCGCTGTGTTGGGCGACGTTCGGCTTCACGGCGTTTCCTCCGTCGTTGAAGGGATGACGCCTCAAGGAGGCGACGCCAACGACAAGAGGAGGCCAATTGGCTCTTGCATCACTACGTCGGCGGGCCGCGTTGGTGATGACGGGCGGGTGCTCGGCGGACCGACTCGCGCGGCGGCATCGTGAGGAGCGCAGGTGCCGGTTTCATAGAGGGCTTGGTCCGTCTTAGTAGCGTCGTAGTAGCACCTGACCGGGGTCTTTAGTAGTGATCTAGGCGTGAGTTCAGTACGCGGCGTGGAGCGCGGCGCACGACCAGTGGCGCGAGCCAGCGCATCCCGTCGGATCGTGTCCCTTGAAGTGGTGTAGTCGGGCCGTGTCCCGGAACGCGCGGGTGTCTGCCCGGGGCGTGTATCCGCTGACCGTGCGTGCTCCCTGAACAAGGGCAGGCCATCGCGTAAGTCTCCCTGGTGAACGGGCAGTTCAACCGGAGGAGCACGCGATGGCCTTGTCCCAGTCTGAGCTGATGCGGCTGCTGGAGTCACTACGTCGGTCCGATGGAGTTGAAGCAATCAGGGTGGTGTGCGAGCGCATCCTGCAGGAGCTCATCAAGGCCGAGGCCACCGACGTGATCGGTGCCGCCCCGGGTGAGCACACCGACAAGCGCACGACCTGGCGCAACGGACACCGCGACCGGCTGCTGACCACGCAGGCCGGCGACCTGGACCTGAAGATCCCGAAAGTGCGGACCGGCTCGTTCTTCCCCTCCCTGCTGGAGCGGCGCCGGCGCATCGACCGGGCGCTGTTCGCCGTGGTGATGGAGGCATACGTGCATGGCGTGTCCACCCGCAGCGTGGATGACCTGGTCAAAGCACTTGGCGCGGACTCCGGGATCTCCAAGTCCGAGGTCTCGCGGATCTGCGGTGAGCTGGACGAGGAACTGACCGCGTTCAAGGAACGGCCGCTGGATCACACCGTCTTCCCCTACGTCTTCCTGGACGCCACCTACTGCAAGGCCCGCGTGAATCACCGAATCGCCTCCCAGGCTGTGGTCATCGCGACCGGCATCTCCGCCACCGGGCACCGCGAGATCCTCGGCCTCATGGTCGGCGACAGCGAATCGAAGCCGTTCTGGACGAAGTTCCTGCGCAGTCTGCGGGCTCGTGGCCTGGAGAACGTCCAGCTGGTCATCTCCGACAGCCACAGCGGGCTGGTGGCCGCGATCCGCACGGTTTTCCTCGGCTCGGCCTGGCAAAGGTGCCGGGTTCACTTCGTCCGGGACGTGTTCTCGGTGATCGAAAAGGGTTCCGGGGAGATGGTCGCGGCCACCATCCGCACCATCTTCGCGCAGACCACCGGCGAGCAGGTCCGCAGCCAGCTGGACGTGGTCGCCGACATGCTCGGACGGCAGTTCCCGCAGGTCAAGAAGATGCTGCTGGACGCCGCAGCCGACATCACCGCGTTCGCGGACTTCCCACCAGCGCACTGGAAGAAGATCTGGTCGACCAACCCGCTGGAGCGGCTGAACCGGGAGATCAAACGACGGGCCGACGTCGTCCAGGTCTTCCCCAACCCCGCCGCCCTGGACCGGCTCGCCGCCGCGGTGCTGGCCGAACTCCACGACGAGTGGCAGGTCTTCGACCGCCGCTACCTCTCCGAAGCCTCCATGGCTGAACTCTTCAGCACCCAGCCGACCCCACCCGACCCGCAGATCACCCCGCAACCGGAACCGAAACAGCTGCCGTGACTACACCACCCAGCGGGACATGACCTCCCGTCGCGATGAGGCGTGTCGAAAATGCAGGCGATTTCCGGCCTCTTGTAGTGACAGGACACTTCGCGTCCGAGGGGCTCGCCATGTCTCAGTCTGATCGACCGCATGATGCAGAAGAGGCGCCGTGGCTGACGGAGGCCGTACTCGACGTCGTCTCTCGATACAGCCAGCGGTGCGAACGCGTACTCGCACTGATCTCGCATACGGACGAGTACCACCCAGTCTGTCTGACCGCGTTGAAACGGGCCGCCGAGTCTGCCTTGCGACTCGGAAGGACCGTGGAGACGCGCACCGTCGACCCAGCGTGCCCCGGCCCGGCCTGTCGTTCCGAGGGGCCGACCGAGCCCGAGTCCGTGCCCGGACTCATGCCACCGCCTTCTGGCTCGGAGCCGCCGGACGCAGTCGTACACCGGACCCTCAAGTCCGCAGCGGACTCCCGGCGGACCGGCCGCACGGCCTTCGGTACGGTGATCGCCACCGTGGACTCGCTGTCGGTTCCCTGGGTCGACGACATCCCGTGGCGCGAACTGCTCGGGCCCGCCGGGCTACTTGCCTTCATCACGTACAGTCACCTCGGCCGTGAAGGTACAGCCGATCCCTCCCACTATTTGGCGAGTGCGGCCCACCGTCATGGACTGGTCCTGCTCGATCAGATGGGCCCGCTCGACTCGCCCGATCATGTGCGCGTGGACCTGCTGCTGTTCATCCAGCCCTTGCCGGTTCCGGCGAGGCGCCTGCCATGACGCGGAATCCTGTTTCGGGCCGGGTGAGCGGAATCGCCGGGAGCTCCAGCCGCACGGCGTCCTCGACCGTAGGGCGGTTCCATTGGGGCACCATGCGCGGGCACGAGCCGATCGCGTTGCCGACGTGGCGAGTGACGGCGCTGGCGGAAGACGTTGCGGCGGGTGTCGCAGGGATCCTGGGCGGTGAGCTGCGAAGGGAAGTGGTTTCTGACGATCACCTGATCGAGTTGATGACCAACATCTCTCGCGTCGACCTCGAGATCTACGATGTCGCGGACTGTTATGGGGATACGCGTCTGTACGGGTTATGTGAGATGGACGGGGCCCCTTGCGTGACGTCGGAGCTGTCGGCGGTCGTGCGCGGATCACGGCCGTACATCCGGCTGAGGTTCAGCCTCGCCGAGGATCCCGCGCTCGGACTGTTCGAGTTCCACGGCTCGTCCTGGGCGCTCGCGCGTGACCTGGCCCCGGTGCTGGATGCGCTCGGCGGCCGATCGGTCTCGGCAGCGCACTGCGCGCTCAGCATTGAGGCCTCTTGGAGCCCACGCTCCCGGGACTGCCGCAGTCGAGCAATGCCTGGCCCCAGGCTTCGACTCCTCGACGCAGTGACTGTGCGTGGGCCTGAACGGTGAGGGTGGTCCTGGCCGGTCGTCTTTTGGACGGTTCCGGACCGGCACACCCCGGAACTCATGGAGACCTTCCACCATCTGGTGGTTCGCGACGGCCTCGAGCCGGCCGAGGCGCAGGCACGAATGATCGGCGAACAGGACGTCCATCCCTTCCACTGGGCCGCCTTCTCCCACCAAGGTCGGTAGAGGTCTGACATGGATCCCGTCGAGTCGTGCTGGCACAGGCAGTTTGTGCTGCTGAAGGGGGCTTCCCGCCGCGGAGCGGATGGACGCGCAGGCCGGAGTCGGCGTTGCAACGGTGTGTGTGCTCTGCATCGGCGGACTGCTGAGCAGCGGAGGCGTCTGGCCTGACCTGGTCTTTGAGGCCGTATCTCTATCGATCACATCGCGCTCATGATCGATAGAGATACGGCCTCTCACGCCAGCCCTGGTAGGTCCGGTCGACGAGAGGGTCGACGGAGTCCGGCGCGACGGCCGAGGCGACGATGCGGATCTGAACGCGTGCCCAGCGGATGGCTGATGCAGGGGTCGGACACCGGGCGGAGTTGATCCGCCGTCCATCCACGTGGCGCCAATCGCACCAGAATCCCGGCGTCAGGATGCTCTCGGCGTGCGTCAGCGCGGACGAGCCGTGCAGCAGCATGGGGTGATCAGGTCGCATGAGGGCTCGGCTCAGTGTAGATCCACAGCAGGCGCCGGGCCAGGTTGGCCACGTCACGCATGTAGAAGAAGGCGTTGAAGGCCGCGGTCTGCTGTGTGGGACGGTTCGTCTTCTCCAGCAGGTGGTAGGCCTGTCTGAACAGGTTTCTGACGGCGGCGTCTTCGTCGGCGCCGAGTTCCTCGCCCAGCAGCAGACGCAGCTGTCCGACGATGGCCGTCGTCCTGGTGTCGATCTCCTCGCGGGTCGACGTGCCCAGCTCCATCTTGAGGGCGGCGTCGGTGCCGTCCGCGATCGACTCCACGTCGATGGGCGGGCCGTCGACGGCTGGAGCGTCGGGTTCGTCGGTCACGGTGGCCACCACGCATCTCCCCTCGGTACCGCAGGGTGCGGCTTCCTCAGTTGCTCGGGTTCGCCAACGACCGTAGGACGGCCGCCTTCCAACCCCCAAGTAGATTGCGCGAGTTTGCAGCAAGTCGATTGACGGCCTCGAACAGGGACTCGACCATCGTGATGTCGCGCAAACAAGCGCAAGGCAGCAAATCCAACACTTCGACCAGATGCCGAGCGACTAGGAGAGCACCATGCAGACCGTGGACCCCAACTGGCGTACCAGCTCCTACACCGGGACGGAGAACTGCATCGAAGTGGCCGACAACGAACCGACGATGGTGATGGTTCGGGACACGAAGGCACGCAGCCGCGGAATCAACCGTCCGGACGGCCGCCTGGGCGGCATTCGTGGAGCTCGGCAAGGAGGGATAGCGATGGGCTGCCGACAGCCCATCAGAGGCACCGGTGGCTCGTACGCCTCGTGAACCAGTGGGCCGGTCGGTCCATGTCCGGGACTTGTGGCCCCTGCCCCGTGCGTATTTCTGTCAGGACCATGAATTGGGATCCCCGATTCAGGAGGTGGACACCATGGTCCGCACCGTCACTGTGGGCCTCGACGGCTCGACCGAAAGCCGGACGGCCGCCGAGTGGGCGGCCCGCGAGGCGAAGTTGCGCGGTTTGCCGCTGAAGATCGTCCACGTATGGGAGCCGGTCCCGGAGCCAATGGCCCAGGCACCGCTGCTCGGTGCCGAGACGCAACAGCACTGGAGCGAACGGATTCCCCGCGAGGCGGCGGACGGCCTCAGGCTCCGGCACTCCGGGGTGGACGTGACCGAGCAGCAGATCAGCGGCCGGCCTGCCGAGGTCCTGATCCAGGCGGCCGAGGACGCGGAACTGCTCGTCCTCGGCTCCCGTGGCCTGAGCGGGATCGCCGGGTTCATGGTCGGCTCCGTCGGCATGTCCGTCGTGGCGCATGCCGAACGGCCCGTCGTCCTGGTCCGCGCCGGCGAGCAGGCCGCCGACGAACATGAGGAGGATCCGACGGGCATCCCGTCTGCCGCCGCGCCCTACCGGCCCGTCGTCCTGGGCCTCGACGCAGGCAGCCCGGACGACTCGGTGATCGAGTTCGCCTTCGAGGCCGCCACCCGGCGCGAGACCGGCCTGAGGGTCGTGTTCGGCTGGAACCTGCCGCCGTACTACGTCTACGGCCTGTCCGCCGACATCGGCCTGCACGACGAGATCTCCCGGCAGCAGGCCACGACCCTGGCCGAGGCCGTGCGGCCCTGGCGCCAGAAGTACCCGAACGTCGATGTCGTCGAGGAGTCCCGCTCCGGCAGTCCCTCGGTCCACCTGGTCGATGCCTCCCGTGAGGCCTCGCTGGTCGTCGTGGGCCGTCGGATCCGCCGCAGTCCGATCGGCGCCCACATCGGCCCGGTCACACACGCAGTACTGCACCACGCCGGCGCGCCCGTCGCCGTCGTCGCGCACGACTGACACCGCCGTCCCGGACACCCCTGAGGAGCAATCCACTATGAGAGGAGCGAGGCACGGACGGTATAGGCGTTGGGGGCGGCCTCGCGCCATGCGGACCTCCTGGTGACAGGCGCCGGACGCCGCGAGGGACGTCACCCCGGCCCCAGTCCGGCCGCATGGCCTACGTGGTCCGGGAACCTCGTGGCAGGGGTACGGAGACCAGCAGGTAGGCGATCATGTTCAGCCGGGCCGCTTCCTGCTGTCGCTCGACCGGTCAGGAACGGCACCCGCAACACCGCTACCCGTCGAGCACCGGCCCAGCCGTGTCGAGCGCCGCGCCCACATGGTCGGCGAGGCTCACGGCGGCCAGGCGGGACTGCAGGGGAGCGGGCGCGATCCCGGGTTCCGGGAGCAGCATGAAACGGCCGAGATAGCGGCCGCCCACCGAGGTGCGCAGTTCGATTTCTCCGTCGGGCCAGCCGTCTTGCTCCAGAGGCCAGTGAGCGCGCCCTGCAGTGACGGAGCCGTCCTGTTCCAGGCGAGGCGGTCGGCCGAGCAGTGTTCCGTGTTCGAAGCGGCAGCCGCGCAGTCCCAGGATCTCGACGAATTGCCGGCGTACCTGGTCCACCGCGGCGTACGGCGAGGCTCCGGACTGAACGAGGTTCGCGGTGTCGTGGATGCGGGCGAGAAGCGCCGCGTCGGTGATGGTGACCAGCTTCAACGTGCGGGCATGGGCGACGAGTTGGGAGACTGCCACGCCTACCGCCAGGAGCAGGAGTGTCGTGGCGATATCGTCGCTGCCGGCGATGGTGAACCGCTGGTACGGGCGGGTGAGGAAGAAGTCGAACCAGGCGGCCGACGACAGTGCCGTCAGGACCCGGCGGTCCGGTTGCCGAGGGCGGCCACCGCCACGACGACCACGACGAGGACGAGGGCCAGGTTCGCGGACGAGATGTGGGGGCGGAACGGGACCAGGGCGAGAGCGACCATGAGCGGGGCGATCAGGGCCGCCGCGAGGGCGATCCGGTCACGAAGCTGGTTCCGCATGGTTCACCTCGCGGGACTGGTAGGCAGCCGTTGACGCAAGCATCCCGCCGCCTGCCTCGCACGGCACCGGGGCGTGCATGGCCTTGACACGTCTCTGACGCCGGCCGTAGCTGCAGGTGCGTACGGTACGGCGTGGCCGTCGCCGGAGGGCTGGAGTGCGACGGCTCCTGACTGGGGGCGGCCGGGAGGGTGAGGGCCATGGTGAAGCCGCCGTCGCAAGTGTCCTCGCGGCATCAACGACGGGCTCGCCCTGCCGGTCGGCCTCATCGTGATCGCCGCGGCCGGACCGACCTCCGGGCACGCTGAGGCCGACCTCGGGAAGACCGCGCTGGAGCTGGTCCTCGGGCTGGTCTTCGGTGTCGCACTTCCCTTCGCCGTGATCGAACTCGTGCGGTTCCGGCTGCTGGGCGCCGAGCCCAAGCTGCTGCCGCTGGCGGTCGGCGTGATCCTGTACGCGGTCTGCCACCTCACGCACGCCACCCCCTATCTCGCCGCGTTCTCCGTGGGCGCGGTGCTCACTGCACGCTTCCTGGAGGACCGAGGCGAAGCCCTTCGGCCCGAACCAGGCGGCGACCAGCTTCTCCTGCCAGGTGAACCGGGTACCCAGCAGCGACAGCAGCGGCGAGGCCGGCCGGATCAGGACGATGGCCAGCACCACCGCGACATACCCGCCGTTAGAGCCGCTGGGTGGGTCACCGGCGGAACTGGCCAAGTTCGCCGTCCTGTTGGTGTTCGGCGCGCGGTGTACGGGCTGCTGGTGCTGCAGGCTGGGATCCCGCAGGGCGAGGAGGCGTTCACGCTGATCGCCGTGTGCATCGCCTTCTAGATTGTCGCGCACAGTTCCACCGATGTACCGATCGCCCGTCTGTTTCACGTCGACGACCTCGCCGGGGTGGACGGTGGCACTCCCGCACCTCGTATCGACCCTGGCCGCCGTCGTCGACGAAAAGCACGCCGACCGGCTGCGCCAGGCGCTGGCGGGCCGCAGCGTAGGCGACTGCCTGTCCAGCAAGGCGGAGCCGCCGCCCATCGCGGATCCCGACGACACCGCCCTGGAGGTGGCCGCGCTGATGGCGCGGGTGCGCAGCCCGCTGGTGGCGGTCGCCGAGAAGGTCAAGGGCGGGCCGGAAGATGGGCGTACGCGTCCCATCGGTGTGATGATCACCGCCTCGCATCTCCTGCACGAGCTTCTGGGCGCGGCGGGCGCGATCAGTACGACGGGCTCGTAGGGGCTGTCCCGAGCCGCTCGGCGGAGCCAGGACTCGTCTGTACCTGTGATCCAGCCCTGGAGTGGTGCCGGTCCTCCAGGGCAGGTGGGTGATGCGTGCGCAACTCGCCGATGGAGAATGGGAGTTCATCAGGCGGCACCGAGATCATCCCGGTGCTGGGGAGGGCGCCGGTGGGGAGTCGCAGCCCGTTACGACGAGAGCACCACTGAAGACAGCCCCCGAGTTCATCCCTGCGGCTGCTGCGCACAGGGGCGGGGGACACGCGGGGCTTCGGCCGCATCTCGATGAGGCGGACAGAAGGTTGCGCCATGCCGGGAGCTTGAGCTGCAGTTGACACACTCGTCCATGCGCAGCCTCGACAGTGCCTCGCCACCCTCGGCGCAGGCCTGGTGAACGGCTGGATGGCACGGCGCCCGGGTGTTGTTGGCACCGGTGAAGGGGAGGCTGGAGCAAGGAGGCCGTTCATGCCTCGCGCGGGGGACCCTGATGGAGATCATGATCGTACGGACGCGCGTGCTGGCCGAGGCTCCGGGGCGGGTGTGGATCGCGGTCAGCGGGACGCTCGGACCGGCCACCGAGCCTCGTCTGCGGCAGGATCTGCATGCCCGTGACGACGCCGAGCACAGCGAGTTCTTCCTCGACCTGACAGAGCTCCGCTGCAAGGACGGGCTTGCGGACGACGCCCTTCGGGGGCTGTTCGCGTTCGACTGCGAGGTACGGTTCCATCTCATCGGCGCTCCTGGCCCGATCCGCAGGTGTGTCGCCGATGATCCGCGCTTCATGCTGCATTCCACCGTGGAGTCGGCATGGGGTGCGTGGGGGTGACTGTCCGCGTCACGTCGGCGACCTTGCTGCGCGCCGCGGCCCAGCGCCCCCTGTGACCTCAGCGGGACCTGAGTACGTCCATCTGGGCGATTAACGCACCAGCTTCGGGGAGTGTGTCGAAGCGGGAGGGCGGGCCGGGTCGGACTCCCGCGCGCGCAGGAAGTTCCGAAAGGTGTCGGACGCCGCCTTGTCCGCGGACACCACGTGGATCAGATAGTGCTCCTGTACGCCGCTGGTCTCCGGTCCCCAGGCGGCGGTGGCCGTGTACGTTCCGGCCCGGTCGGCGATCAGTCCGGGCTGCGGCCAGAACTGCGGTGCCTGCACGGGCTGGACGCAGATCCAGAACCGGGTGCCCTGCGGAACGGCGCCCGTGACCGTGAAGGGGACGCTCTGCAGCCTGGTCGTTCGTGCACCCGGCCGGGAAGCGTGATGCGCGCCGTGGCCATCGCGTGGTCGTAGGAGCCGACTCGTCCGGCGGAGACGAGGCGGTGATCGTCGTCGAGGCCTGAGGGTCGTCCGGATCGCCGTTTGAGCCGCATCCGGAGGTTGCCGCGATCGCACCCAACAGGGCCAGCGGGGGCGGCGACTGCGCAGATGCACCTATGGCGCGGTAACACTCGGGTCTTCATGGCGAGGCTCCGGGCGGACCGACGTGAGTGTCGTCGTCACGCTGGATCTGGACGGCCGCGTCGATGCCCCCCTGGCCCAGGACGCGACCGGACTCGGTGGTGGAATGCGCGGTGCGCGTTACAGGTGACGGGATAGTTGGCCGAACCCGGCAGGACCGTGCCGGAGAAGGTCCCCTCCGAGATCTTGCAGCAGGCCCGCTGTTCGTACTCCGCCGCGTCGCCGCTGGGGCTGACGAAGAACTTCAACCGGCCGAACTCCTCGGTGGTGCCCACAAGATGGAATCGCACCATGCCGTCGTTGGGTACCTCGTCGGTTGTCTTCGTGGTGAAGAGGGGGATGCCGTCCAGTCGGAAGGCGTTGAGGGTCACCGTCGCGACATCGACGGTGTGCATTCCATGACCTGCGGACACGATCCCGAAACGACATGTCCGCCCCGCCCCCCCTTGGCCCCAAGCGGTCAGTCCACCTGGCCTCCGTCGGGCATCGTCACACCCGGTCGGTCCGCGCGAAAGGAGCCCACAGGCGCAGCCCGAGCCGATCGGCCTCTCCGCGGGGATGTGGATCCGTCCTGCCACGCGCCCATGGGGCCGGTCGGCCCTATGGGATGAGCCGTTCGGTACCTGCCCCGGCGGCGTCTGTGGTGTGAGGGTAGGGGGCGAGCCCGCGAGACAGGCGGCGAGGGGGTTCCTTTTGGGGAAGGACCTCCTCTCCGTGTTTCTCTTCCCCGGGCCGGGCAGGGTGGCGGCCCGGGGAAGCGGACGCGTCCCGTGGGCGGCGTCGGCACAGGGACCGGCGCAGGCCGCTACGGCGGCTCCTCGGGAAAGAAAGAGGGGCGGGCCGGGTCGTCCCGCCCCGGCGCTGGGCCCGCGTGAGGCCGACGGACGACGATCCCGTCGTCGAAGGTGATCCCCGATCGGCCCGCGGGCCCGGTGTCCGAGTGCTGGGTTCCTGGCCAGGACCTCGGCCGGGCTCGCTGCGGAGCACTTCGTGACGCACGTGGACATCAGGGTCTGGAGGGCCGCCACTGTCTCGGACAGGAGCCTGCGGCACTCCCATCAGGTCGCGTGCACGTCCAGGACACCAAGCAGGGGCGAGCTCAATGCGCGGGAATCGGTGAGTCCGGTCCGCGGTCGCACAGCCGTGTGATGCAGGGTCGGGCGCGGCTGATGTCCGCGAGGGTGACAATGCCGATGACGCGAGGGTGACAATGCCGACGAGGAGGCTGCTGGCGAGGGCGCGGAACAGGCACTCCGTCACTGGGCGCGGTGGCCGAAAGGGCCTGGAGCGGAACCCGGTCGACGAGTACGGCCGTGACAGCCCGACCACCGTTCCACCGGGAGCGGGTGCCGGGAATCCGATGCGCCGGTTCCGGTCGAAGGGAACCGCGGCCACGGACAGCACAGCGGAGTTGCGGGTGACGTCCCTTGCTTCTTCTACCCCTTCGGCCGTGCGAGGAAGGCGCTGATGATCGCCGCGATGGCGAAGACGACAGCGATGACGACGGCTGCGGTCGGCCAGTTCATGAGGTCCTCCCAACTGTTCCTACGTCTGCTCGATTCCACTTGACTCCGGACCGCGGCGGACCGCCAAGTGCCGATGGGCCCAGGGGCGCCGTCCGAACGGCCCGTGATGGATACGGCCGTCGACAGTGAGCAGCCGGGCGTCGCGTTGGAGAGCGTCATCGAAGAGGCGGGCTCGCTGTCTTCCCGGGCACGCCGTGACAGGGGATTGCCCGGTGTGCCCGGGAAGGGCCTGGCCCCTCCGCTGCGGCCCGCGTACGGGCCGGTTCCGGCGTGGCCCCTCCCGGCTCCGAAGGCGGGACTGCGGGTACCGGGGCTGGGGCACTGCCCACCGTAGAGCGGGCGGCCGGGATGGAACAGGGGCCTGCCGGACACGAGCGGTCGGACCCGGTCACTCCGGGGAGTCCAGGCACTGGGCGGCCAGTTCCTTCAGCCGGTCCTTCTTGGCGCGTAGCTGTTGGCCCTCACCGCACCAGTGGTGGCGAGCCGCGGGGCGCCAGCGCGGTGGCTCTCGGCGCTGCCAGTCCTCGTGGGCGACCTGGGCACAGAGGTCCTCGATGACCAGCACCATCACGCTCGGCAGGCACAGGGCGGCCTCCACGCCCACGGTGCGCTCCACGTACGGCAGGTCCAGGACGGTCATCGCGCGCTTGCGGGACCGGCGCCAGGGAACCGTGCTCACGGCGACCACCTCCAGGTTGTCCTCCTCGCGGCCCGCTCTGACGCGCCGAGTTCTCGCGCGACGGGACGTGTGCTCATCGTGCGCGCCCCGCGCTCGCCGCGACAGGGGCCGACCGGCCCCTCACCGGGCCGACAGGCCGCGTGTGTGGCTGCTGGGCGGGGCTTGCGGACTACTTGTCGGTCCTGATGCCGGAGATGAGCATGGTCGCCAGGTCGGACTGGACCATCAGGTGCGTGTGGTGGGTCCGGTTTCCGGGGTCCTGCCAGGTGAGCGTGACCCGGCTCCAGCAGTGGCCCATACCGCTGTCGTTGTAGACGACGGACCATCGGACCGGGACGCCCTCGGCGCGCAGCACGCCGTCCCGGTGGTGGACGGTCTCCCAGCGGGCCAGGCTGCGTTGCAGGTCAGTGGTGAGGTAGTGGGCGCGCAGGGCGTTCGCGAGTCGGCCGCGCCCGGTGTCGTACAGGACGTCGATGTAGGTGCCGTAGAAGTCCGCGACCCGGTCGACCGTGGAGGTCGGACTGCCGCTGCGGCTGGTGACCCCGGCTGCGGCGGTGGTCGTGGTGGCCGCGGCGGCGTCCGCCCGACCGCCGGTCGCGGGAGTGAGCATGCCGAGCGCGAGCACAATGCCCCCGAGTACGACACGGCGGATAGCGATGCGAGTGGTTGCCATGGTGTTCCCCACTTTCATCTTCTGGGAAGAACGGGGGTAAACCTCACTTTCAGTGCACCATGTGGGAGTTGCCGATATCGCGGGCCAACTGGCCTGACTCGCTGGGCCGTTCGGAGCCTGCGAGTGGGGCATGTCTGGTGTGCGACGGGGGGAGACACGGGCGGCCGCGCGGTGTGCCGGCGCCGGTTCAGGGCCTGTGCTCGCCCTGCGGAGGGTGGTTGGCGGTCAGGAACAGTTCGCGGGCGAGGATGGCGCGGGCGGTCTCCAACAGGGGGCGTCCGGTGTGGAAGGCGTGGGCGCGGATGCGGACGAGGGCCTCGGCGGGGCTGACGTCGAGCTGTTTGGCGACCATGCCGGTGGCCTGGTGGACCTCGGCGCGGTGCAGGTGGCTGGTCTCGGTCAGCCAGACGGTGGGGTCGTCGGGGGAGGCGGCCCGGTCGAGGAGCATCAGTGTCAGCCGCTGGGCCAGGGCGCGGGCGTCGGCGTCCTGTTCGCCGGAGAGGGCTCCGACCGTGGTGCGGTGGCCGGTGAGGACGCCGAGACGGACGGTGCCCAGGGCGAGGGGGTAGGCGAAGACGGCGCGGACGCCCAGGCCGAGGAGTTCGGGGACGAGGCCTGGCCAGCGGGCGGAGTGGTTGGTGGTGAGGTCGGGTTCGGTGACCGGCAGGCCGGTGCGGGCGGCCTCCGGTCCGGGGCCCTGGCCCTGGGTGAACTGGATGTCCTCCAGCTGGGCGGCACGGGCTCCGGTGTGCCGCAGCAGTTCGGCGGAGCCGCTGTGCTGGGCCAGGGACAGGGCGAGGCCGTCCAGGCCCAGCACCTTGGCGCAGGCCCGCAGCCGGGCGGGGGGCAGGGGCGGACCGGGGTCACGTTCGGTGGTGAGGTCGTGCAGGAGCTGGGACATCTGTGGGCTGACCATGGTTCCTCCCCTCTTCCCCGCGTCGGGGTCGTTCGTCGGTGTGCTCGGCTCGGACGCCGCGGTGGTCACTGTTCCGGCGCGGGGAGAGGCACCTCGGTGCTGCCGTCCATCACCTCGCGGGCGACGTCGGTCAGCCGCCGCCGGTGGTGGCGGGCGTAGTGGCGCAGCTGGTGGAAGGCGTCGTCCACGCTGATGCCGCGGATGTGGGCGAGGGCCCCCTTGGCCTGCTCGATGACGATCCGGGAGTCAAGGGCGGCCTGCAGTTGCCCCGACACGATGGCCTGTTCGTGCACCGCGCGCTGTTGCAGGATGCCGATGGTGGCGATGTCGGCCAGTGCCTGGCCCAGGCGCAGCTGAGCGGGCTCCAGCGGGTCGGGGTCGGCGCGGAAGAGGTTGAGCGCTCCGATGGTCTGCTCGCGCAGCCGCAGGGGGGCCGCGGCGACGGAGGTGAAACCGAGCTCCTGGGCCCTGTGGGCGAAGCGGGGCCAGTGGGTGCGCGCGTGCGGGTGGACCAGGGGGATGCCGGAGATCGGCTTTCCGGTGTGGAAGCAGTCCAGGCAGGGGCCTTCGTTCCAGTCGATGCTGTCGGTCTCCAATTGGCGGGTGCGGTCGTCGGAGGCGGCGGCGTCGAGGATGTCGCCCTGGGGGGTGGCCAGCATGACGCCGGCGGCGGTGACGTCGAGCAGGTCGACACAGTGGTCGGCGAGGGTGTGCAGGAACGCGATGATGTCGAAGTCGCCGACGAGAGTGTCGGCCAGCTCGACGAACGCGGTGGCCAGCCGTTCCTCACGTGACTGCTTGGGCATGGGGGGTTCACCTCGTTTCGGGGTGGTCCGGCAGCCGTTGGACCGGCCGCCGGAACGGGGGGATCAAGGCGAACCCTGCCCACTGATGGCTGGCCTGTGCATCTTCGGTGAAGGCATTTCGGCCGCCGCCGCGCACAGGGCCACGTGTTCGTCGCACGGGCGGGACAATAGCGCCTGCGAGAGCCCCGGCCGAACGGACGGAGCCGTTCCGTGTCGGGCGGTGACCAGTACCGACGCCGCGCAGGGCGGATGCAGAGGGACGACGCGGCCGTAGAACGCGATACCCCAGATGCCGGACAGGATCCGGTCGGTGGGCGGGCGGACGCTCGACAGATTGCGGAATCGCATCGTCCGATTGTGGGCCGAGCCCGGGCGGACGGCCCGCGTAGGGGTGGGGGAGTGCGATGGCGTACGGCTGTCCGACGGATGTGTGGCCGGGACGGCATACCGGCGGCGGAGGCTGAGCGTCTCCGGGGACTGAGCGTGTGTGCCCCGCCGGGCCGGGTGTGAGCGTGGCCGTGCCGCGGGACACGAGTGCCAGGAGCAGCTTGTTGACCTCGTGCGGGCGTTCCAGGGGCAGCAGGTGCGAGGCGCGGGGCACGACGGCGAGTTCGGCGGAGGGGATCCGGCTGGCGAGGGTGGCGCTGTGGGCGGCCGGGGTGATCTGGTCGTTCGTGCCGACGGCGACGAGGACCGGGCAGCGGCCGAGCGCGGGCAGGGCGGCGAGCTGGTCGTGGGCCATGAGTGCGGGATAGCAGGCGGCCACCGTGGTGATCGGCGCCCGGGACATGGCACGGACAGTGACCTGGGCGGCGGCCCGCTCGACCGGGGCTCGGTAGAGCAGCGGGCGGGTGAGGCGGAAGGCGAGGGGGCCGGTGTGGCGGCGGACCGTGTCCACGGTCCGGGGCAGGCGGGCGAGCTGCGGCAGGCCGGCGGCGAGCGCGAGGTGCAGAAGCCGGGCCGCGGCAGGGGGCAGCCCCATCGGGGTGCCGTTCAGCTGTCCGGCGGAGGTGGACAGCAGGGCGGTTCCGGTGATGCGGGTGCCGAAGAGGTCGGGGTGGGCGGCGGCCAGGGCCATGACGGCCATGCCGCCCATGGAGTGGCCGACGAGCACCACGGGGCCGCGCAGGGCGGTCGCCGTCAGAACCTGATGGAGGTCTTCGCCGAGGCGCTCGATGGTGACCGGGGCGGTGCCGAGGGTGGAGCAGCCGTGGCCGCGCTGGTCGTAGAGCACCAGCCGGGCGGCCCGGCCGAGGGCGGGGAGCTGGTAGTGCCAGGCGGTGCGGTCGAGCATGTAGCCGTGGCACAGCAGCACGGTCACCGGCGCGTCCGGGTCCCCGGCGACGGTGGTGTGGAGGCGGGCGCCGTCGTCCGTGGTGACCGAGGTGGTGGCTCGCATCGGCAGCTCCTCCTTGCTCGCCCCGCCGGGCACCTGTCCCCGGGGCTCAGAGCAACGCTAGGGACGGCGGGGCGATGCAGGGGAGAGGCCGGGCGGGCTGCCGCGAGGGGCCGTACGGCCCTTGTGGGGCGCACGCTTCGGCCCTCGCGCGGTACGAGAGTCTGCGCGTGGTTGCCGGTGGACGGTCCGCCGGGCTGTTCTCTGGTGGTCGCGTGTCACCGTCGTGTTCACGCCGACCGGGGCAGTGGTGTCCCGCTGGTAGGGCGGGCGAGGTGGGCGGTGAACCAGTCGCGGGTCAGCTGGGCGACCGTGGCCAGGGCGCCGGGCTCCTCGAAGAGGTGGGTGGCGCCGGGGGACCACCGCGAGGTGGTGCTCGCAGGTCATCCGGTCGGCGGCGAGCCGGTTGAGGTCCAGCACCGCGGTGTCCCGGCTGCCGACGATCAGCAGCGTCGGGGCCCGCAGCCGCGCCAGCACTGCCGGGGTGGCCAGGTCGGGACGGCCTCCCCGGGAGACGACCGCCCGGACGTCGGCGTCCGGGGCGGCGGCCTCCAAGGCGGCGGCCGCACCAGTACTGGCTCCGAAGTAGGCAATGGGCAGGGCGGTTTCGCGGCGCAGCCAGGCGGCGGCGTCATGCAGGCGCTGGGCGAGCAGCGTGACATCGAAGACGTTGTGCCGGTCGTTCTCCTCGTCCTCGGTGAGCAGGTCGAGGAGCAGGGTGCCGAGGCCGGCCCGGTGGAGGACGCCGGCCACGTACTGGTTGCGGGGGCTGTGCCGGCTGCTGCCGCTGCCGTGCGCGAACGCCACCACCGCCTGCGCCGTGTCGGGAACGGTGAGCTGTGCCTGCAGCCGCACCCCGGCGGCCGGCACCGGCACCTCCTGGCTCGGGTGCGACGGATCGCGGGCGACCGTCAGCCGGGGCGCGGGCGTGGGGTGGGTGGCCTGGGCGAGCAGGGCGGCCACCTCGGCGTCGGAGGTCTGTGTGAAGTCGTCGTACCAGGCGCCGACCGAGCCGAGACGGTGCACGGACTGCAGGCAGACGACGTCGTCGGCCACCGAACGCAGCCGCGCGACGGTGGACATCGGTCCCACCGGCACCGCCAGCACCACCCGTGCCGCGCCGAGGCCACGCGCCACCTGGCAGGCGGCCTCGGCGGTGGCGCCGGTGGCGAGCCCGTCGTCCACGATCACCGCCGTACGCCCTGTCACCGGAACCGGCGCCCGGCCCGTGCGGTAGCGGCGGACCTCACGCTCGAGTGCGGCCCCTTCGGCCTGTTCCACGGCGGCCTGCTCGCCGGGCCCCAGCCGGGTCTGCTCGATCACGTCGTCGTTGAGGACGCGTACCCCGTTCTCGCCGATCGCGCCGAACCCCAGTTCCGGCTGCCACGGCACGCCCAGCTTGCGTACCCCGAGCACGTCCAGCGGCGCGCCCAGCTCCTGGGCCACCTCGTAGGCCACGGGCACACCACCGCGCGCCAGCCCCAGCACCACCACGTGCCGGCCGCGCAGGAACTCCAGATGCCAGGCGAGCCGTCGCCCGGCCGCCCGACGGTCGTCGAAACGCATGACCGCCATCTCCCTGACCGTCGACCGCGGCGCTTGGCGGCACCCAACCGCCGCACCGCGGTCGCGAGTTGTCCCTTTGCTTCTATTCCACAGCGAGCCGAAGGGCCGCGGCGGGAGCGAAGGGCCTCGGTTCGGGACCATTGGTCCCTGTCGCACAGGGGCCGACGGGGGCATGCTTTTTATGCGCTTGCATGCGGTTGATCCAGTTATGCGCCGCGCTTGTTCCACCTCTTCGGTCGTGCTCAGGGGGCACCATGACGTGGAGCGTTTCTCTTCCTCTCCGCCCCAGGGCGGCACTTCTGTCCTGGCGGTGCTCTGCGGCGGCATCACGGCCGCGGGTGGTACGAGCCGTCGACGCAGACCCGGGCCCGTCACCGGTCACCCTCCGCCGTCACTCCGGATGGCTGTTGATCGAGGTCCGGCGGGAGATCGGTCCGGCCGCCGAACCGCATCTCGGACGCCTGCTGCACGGTGCCATCCGCCCTGGGGGTGCGGGGGTCCTGGTCGACCTGCGGCACACCGCCGACTTGGGCGCGGGCGGTATCGGTGTGCTGCGGCTGGCACGCACACTGGCGGATCGGCACGGGCTGGCGTTCGGCTGCGTCGGAGACGTTCCGGGGATGCCGACCCTGCCCCTGCTTGGGCAGTCGGCCGCGGTCTCGGACTCCGGGTTGTCCTGCGCCGAGGTGGGCGCGGAGGACGGCAGAACCTGCGAGGTGGGCTCCCTTCGCCGGCATGGTCCGGATCAGGTGCTGGAGGTCGCCGTCCGGTCCATCGACCTTCCGGCCTCTCAGCCCGTCCGTCGACACTTCGACCCCCTCTCTTGACAGGGGCGGTAACTCCCTTGTTGGAGGTGGCCGTTCCGGGCGGACTCCCTCGCTCGCCCCGCAGGCTGATTCCAGCTTATGTCTGATTCCGTGCTGTGACAGGGCTGAAAGGGCCAGGGTGTGAGGGCCGTTCGGCCCCGCTTCTTTCAGCGCCCGGGCTCGAACCGCACAGGCGGAAGGAACGATTCCCCACCCTTGGCGCGGGCCCGTAGGCTCCCGCTCGCCGACGCGAGACCTCGAACGTGCTGCTGCCCGTGGAGAAGGAAACCGTCGCCGTCGACGAGGCCGGACATGCACCGGGCGCCGCGCTGTCGGCGAGCGCGGACCCGATGGCCAAGGTCACCACCCTGCCCGCTGGACGGGTCCTCGATGCCGCAGAGCAACTCCCGCTGGTAGAGCGGCACTTGTACGGCGAGGACTTGCTCACCCAGAGCCTGGCCGTACGGTTCGGCGGACGCGCCGCCGAACTGGTTGTCCTCGGCCAGGGCTCCACGGGCGCGGCCAACGACCTCGCGTCAGCCACCGAGTTGGCGACCAAGATGGTCCGCGAGTTCGGGTGTCGCCCGCGCTCGGACCGGTGGGCTGTCCGCAGGGCGGCTCGGTCTCCCTGGGCGGCAGCGGGAGCGCCATGTCCAGCCGCCCCTTCGCGGAGGCCCCCCCGGCCGCCATCGACGCCGAGGTCGCCCGCCACCTGCGCGAGGCCGAACACCACGCCACCGACCTGCTCACGCGGCACCGCACACAGCTGGAGGAACTGGCCGGGCTGCTGCTCAGCCACGAGACCGTGGACGCCACCGATGTCTACGGCCTCCTGGACGCCGAGCCCCCGAGCACACATCCCGTCGGCGGCACCATCGCGCCGCGCCGCGTCTCCGTCACCAAGAAACCCGCCCACACCGGACCGACCACATACCCGCCACACCCGGTCCCGCCCCCGGAGGGAACGGAAGGTATCCGAAGGTCGAATCCTGAAGCACCCGCGCATCCGTCGGGAACGGTGGGGTCCCTCGAACGGAGCCCCGTGCTCAGGATGGGGTGCCCGACCGGACCAAGGACGAGGGACGTTCGGGTCCTGGCCAAGGCCCTTGGGGCCCGTGCGGAGCCGGCGGCGGCGGGGGAGCCTGGGGGTGAGGCACTTTCGTCGAGCCACCTGGAGCCCGCCGGAGGCCGGAGGAGGAGGCACCGTCGTGATCATGCGGATTCTCGGCGAGGGACAGTACGAGGTCCCCGACGCGCACGTGGGCAGGCTGGGCGAGCTGGATGCCGCGCTGCGGTCGGCGGCCGCGTCCGGGGACGACGAGGAGTGCGTGGCCGGGTTCCAGGCGCTGCTGGACGCGGTGCGCGGTCTGGGCACTCCCTTGCCTGATGACGTCCCCACCCCGCTGGACGTCATGTTGCCCGACGAGGGCACCAGTCGACGCCACATGCACGAGATGCAGGAACTGCTGGCCGACGAAGGCCTGATTCCGGGATGACGGCCGTACACCGCCATTCTGTTCCCGCCCGCTGGACGGCCGGACTGCGATCTGTCTCGGGTTGCCATACGTGCGGGGCGCGGCGTCCCTCGCTGCTCTGTGCCACGGCAGCCTGGGCGTGCCGGGTTCAGCCGGTGGCTTCCGGGGCGTCGGGCGTGAGAACCTCCGCCAGCGTCGGCACCGTGGCGAGTCGGCTGCTCAGGCCCGCGAGGTGCAGGATCTGGAGAATCAATGGGTGGGGACAGACCAGCAACAGTCGCCCGCCCTGCTCCCTGACCCGCCGCTCGGCGCGGTCCAGCAACCTCAGCCCGTAGCAGTCGAAGAACTCGGTGGGCGTGAGGTCGACGACCACCGTCTGCCCCGCCACCGCGGTCGCGGCGTCCAACTCGGGCATCATCGGAAGAGCGGCGGCGATGTCGATCTCGCCGTGGAACTCGATCACGACCAGTCCGTGAACCCCGATGACCTGGATGTGCCCGACGGGCCATGCGGTCGTCTCCTGAATGGCGGCTCCCCCTGAAGAGCCAGGCCCTCCGAATACTCCCCCCGGAGAGCGGCGATGACATGTGCGGGCCACCAGGGACTGGGGTGACGACAGCCGACCAGCCTATGGCGAGACCGGTCACCCGCAGGAAGAAGGAACGATTCTTCGAATTCGATTCCCCCAATCGGATTGTTTTTAACGTATTTCCTTGACACTCGCGTCCCGGCGACTCCATGTATGCCCATGTCAATGGGCTGATGCGCCCGCGTTCCGGGGCAGACGGGCTCTCACCGAGACAAGCGCGGTCGCCGTAGGCTCTCTGGCAGTGCCCCGGACCCCGGCCGACGCAGTACGAGTGTGGCCGCGGAGGCGTTGAACTGGCCCCGTCTCCCGCGGCCCGCCCTCCGCCGATCACGACGTCAGCCGGGAGGCCACCGATGAGACAGCTCTCCCCACCACTTCCTGCCGCCGCACGGCAGGCGCCGTACGGCTGATACCGGTGAACCATCCCCGCCCGCGATCCTCCCGCGTGGCGGGCGGGGAATCCGGTGCCCGGCCGGCGGTGCGGAGGGGGGCGTCGGCCGGGCACAACTACCCCTCTCTCGGGTGTTGACCAGCAGCTCGGCCGCCTGTCTGGTCCGGTACGCCGAGCGGTTCCACGGTGGAGACTGACACGGTTGACGCCGTCGAGCCGGGTGCAGATGCCGGGTGGAGGGACGTGCCTGCGATGGCGGGTGCCCCTGCCTCCCGGTCCGGCCGATGCGCCGTGCGCTCACCGGGACACGCGGCGCCGGGGCGCGACATAAGGTGCGCCGCCCCTGAGAGGGGCCCTTCGGCCCCTTTCGCCCGCCCGGTGCGGGCAGGTGGACTGTTCGTCGGTACCCTCGCCTGACGGCCCGGGTTTCCTCGCGGTTCACCCGGGCCGACGGAGAGCAGGTGCCCGGCTCGGGCGGAGTGTCTTCCCCTCCGCCCGGGCTTTCGGCAGCCGACTGTGCGCGAACGGACGGCTCAACAGGGGCCGCCGGGAAGCATGGTCAGCCGCTCGACGATGCCTGGGGGCGGGTGCCGTTGACCAGCCGGACGCCGGTGATCAGGTCGGGGCGGATGCGGACGACGTGGTCCATCCGCTGGTCCGACCACGGGTGCAGCATGTTCTGGTACCGCGCGATCTGTTCGGGGTCGGTGACCAGACGGCAGTAGCCGGTGACGACGACGCTCCAGCCGAGATGCGTGGCGGGGTCGATGTCGTCGGCCTCGTAGGCGACCACGACGCCGTGGTCGCCGTCCTGCGGCACGTGCGAGACCAGGGCGGCGCCGTCGTGGGTGCGGATGACGACATCACCGTTGTCCAGGACGTGGTTGACGGGACGTACGGCGGGCAGCGCCTTCTGGGTGAAGACGACTCGGCCCAGCGGCACACTGCCGAGCAGCCGCAGGGCCTCGTCGGGATCCAGCGAGACCGCACGACGCGGTCCTGCGACTGCTGCTGCGCCCTGTGGGCGGGCCATGGCGAGGCGGCGGGCGGTCTCGTCTTTCACCGCGCTGTCCCGATGGGCGCGGGGGAACGGCCGTCGGCCCGGACCGCGGTGGTGGGTGGACGTGACCGGTCGGTCATGGCAGGTGATCCTTCGCGTGCGGCGGTGCCTGTCCGCCGCACGGGGCCGGGGGCCGGGGCCGCTCGCAGGTCTGACGCCTCTATCGAAGGCTGCCCGTATCCCCGCTGCAAGGGCCGTTCGGCCCTTCATGCCGCTGGGCCTGCTGACCTCGCTGATCTCGCGGTCCCGTCGTGGTGCTTGCATCCCGCTCATGTGCTCTGTCAGGCAGTCTCCGTCATGGGCACCGAGCCGCTGCTGGATGCCGAGGGGCGCCCCACCGGCGCGGTACGCCGTCCGATGACCGCCGCTGATGGGGCTCTCTGAAAATCCCCACCAGGTGCTCAGCAGACGGACAGCCTCGCTCAGTTGATCTCCCCATCTCGGATCCGAGATGGGGTCGGCATCGGATCGTGGGCACACCTGAGGCCACATGTCACCGCCACCGGGCCTGTTGGGCTGCGGTGGCGGCGGCGATGACGTGTGGGAGTT